>DAIDKV010000047.1 GCA_027449865.1 Planctomycetales bacterium
GTTCGTGGGTCTCGCTCCCCGCCGGCCAGGGCGCCGGCGGGATCTCGAAGATGTCTGGAAAAATTCAAGAGAGAATATTCAAAGTTCCAGAGGAAAAGGCACTTGTTCAATCAATGATTGAACAAAAACTCGCGGCTATTCAGGAGGGCCCAGAAGAGATCCTCCATCGCCTGGTTTCGGTCCTTGTACTGTGCCAGACTCGCCGTGATCGTGGCGAGTTCCTCTGGAGTGGGGCGTCGCGAGAAGCATCGGATATACAGGTCGGTGATCCGGTCTTCGGGAGTCTTCCGCTCGGAGAGAAGCCTGGGGATCAGTCCGCCCTGGCGAATCTTCGGGTTCACCGTGTCGCCGTTGAGCAGGTGAAGGGCCTGCGAGAGGGTCGGCTCCATCTTCACCTCGCAGGAGCAGGGGGTCTCGCGGGTCGCCCGGCCGAACGTTCGAAGGAAATACGTGCTGCGCGTCCCGTCTGCAATCTGCACGGCGCGGGCGCCGAGGGGAAGTCCGGCGAATTTGTCCTTGGTCTCGGTGACGGCGCTGATGGTGTCCAGAAGACTCTCGGCCTTGATCCGACGAACCATCGCATGGGCGAAGTTTCGGTCGTCGGAGGCATTGCTCTCATTCCTCTGGGTCTTTCGCTGATAGGTCCGTGAGTTGCAGATATCGCGAACGAGTCCCTTGAGGTCGTATTTCGTCGCGGTGAAGTGCTGACCGAGGGCCTCGAGCAGTTCCGGGTTCGACGCCGGGTTGCTGACGCGGAAGTCGTCCACCGGCTCGACGATTCCGACACCGGTGAAGTGGGCCCAGACCCGGTTGGCGAACGAGGTCGCGAACCAGGGGTTTCGGGGCGAGGCCAGCCATTTCGCGAGGATCACGCGACGGTCCTTGCCATTCACGTCGGGCATTTCGTCGCCCAGGAATTTTGGCGGCATCCTGCGACCGCCGACCGGGTGATTCACCTCGCCGCCGCCCGAGTTGAAGATGATCGTCTCGCGATAGTCCTCGGCCTGCTTGCGGCCGATCTGCGAGAAGAAGGCGGCAAAACTGTAATAGTCGTCCTGCGTCCAGCGGTCGAACGGGTGATTGTGGCACTGGGCGCACTGAATCCGAATCCCCATGAAGACCTGCGCGACATTCTCGGTGAGCGGGAGGGTCTCGTTGGTGATCTGGTAGAAGTTGGTCGCCGCGTTCTTGAAGGTTCCCCCGCTGGCGCCGAGGAGCTCCTGGACCATCTCGTCCATCGGCATGTTCCGGGAGAGCTTGTCGACCAGCCAGTTGTAATACAGGAACATGGCTTTCTGGCTGACGTTCCGGGTCGGGTCGGTCCGGATCTGGAGCAGTTCGGCCCACTTCGAGACCCAGATCTCGGAGAACTCCTTCCGTTCCAGCAGTTCATCGATCCACCGGGCCCGCTTCTTCGGATCGGTGGAGGCCATGAAGCGGTTGTATTCCTCGACCGTCGGGGGGAGGCCGACGATGTCGATCGAGGCGCGGCGGAGGAAGGTCTCGTCGTCGCAGAGGCCCGACGGCGCGATCCGAAGCTTCTGGAGCTTCGCGGCGACAAGCCGGTCGATGTAGTTGCCCTCGGGCTCGTCGGGGTAGGAGAAATCGAGGCCCTTCGGCAGGACGATGAACTGCGAGCCGACGGTGTGCGTCTCGAACCGGGCCATCACGAAGGCCTCCCCGCGCTGGCCGGCGGTCACGAGGCCGTCGGGTGACACGGGCGCGGAGACATCATTATTCGTGAGGAAAACCGCGAGGCTGGTGACGTCGCGATCGGTCCCATCCGAGTAGCGCGCCCGGACTGTCAATTGCTGGGTCGCGCCCTTGCCGTCGAGGACGCCTGAACGGGGATAGAGGTCCACGCCAACGACCCTGGGCAGCTTCGAGACGTCGTCGTTCGGAGCACCGGCCTCGATCCAGCCGTGGATCGTTCGGTACAGTTCGCTCTCGCGGTCGAACCGTTTGCCGCCGGTGTGAGGCACAGCGCCGATCGACTTCTCCAGGAGCGTGCTATCCGTGGGAACCGAGAGGTTGACCCGACGCCCGATCATCTCGCGAGTCAGGCGGAAGTGGTCGCCCTCGGGGTCGAAGCCGAAGAGGGAGATCCGGAATCCGTCCTTGCCTCGTGCCGCGCCGTGGCAACTGCCGGTGTTGCAGCCGGCCCGCATGAAGACCGGCATCACGTCGAGCCGGAAGCTCAGCGGCGGCTGGACGGCCGCCTGCGCGACGGTGAGCGGGACCGCGACTCTTTGCCCGGCGAACGCCACCGTGATCGTCGAGGAGCCGTCGGCCGACGGGTGGAACGTCGCGCCTTCGCGGCGGACGAGCTTGGGGTTCGACACCTCGATCGCGGCCTGTGCCGTCACGTCTCGGGTGATCCCGTCGGCATAGGTGGCCTGAACGACGATCGACTGGCGGTCGCGCGAGGTCGACAGCTTGACCTCGGGCGGATAGACGGCCAGCCCGGTCATCGGCGCCGGCGGCTTCGGAACGGCCGGGGCGAAGACATCGCCGGGCAATTCCGGAACGCGATCGGCGCCCAGGCCGACGAGGGCCAGGGGAATCATCAAAAGGCCCCGGAATCGGGCCATCGCGGCGTCTCGTTCGTTTCGGCTCATCGGTTCCTCGCGAGTCGGATTCCGGGATCGGCCCGACGGATCATCAGGGATCTCACTTGGCCCTGGCCTGTTTCGCCTCGAGCCGGAGCTTCTCCAGTCTCGAAAGCGGTTTGGCCGGGGCGGCAGCCGGCTTCGGGGCCTGCGCCACCTTCACCGGAGCAGGCGCGGGAGTGGGGGCGTTGGGCTTGGGCGGGAGCGGAACATCAATACGAAGAGTGGTGCTTCCCAGATTATGCAAGATGGGCTCGCCGTTCTGCGTCACCACAAGCTGACAGAAGAGGCTCGTGTGATTGCCGGCCGGCGAGGTCTTGTCGGTCTTGATGTGGAAGACCAGATCGGTCGAGTCCCTGGTGATTTTCTTCGGCTCGCTCGTCACCTTGTTCGGAAGTCCCACCAGGTTGACCGTGGCTTCGCCAGGGAAATCAAGGATCTTTGTCACCTTGATCGCCAGGTCGGTCTCCTTCCCCTGTTCGACGCTTGCCGACTGAAACGCGAATCCCACGAAGGGCTGCGAGATCGTCAGTCTGGCAAGCTGCGACGAGACCATGATCGGTCCCGAGGCGACACCCGAGGCGCCGTTGACGACGATCTGCCAGGTTCGCAATTCCGCGCCGCCGTCGGCGTTTATCGGAATCACGGCCTCGTCCTTCCCCTCGGGAATGGAGACGCCGCCCGACGAGCCGACTCCGGGCGGATTCCAGGGCAGATAGACCGAGATCGGCGCCTTGAAGCCGGCCTTCCGGATCGCGCGGACCTTCAGCCCCATCGAGCCGCCCCGGACCAGTGGAACCTTCGGCTCGACAATCTCGATCGAGTACGGACATTCCTCGGTGACGGCCACCGCGAGCCGATTCACGGTCCTTGACCAGACGTTGACCTGATTCTGGCCGAGAACCAGGACCGAGGTCTGGCCGAAGGATGAGGGAATTTCCAGCTTTGGATCGACCGGCTTGCCGGTGACCGTCGCCAGTGAACCGCCGAGTGTCGCCTCGGGCTTCGCCGAGAACAGCACCGGGACGACCGGCTGACTCGCCGCCATCACGGGCGCCTCAACACTCACGCCTGCCGGAACGTTCCCGACGCCGACGTTCAGCTCGCCGCCAAAATCCGCCCGCGACCCATAAATCAGAAGCGCCTGCCGATTCCCCTTCGGAACGGCGACCGACATCACACCGGTTCCCAGCGGGATCTGCTCGGCGGCCGTCGACATCGCGAGCGACGGCTTCACCGGCGTCACCTCGATCCGGTAGGCATAGTCGGGCCCGCCCTTGTGAAGCTGGTCGATCAGCCAGATGACGTACTCGGCGGTCTCGGGCGCCTGGAACCGGAACGACGAGTCGGGACCAACCGAATCGTCCGCCCCAAGCATCGCGCCGCCGCCTTTCTTGCCGAGCCACATCACCGGGTCGAGCGGCGAGCGAATCCGCCGAGCGTAGCACTGGACGTCGAACACCTGACCCTTCTCGGCCTTGAAAACAAAATGATCGATGTCGTCGGGCTTTCCGATCACTCCATTCACGGCCATCGGCGCGGAAAAGGGGGTCGCGTGGGCGTGGTCGTCGTTCGGCTCGGTCTCGACCACGTTGCCGAGCGAAGTGATCCGGAACGCGTTCGGATACGGCGAGATCCCGCGATCATCGCGACGGACCAGGCCGTAGTCCGGCGGAGCCGAGGCCGGGAGTGTGACCTTCTCGACCGTCTCACCGGCCGGGTCGCCGATCCATCGAATTGTAAGCGTCTCGCCAGGCTTGCCACCCGCCGGCATCACGGCCGTCGCCCGGGGGAAGTTGCCGACATGGAGCCGATACAGGCACGCTCCGTTTCCTGAGTAAGAACTCTCGCGCACCTGAACAATGTACTTCCCATCTTCCGGCGCGAGGATCGAGGTGAACCCGTCCCGCAGAACCAGTGCCGCGTCGTCACTCACGCCCAGTTCAAACCGCTTCGCGTTCAGGATCGCGACGTATGGATCAAACTCGAAGATGCCGAGCCGGTGTCCCTCGACCTCGGCCGAGATCCGGTCGCCCTTCTTCGCATCAACAACGAAGTAATCGACGTCCTCGTTCTCGGCGATGCCGTTGACCACGACATTGAAGGCAATGGGCTGAGGTTTCGTGAAGTCGTTGTTGGGCTCGACCTCGCTCACCTCCTTGAGCGCTCCGACGGAGAAGGTCCGCAGCTCGCTGATTCCGGTGGCCGTCCGAACGCGCAGGTCGTGCAGGCCGAGGGCGCAATCGGGAGCGATCTTCAGCCGGGCCTTGATCGCGTCGTTGTTCACCTTCTGGATCGAGAGCGCTGAGATTCCGGGCTGATAAAAAAGAATCTCCTGCGCATCGCCGAGGCGGGCACCCGAGAGCGTGACGTCGATCTCGGTCCCGCGCTGGCCGCCGACCGGCCGGACCGCGGTCAGGCTGGGTGAAGCGGCCGGCGCGGCGACTGCGAACAGGAGGGTGAGGGCGGTCCCGAGCAGGGCAGGGCGAATCATGGGTGGGGTCTCAGTCCTCGGGGATCAGTCTCAGACTCAGGCGAGCAGTTCCTTGACGACCTTCCCGCCGTCGACAATCTCAATCGGACGGTTGCCGGGAGCCATCAACTCCTTGTCGGCAACGATCCCAAGCTGATGGTAAACGGTGGTGGCGAGGTCCTCGGGACCGACCGCGTCGCGCTCGGGCTCGGTCGCCGTTGCGTTCGAGGCGCCGTGAATGTAGCCGCCCTTGATCCCGCCGCCCGCGAGAACAACGCTGAAGACCTTCGGCCAGTGGTCGCGGCCGGCGTCCTTGTTGATCTTCGGGGTCCGGCCGAACTCGCTGGAGATCATCACCAGCGTGCGCTTCAGGAGCCCGCTTCGGTCCAGGTCGGCAATCAGGGCGGCGAATCCCTGGTCGAGAGCCGGCATCTGGTTTCGCATGTTGGGAGCGATCTGGGAGTGAAAGTCCCACCCGCCGTAATCGACCGTGACGAACCGAACGCCCGCGGCGACCAGACGGCGGGCCATCAGCAGCCGCTGCCCGGCGGCGTTCCGACCGTACTCATCGCGAAGCTTCGCCGGCTCGGCGTTGATGTCGAACGCCTCGCGGGCCTTCGGCGAGCTGATCAGGCTGTACGCTCGCTGATAAAACGTGTCCATCGCGTCGATGTTGTCGCTCTTCTCCTTGCGGGCGAAGTACGTGTTCACCGCGTCGAGAACATTCCGCCGCGAGGTAAACCGGGGCTCCGTGATCCCGCCGGGCAGATTCAGGTCCTGCACCTTGAAACCAGCCGAGGCCGGGTCGCGGCCCAGGCTGAACGGCGAGAACGATGAGCTGAGATACCCGGTCCCCGCGTAAACGTTCGGCTGGTTGGGGATGCAGACATACGGCGGGAGGTTGTTTTTGGGCCCGTACTCATGCGAGACGACGCTACCCATGCTCGGATACTGCAAGGCCGGGCTGGGCCGGTATCCGGTGAACATGTTATGCGTCCCGCGCTCGTGGGCTGCCTCGCCGTGCGACATCGATCGAATCACGGTGAGCTTGTCGGCGACCTGGGCCGTTCGCGGGAGTGTGTCGCTGAACCGCTCGCCCTCGATCTTCGTCGCGACCGATCCCATCTCGCCGCGATACTCCACCGGCGCGTACGGCTTCGGGTCGAAGGTTTCCTGGTGGGCAATTCCGCCCGGAAGGAAAATATGAATCACCGAATCGGCCTTCGCCTCGATGGGGGCATAATTCTTCAGGTCGGCCCGCGCCTCGATCCGGAGCAGGTCGGCCAGAGTCAGGCCCCCGAGCCCGATCGTCCCGACCGTCAGAAATCCGCGGCGACTGACCGGCCTCTGCAAGCTGGCGAACGGCATGGGCTTCTCCCTCGGGATTCCTTCGACCGGGGCAAATCGTCACCTCTACCGCGAAGACGAAGACCGGCCCCCGTCGCCGAACCCTCGTCCTGCTCGCGCTGATCCACACTGGGCGATCCCGAACCATCCGGCCCGTCCTCACCCGTCGCGATCGACGCCGATCACTGTTCCCGGGTCACCGGCAATCCGGCCGCCCGCCGGTCGCATGACCAGCCTGGACCGACCGGGGAAGGTCGTGTGGCGGGGATCGAGGTCGTTCACTCGCCGTCGTTCGGTCGGTGGGGAGGTTTCCCCGAAGGTCGATTCCCTCCGGGGGCGTGCGGACCGTCTTCAGTCATCCTAGCGAAGCACTTGTTGAACATCTACGCGTTCTGTCCCCGATCGCGCTGGCGCCTTTTCCAGAAAATGCGAAGAACGTCCCCTGCGTGGATGCCACCGAACCGAGAGAGATTCAGAAAAGCGACGGGAAAGATCGCCTCGGGTATTCCCTGGGAAAGAACCTAAGTCCAGAAGTGCCTGAAGTATCGGCGACGAACAAATTCGTTCGCTGTGGGAAAACCTGGCGATCGGCTGGCCGTCGGCGTCTGGGGACGCCACAATCGATTTTCTTGCAGCCGGGACGAAAACGGGACCAGGAGGAAATGGCGATGGGATGGTCGACGACAATGGTTCTCGCGATTCTGGCGATTCTCTGGATCGGCCTGGCGAGCGCCTCGGGCGCTCCGGACGGCGAGGAGACGTCCAGACGCGACGTCCACTCGCTAGGCCATCCCGAGGCGGTCAAGGTCGTCCACGTCGACCTCGATCTGACCGTTCACTTCGACCGGAAGGCGCTGGAGGGCACGGCGGTCCTTCGGATCGAGCGACAATCGGGCGCTGGGGAGCAGCTTCCCTTGATGCTCGACACCCGAGGGCTATCGATCGTCCGGGCCGGTATGCGGGACGGGAATGAGGGCGCTTTTGCCGAGACCCCATTTGACCTGGGACCGGCTGACCCGGTTCTCGGCTCCTGGCTGACGATCCCGATCGGTCCGGCGACGCGGGAGGTTCGTCTCGAGTACCGGACGAGTCCCTCGGCCGGCGCCTTGCAGTGGCTGGAGCCCTCGCTGACGGCCGGTAAGGTTCATCCTTTTCTGTTCACGCAGTCGGAGGCGATTCATGCGCGGTCGTGGATCCCCCTGCAGGATTCGCCGGGTGTCCGGATCACGTATTCGGCGGTGATCCGGGTGCCGAAGGGGCTGGTGGCGCTCATGGCCGCCGACGACCATTCATCGGCCGAGGAGGCGCGTGAAGGGATCTACCGGTTCCGGATGGACCAGCCGATTCCGTCGTACCTGATCGCGATGGCGGCCGGCGACCTGGCGTTTCGCAAGATCGGGCCGAGGACAGGCGTCTGGGCCGAGCCCTCGGTGGTCGAGAAGGCGGCCTACGAGTTTGCCGATGTCGAGGGGATGGTCGACTCGATCCAGAACCGGTACGGCCCGTATCGCTGGGGGCGTTACGACATCCTGGTCCTTCCGCCGAGCTTCCCGTTTGGCGGGATGGAGAACCCGAAGCTGACGTTCGCGACGCCGACGGTCCTCGCCGGCGACCGGTCGCTCGTCTCGCTGATCGCGCACGAGCTGGCACATTCGTGGTCGGGGAACCTGGTCACAAACGCCACCTGGCGCGACTTCTGGCTCAACGAGGGTTTCACGACGTATCTCGAACGCAGGGTGGTCGAGGATCTCTACGGTGTCGAGCGGGCCGACATGGAGTGGGTGCTCGGCCTGGCCGATCTTCGCGAGGAGTTGAAGGACAAATCCCCGGGCGACCAGGCGTTGCACGTCAATCTCGACGGCCGCGACCCTGACGAGGGGATGAACCGCATCCCGTATGAGAAGGGGGCATTGTTCCTCCGAACGATCGAGAAGGCGGTCGGCCGCGACCGGTTCGACGATTTCCTGCGGTCTTATTTCGGGCATTTCTCCTTCCGGAGCATCACCACGGGTGAGTTCGTCGGTTACTTGAAGGCCCACCCGATCGCCCACGATCCGGCCTTCCAGCGGATCGACCGGAATGCCTGGCTCGAAGGGCCGGGCCTGCCCTCTGGTTACGTCGAGCCCTCTTCAAAGCGGCTGGAAGCTGTTGACCGGACCGCTCAGGGCTGGGTTGCCGGGACGATCCCGACGGACCAGATCGACGCGAAGAACTGGACGACCCACGAATGGATCCGGTTCCTCCAGGCGATGCCCGAGAAGCTCGAAACGGATCGCCTGACCGCGCTCGATCGTCGGTTCGACCTGACCGATCGCGGCAACTCCGAGATCGCGCACCAGTGGCTATTGATCGCGATCCGGAACCAGTACGCGCCCGCGAACGATCGCCTGAAGAAGTATTTGACAACGATCGGCCGCCGGAAGCTGGTCCTCCCGCTTTACCGGGCGATGCTCGCGACTCCCGCGGGCCGCCAGCAGGCCGAGGCGATCTACGCGGGCGCCCGACCGGGCTATCACCCGATCACGGTCGACTCGGTCGATCGGCTACTGAAGTCGGCGAAATGAGGTCCGGCTATTCGCGGTAGTTCCAGGCCAGGCCGCCGTCGACGTAATACGTCGAGCCGGTGATGTAATCGGCGTCGTCGGAGGCGAGGAAGGCGGCCAGGCCGGCGACATCCTCGGGCTTCCCCATCCGGCCGAGCGGGATCTGCTTCAGCAGCCGCTCGACCCGGGGACGGTCGTCGAGTAGGGCCCGGTTGATCTCGGTCGCAATCGCGCCGGGGGCGATCGCGTTGACCGTGATTCCGTTTGGTCCGAGTTCAACGGCGAGGTCACGTGTCAAAAGCTGCATTCCGCCCTTGCTGAGGCAATATGTCGAGAAGCCGGGGAACGGCATTTCCTCGTGAACCGAGCTGATGTTGATGACCCGGCCGGGCCGCTTCTCAGCGCGGAGGTGGCGGACGAACGCCTGGGTCACGAAAAACGTGCCCTTCAAATTCACGTCGAGGACGAGGTCATAATCGGCCTCCTTGACATCGACGAACGCGGCCCGTCGTTCCACGCCCGCGTTATTCACCAGGATATCGAGCCCGCCGAGCTGGCGGATGGCCTCCTCGACGAGTTGGCGGGCCTGTTCGGCCTTGCCGATATCGGCCTGGACGAGCACGCCCCGGCGCCCGGCTGTCTGGACCTCGGCGAGGGTTTCTCGGGCGTCGCCCTGAACGTTGAGGTCGTTGATGGCGACATCAGCCCCCTCGCGAGCCAGTCGAACCGCGATCGCCCGGCCGATCCCGCGCCCGCTTCCGGTGATCAGCGCTCGCTTGCCTTCGAGCCGCATGGGTCGTACCCCCCGTTCTAACGGTTCCGAAATCACGACGATCCGGCTGCAAGTTGCGGGCCAATCGATACGATGGACGGCTCTTCCCGGAAACGGATACGATGCGGGACCGCTTCCCGAGTCCAGGAATCTCGATGGCTGGAGGACACGATGCGGCGATTTCGTCTGCTCGATGCGATGATCCTGGTGGCCGCGACGGCCGTCGGCTGCGCGGGGACGAATGCACTATTGCTCGCGAACCGCGATCCGAATGAAATCTTTTCCTGGGGTTTTCTCTCGGATGTCGCCGGGGCCTTGTTCGAGAGCACGGATTTCGGGATGAGATGGATGCTGCCTTTGATGCTGTGCGGGGAGGTGCTTTCGTTGTGTTCGCCGATCGCGGCAGCCTGGGGTGTCGCGCTGATCGCCATTCGATGGATCGGTCCTCGTCCCCGATGGCGGTGTCTCGCCCGCCAGCCGGGAATGATGGCCTGCTGTGCCTCGACCCTCTCGATCTTCTTCCTCGGATGGCACGCGATGATCTACGCGCTCGGCCATCGCTATCAGATGATCGTCGATAGCGCGGCCGGCCCAGTCGGGACGACGCTGATCATCTGGCAGATGCTCAACGGGCTGGCGGTTGTCGCCGCGTGGATGACCCTCGTCCTCGGGGGACGATGGCGTGCCGAGCCGAGCTGGATCGATCGCCTCGGCCGTGCGATCGGCGTTTACTGGGTGATGAACAGCCTCTCGGTGGTTCACCTGCTGTTTGTGATCTGAGGGCCCCCGAATCCGGACGACCGGAACGCCAGCACCAGCGCACCCGGCCGCGCGAATCGAACGGTCCGACAGTCCGCCCTCCGTTCGACCTCCGCGGGGCAGGGGTCGGAGGTATAGCCATCCTCCTCAGTGGTCCAAAGCACCTCGGGGCCCACGTCCCGTGCCTCGCCGATCAGGCTGTCGGGCACGATCACCGGGCCGCTTCCACGCAGCCGGCACGCAACGATCACGAGATCGCGACCGTCGGCGTATCGCATCACGATCGAATCCTCGTCTGGCGCCACGGCCCGGAATGTCGACCGATCGAACGCGCGAAAGACCGGCTCCGAGCGCCGAAGGGCGATCCCATCGCGATAGAGCTTCCACGTCTGTCGATGCGGCTTGTGGTCGATCTCCGACCAGTCGAGCCGGGAGGCGAGGAAGGTCGATTCAGCCTGCGGATCGGGGATGCGGTCGGCCGCCCCGGGTTCCTGGAAGGCACGGTACGACTGGAAGTCACGGAGCCGTCCCTCGCGCACCCTGCGCCCGAGTTCCGGCTCATGATCGGTGAAGTACAGAAACGGCGACGTGGCCGCCCATTCCTGCCCCATGAACAGGAGCGGCGTTTCCGCCGCGAGCAGCAGGAGCGCCGAGGCCGCGCGATAGGTCGCCGGATCGACCCGATGATTCAGCCGGTCGCCCATCGCCCGGTTCCCGATCCGGTCGTGATTCTGGATGCAGAAGACAAGGCTCCGAAGCGAGAGGCCGGAAGGATCCGATCCGCGCGGTTTGCCTCGATGAATGGAAAACTGCCCGGTGTAAAACCATCCGCGCTCGATCGTGGTGGCGAGGTCGGCGGTCGTCCCGGCGAAGTCGCGATAGACCCCATCGTCGTCGCCAGTCAGCAGGCGACGAAGCTGGTGGTGGAAGTCGTCCGACCAGAGGCCATCGAGCCCCCATCCTCCGTCGGGTTCTGGGTGAAGCATCCGCGCCAGGTTACGGTGGTCCTCGGCGATCAGGTGAATCGGCCGAGTTGTTGGTTGTTCGCGAATTGTCGCGGAAAGCTCGGCCAGGAAATGGCGCGGGCTCTCGTCGATCATCGCGTGGGTCGCATCAAGCCGGAGGCCATCGACGTGATATTCGCGAATCCAGTGCAGCGCGTTCTCGATGAAGAACGCCCGGACCATCTCGCTATCGGTCCCGTCGAGGTTCACCGAAGGCCCCCAGGGCGTCCGATGATCCTCGGAGAGATACGACGGACTGAACCGCATCAGCGAGCAGCCGTCGGGACCGAAGTGGTTGTAAACCACGTCGAGCAACACGGCCATCCCGAGCGAATGGGCGCGGTCGACGAGCCGGCGCAGGTCGTCGGGGCGCCCGTAGCATCGCGCCGGCGCAAACAGAGAAACACCGTCGTATCCCCAGTTCCACCGCCCGGGAAAGTCGCCGACCGGCATCAACTCGATCGCCGTGACACCCAGCCTCGCCAGTTCGGGCAGTCGATCGCCAACGCCGGCAAAGGTCCCCTCGGGCGAGAATGTCCCGACATGCAGCTCGTAAAGAATGAGATCGTCGCGGGCGATCCCGGACCAGCTCTCATCCGACCAGGCGAACGCCGACGGATCGACGATCTCGGAGGGACCGCGCACGCACTCGGGCTGGAATCTCGAGGCCGGATCGGGGTAGGGGCCCTCGCCGTCGAGCCGATAGCCGTAGCGATCGCCTGGCTGGAAGTCCGTCGAGGAGCCTGAGAACGTTCCATCGGCCGAGCGTTTCAGAACGAACGAATGTTCCGGCGCCTCCGAGCCCCAGGCGACGACCTCCACGCGTTCGGATCTCGGCGCCCAGACGCGGAATCGCGTCGCGTGGCCTTCGAAGAGAGCGCCTGGGCTGAGCTTCGCGTTCATCAATTTCCGCTCGGCCTCTTCAGGAAAAGGAAAAACGTCCCGTCAACTCGGAAAATCCGTGTTCCCTCTGAATGATTCGACCGACCAAACGAATGCCATCCCGAGACGATCCATCGGTCCGCGTTTCCCGGCTCGCAACAGGGAAGGGGAAAATGGAAGCGATTGTTGTTCTCTTCTGGATGCTCGGGGCGATGATCGAGATCATCGCCACGGTCTGCCATCTCGGAGCCCTCGCGCCCGAGAAGCCGGTTCGACCACGCCATGAGCAACCGGGCGAGGTCAACCCGCCGCTCGACGGCCGGGCGATCGCCGGTTTTGTTTCGAACACATCCACCCGGGACGCGAGCGAGGGCGGGGTTTTCCTCGCGGACCTCGGCACGACGGCCCATCCGCTCTGGGATCGCGAGGTCGACGGCTGACTCCCCCACCCGAGCGATCTAGCCCGGATTATTCAGCCCGGATCGAATAAGTAGACCTCGTTCGGCGTCTAAGCTCTTGTGCCATGAGAACTTACACGTTCGCGCCGAGGTCTCCCATGAGTTCACAGTCTGTCCCCGGAACGGCACTCGATTTC
>DAIDKV010000048.1 GCA_027449865.1 Planctomycetales bacterium
CCATGGCCCTGATCGCGAATGAGCCGGAGCTCTCGGGGATGGCCGGCGAGGCCGGCCGGGCCCTGGAACTGGCTGAGCGTCGAATCGCCGAGCGGAACGACCACGTCGCGGCGCGCGATCGGCTCTCGGTTTTTGCGCGGCTGGGTGACGAGGCGGTCTTCCACCAGTCGCGCTACGCCGGGCTCGATCCGGAGGCGGATCTTCGTGCGGCCCGCGCCGCGGCCCGCCAGGCGCTCGAGCAGTTCCAGCCGGTCGACCCGCCGGGTCACGGCCTGGCGGTGAGCCAGGGAACGCTCGATCCGTCGGAGGTCCAGGCGATCGAGGATCGCTATTACGAATTGACGCTGATCCTCGCCGAGGCGGTCTCGCAGCCGATCACGGGCGAGCACCCGGCCGCGCAGGCGCGCGAGGCGGTCCGGATTCTCGACCGAGCCGCGCGAGTTCGGGCGCCGTCCCGGATCTTCTACCTGCGGCGGGCGGAGTACCGGGAGGCCGCTGGCGACTATCCCGGCGCCGTGGACGACCGCCGGCAGGCCGGGAAGGCGAGCACCGCGCCCGGCACGGCCGTTGACGACTTCCTCGAAGGCGAGGCCGCCTATCGCCGCCACGACTATCCGGCGGCGGTCTCGGCGTTTCACCGGCTGCTGATGGCTCGTCCGGAACATTTCTGGGGCCATTATCTGCTCGCCCTCTGCCATCTGAAGGCGCACCGGCCCGCCGAGGCCCAGGCCGAGCTGACCATCTGCCAGGCCGCCCGGCCAGGCTTCGTCTGGCCGTATCTTTTGAAGGGCTTCGCCGAGGCAGAGCTTGGCGAGTTCGACCTGGCGGAGGCCGAGTTTCGTCGCGCCGACGCGCTGGGGCTCGATCCCGACGCGCAGTATGCGATGCTGGTCAACCGGGGCGTGCTGCGCGTTCGCCGCGACCGGCCGAGGGCGGCGGTCGATGACTTCCGTTCGGCGATCGCGTTGCGGCCCGATCGGTTCCAGGCGTACGTGAACCTCTCTCGGGCGTACCAGGCGCTTGGGCATCACGGAAAGTCCGTCGAGGCGCTCGATCAGGCGCTCGACCGGTTCCCGCGCGAGGCGGTTCTCCATCGAGCGAGGGCCCGGGTGCATCGGCTCCGATCGCGGCCCGACCTGGCGATCGCCGACCTCGGCCGGGCCATCGACGAGGCTCAGGCCAACGACCCGGCGCGAGGCGTCGATCTGCTGGAGCGCGCCGAGCTTCTCCAGCAACTGGGCCGGCGAGCCGACGCGATGGCCGACTGCGACCGGGCCGTCGCGATCCGCCCCGACGACCCAGACGTCCACCGGCTTCGGGGCGCCTTGCTCGCCAGAGTGGGCCGGTTTGAGGAGGCGATCCGATCGTTCGACCTCGCGATTGCGAGGGGCGGACCATCGGCCGCGCTCCACGAGGCGCGCGGCCTGGCCCTGGCGCGATGCGGCGCCTACGAGCGCGCCATCGCCGACTATACCCTCGCCCTCGGCACGGGCCCAGCCACATCGGCGCTTCATGCGCACCGGGGCTGGGCCTATCTCTTCAGCGGCGCCTCGGCGCCGGCCCTGCGCGACTTCGATGAGGCGATCCGCCTCGATCCGGCCGATGCCCGGGCCCTCGGCGGCCGGGCCATGGCCCTGGTGCAACAGCGCGAGGCCCGGCGGGCCATTGAAGACGCCCGCGCCTCGATTCGGATGGCCAGCCAGGCGAAGGCCGGAGCCGAAGCCAGCGACTCCCGGCTGGTCTACAACGCGGCCCGGGTGCTGAGCCAGGCGGCGGTCGTTCTCGAATCCGCCCCCTCGCGGTCGACGGCCGACTGGGCCACCGCCGGCCGGATTCGCGTCGAGGCGGTCGAGCTGCTCGCCCGTGCCCTTCAGGTGATGCCTGCCGGCGAGCGATCGACCTTCTGGGCCCAGGTCGTCGCCAGCGACGCCGCGATGGAACCAATCCGCCGATCCCGGGGCTTTCTCCAACTGGAGACTCTCCACGGCCGACCCGCCGGCACCCATACCCATGCCAGTGGAGGTCTACCCCGATGAGACGCCTCCGCGCGGCGCACCGGCGCCCCATTCTCGGCCTGGAGATTCTGGAATCGCGGCGATGTCCGGCGCCCGCGGCGGGCCTGCTCGCAGCCGCCTCGAACCTCCCGATCGACCCGAACACTGGCGTGACCGGGGAACTCGGCGCCTCGGGATCGACGGCCCTCTACCACGTCGCCGTTGACACCAACGGCCTGCTCACGGCCCTGCTCCACCCGACCGGCACCGCGACCCGGCTCTCGCTCCTCGACGGTCAGGGCCACGTTCTGATCCAGAGTGAAGCCTCCTCGCCAACGAACGCCAACGATCAGGTCGCGCTCCATGTCGTCCCGGGCGACTATTTCCTGATGGTCCAGGCGCTGGGCGCGGGGGGCTCTTTCCAGCTCTCGACCCAGTTTGTGACCGCCGCGCCCCCCTCGCAGAATCTGACCTCGATCAGCGGAGCCTACGCCGTGGCGACCGCGGATCTCAACGGCGACGGCATCCCCGACCTCATTGTCGCCGATTTCTATGATAATCAAATCCTTGTGGATCTCGGCATCGGCGACGGAACATTCCGCCCGCCGATCGCCATCCCGGTCGGGCTCAATCCCGCCTTCGTCACGACGGCCGATCTGACCGGCAACGGCGTTCAGGACATCATCACGGCCAACCTCGGCTCGAACGACCTCACCATCCTGATGGGGAACGGCGACGGAACGTTCCAGGCGCCGATCGAGGTGCCGGCCGGCTCGGAACCGTCGTCGGTGGCGATCGGCGATTTCGTCGGAAACGGCCGGCCCGACCTGGCCGTCACCAATCTGGACGGCGGCGGGGTGCGGATTCTTGTGAACAACGGCAATGGGACGTTCACGCCGGGCTCGACGATACCGGTCGGGGTTGGGCTGATCGCGTCGGTGGCCGGGCACTTCACCGGGAGCGGCCGGCTCGACCTGGCGGTCGCCGACTTCAAGGGCGGGATGCTCGACATCCTCCAGAACCAGGGCGGCGGATCGTTTGCGGTCGTGCAGCAGATTCCAACCGGCTCCTTGCCCACCTCGGTGATCGCCGCCGATTTCAACGGGGATGGCCGGAGCGAACTGGCCGTCGCCTGCGCCGGCAATGATACGGTCCGGATCTACGACCAGCAGGCGGGCGGCTTCGTTCCCGCGACCGTCCTCCAGGCCCCGACCGATCCGTTCTCGCTGGTCGCGGCCGATTTCACCGGGAGCGGCCGGATCGACCTGGCGGCCAGCAGTTACGGCGCGGGAGCCGTGACGATCTTCCCGGGGAACGGCGACGGAACGTTCGCGACCGGACGAACGATTCCGGTCGGAAGCTCAACCACCGGGCTCGCCGCGGCCGACTTCAACCGGGACGGCCGGATCGACCTGGTCGCGGCCGATTTGATCTCGACCGACGTCTACGTTCTGCTCAGCAACGGGAACGGTGATTTCCAGCCGCCGACGCCGCCGTCGATTCCCTCGGCCAGTCCGAATGTGATCGCCGTGGACCTCAACGGCGACGGCATCCCCGACCTGATCGTCCCCGACTACAGCGCCAACGACATTTCGATCCTGATCGGCCGCGGCGACGGAACATTCCGGGCGCCGATCCTGGTTCCGACGGGGCTGGGTCCGTGGGCCGTGGCGGCCGGCGATTTCAACGGCGACGGCCGGATCGACCTGGCGGTCACCAACCGGATCGGCGACTCGATCTCGATCCTGCTGGGCAACGGCGACGGAACGTTCCAAACCGGCGAGACACTCAACACGGGTATCCAGCCGACGTACATCACGGCGGCCGATCTCAACGGCAATGGCCAGCTCGACCTGATCGAATCCGACTACATCTCGGAGACGCTCACGATCTACTACGGGAACGGCGACGGAACGTTCTCGAACCCGATCACGCTGCCAACCGGGAGCCAGCCGGGCAACCCGGTGGTCGCCAACTTCGGTGGCGGGGCCGGCGGTCGACCCGACATCGCCATCGCGGTCAATCAAAGCGAGGTCGCTCTCTTCGTGCCGACCGGACCGAATACGTACGCAGCGCCTCGATATTTTCCGGCTGGTCCGGGAGCGAACCTGATCGCCGCCGGCGACATCAACGGCGATGGCATTCCCGATCTGGTGGTCGCCGATCCTGGCTCGTTCGGCCCGTCGACCGTGACGATCCTCCTGGGCGTGGGGAACGGAACGTTCCGCGAGGGCGGGACGGTCGCCGTTGGCGGGACGCCGTTCTCGGTCACGCTCGCGGATCTCAACGGCATCGGCAAGCTGGACATTGTGACGACCAACCTGGCGACCAACACCATTAGCGTGCTGATGGGGAACGGCGACGGAACCTTCGCCCCGGCGATCAACCTGCCGGCCGGTCCCGCGCCCTTCGGCGCGGCGGCCGTTGATCTGACCGGCGACGGCCGGCGGGATCTGGTGGTCGCCGATTACGCGGCCGGAGGCGTGACCGTCCTGCCCAACCAGGGTGGTGGTTCCTTCGGGGCACCCGAGATGATCTCCGCCAGCGCGAAAAACGTGGCGATGATCACCGCGAACTTCAGCGCCAACGGCCGGCAGGATCTCGCCGTTGCCGATCCGCTCCACGATACGGTGACGATCCTGCTGGGCAACGGCGATGGAACCTTCTCGACCGGGCAGACGATTCCGGTCGGTAGCGACCCCTCGGGCCTGGTCGCGGCCGACTTCAACGGCGACGGCAATCTCGATCTGGCCATCGCCTGCGCTGGCTCGAATCAAGTTGAGGTGCTGCTCGGGCTCGGCGACGGAGCGTTCGCCAACCCGGTCTTCTACACGGTCGGCGGGCTACCGCGGTCGATCGTCGCGGGGGACTTCTTCGGGAACGGCCGGATCGACCTGGCGGTCGCCGATACCGGCTCGAACGACGTCGCGGTCCTTGCCGGCCTGGGCAACGGGACGTTTGCGCCGGCCGTGTTCTACCCTGTCGGGGTCGAGCCGGTGGCGATGGTTGCCGCCGACCTGAGCGGCAACGGCCGGCTTGATCTGGTGACGGCCAACCGGGGCTCGGGCTCGTTGACGGTCCTGCTCGCGACGCCTGGCGGCGGGTTCACCACCGAGACGGTGGGCTATGGCGGCCAGGCTCCCTCGTCGCTGGCGGCAGCCGACTTCAACGGCGACGGCCGCGCCGACATCGCGGTCGGCGACGCGCGGAGCGGGCAGGTCACGGTCCTGATCAGCCTGGGCGGGGGTGCCTTCGCGCCGCCGGAGTCGATGGCGGTCGGCACCCCGATTTCGTGGCTCCGGACCTTCCCCTCGGTGGCCGTGCCGGGGACCTATGTCGTGGACGCACTCGGCCCCGACTCGACCGATTCGTTAATCGTCCGGCTCAATAAATCCGGGGCGCCGACGACCCTGATGGCGATCCCGCAAGGGGTCGTGCCGATTGGTGCCACGATCAGCGACTTCAACGGCGACGGCATTCCCGACATGGCGATGGTGACAGCGGTCGGTGGTCCCGTGGTTGTCCGCCTCGGGTCGATGATCGATCTGGCCCAGACCCCGCCGGACGCCGCTCCGCTGCCTCAGCCGGCGCCGGTGGTGGTCGACTGGGGCGGCACGAGCGATGTCTTCACGATCGACCAGCAGGGTCGGCTCCTGCTCCGGCAAGGAGAGCTTTACGCGCCCGGTTCCTTTCAAGCGGCGCAGGTGGTCGGCGCGTCGACCGGGGCGAGCTTCCGCGCCATGGTGGCCGTGACGACGCCTTATGGGACCGAGCTGGCGGCTCTGGACGCCACCAGGCCGATCGTCTGGCTGATCGCGCCGGCCGATGCCCCCGGCGCCGGGCTCTCCATCACGGAGGTTCCGATCCCCGGCGCTGGGATGCTGGTCTCGATCGCCGCGGGCGACCTCCTGCGCAACGGCCGGGACGACCTGGTGCTGGTCGACCGAGGCAACCAGCAGATCATCCTGATGGGCCAGGCGCCCAACGGATCCTTCGCCGAGATGGCTGCGCCGCTCCCGGTCGGCGCTTCGCCCTCCGAGGCGATCGTCGCCGATCTCACCGGCGGGGGTTGGCCCGACATCATCGTCTCGAACAGCTATTCAGGCGATCTGAGCGTCTTCCCGGGCGGACCCTCGGGATTTGGTCCCGAGGTCCGGCTGGCCGCCGGTCCCGGTGTCGCCGAGCTGGTCTCGGAGGGCGGGACGCTGGTTCGACGGACGGCCGACCAGCCGATCGGCCTGGCGGTCGCCCCACTGGGGCCGGGTGGTCAGCCCGCCGTCGTCTCGGTCCAGTCGGGATCCGACCGGATCTCGCTCCTCAGCCAGACGCCCGGCGGCGGTCTCGCCGATCCGAGCCTCGCCACGTCGTTCGCAACCGGGATCGGGCCAACGCAGGCCCTCGCCGTTCCGCTGACCTCCGACGGCCGCACCGACCTGGTCGTCCTCGACGCCGGGAGCAACCAGGTCTCGGTCTTCCTCAACAACGGCGAGGGCGGACTGGTGGCGATGCCGCCCATCGACGTCGGGATCAACCCAACCGGCCTGGCCGTCTCCGACGTCGACCACGACGGCATTCCCGACCTGCTCGTCAGCAATGCGCAGGGCGACCTGCTCATCCTCCGAGGCAATGGCGACGGAACGTTCCGGCCGTATCAGCGGGCCGACCAGAGCGTGAGCCTGGCCGTCGGCAACTTTGGCGGCGGCCAGACCGGGTACGTTCTGAGCAATACGTCGATCGACCAGCTCTCCCTCCAGTACGGCGAGACGCAGACGTTCGTGCAGGGGCGTAATCAGGGACTTCAGGCCCCCGGCGCCGTCGCGGTGGCCGACCTCAACGGCGACGGCATCCCCGACATTCTCGTGCTGAACTCGGGCGCGAACGAGCTGCTGGTTTATCTCGGACTGGGCGGCAACCGGTTCGCGGCACCGCTGACATTCTACACCGGGACCGACCCGGTCGGGCTGACCGTCGCGAATGTCACGGGCGACGGGATCCCGGACATCATCGTGTCGAATGCCGGGTCGGACGATCTGAGCCTGTTCATCGGAGTCGGGCAAGGTGCCGCCTGGACACTCCAGACCCGGCCAAGGCTCCGGGTCGGCATCGATCCCGTTTCAACGACCGTGGCCGACATCGGAGGTGTGCCCTCGATCATCAGCGTGGATCAGGGAAGCAACGACGTGGAGATCCTGCGCGGGGTCGGCGGGGGCTTCTTCGATGCCACGAACCCGATCATTCTTCCGGCTGGTCCGGCGCCGATCCGGGCGTTCGTCGGACGGTTTGACACCAGCCCCGGGCTCAGCCTGGTCGTGCTCGACGCCGGCTCGCCCAACCTGACCTATTACCCGAACTTCGCCTCGGGGATATCGCAACCGGTCTCGATCTCGACCGGCGGCACCAAACCGGTCGCCGGGGCGATGGGGGCTTCCCTGCAAAACGGATACGCCGAACTGTTCATCGCCCACGAGGGGAATGGCCTGATCACGATCCTGGCAGGCGGCCCCGGCGGGCCGGCGCCGGCCGGCACGATCGACATCGGCGCCTCGGTCGAGCCGACCGATCTGGCGATCTCGAAGGGGGGATCGGGCTCGCTTCAAATTTACGTCGCGTCGAGCGGAAGCGATCAGGCCATCCTGGTCCAGGTGGCGCCTGGGGCCGCCTCGACCCTCAACGAACCGCCCGCCAGTCCAACGCTTCCGCCAGCGGATCTGGTGTCGGTCGCGGCCGGGAGAACCGCGACCCCGACACCGACCGACGGCCTGTTTTTGATCTCGGAACTGGCCGCCTCGACGCTTGCCATCTCAACACTCTCGACCTCCGTCGAGACCACCTCGTCGGCCGCGGTCACTGGTCCGGGCCCCTCGTTGGGGATGGGACGGACCGGGATCGTCTTGCCGCCGCTCATGGCCCCGGCGCTGGCGCCCTTGAGCTTCGCCGCCTCAGCCCTGCCGCAGCTCAGCCAGGTGCAGGTCTCCGACCTGATCCCGCTGGATCCCAGCGCGCTTGACGCGGTCGCCGTTCTGCTCGTCGTTCCCGGGCATGCTGATGAGAACACGAAAGGGCCGGAGACCGATGCGGCGAGATCGTACGGAGCCAGGCGGACAACGACACCCGGCGCCTCGGGAGTTGAGCAATTCCTCCTGTCGCTCGACGCGGCGCCCGACCAGATTCCGGCCGAACTGCTGCGCGGGACGACGCGACCGCTCGACCCCTCTCGGGCGCCGAGGAAGAATCAGTCGCGGGAGTTCAGGGTCCCGGTCGGGCCGTCGCTGCTCTCGGAATTCAACCGTCCTCGCGACGATGGGGCCAAGGTATCGCCCCTGGAGGGATCGGCGAGTCCCTTCCGTCTGATGGCCCGGCCGATCGGACACGAGCCGGGCCTGGCCCGATCGTCCCATCCGATCACCGGAACGCTGCTCGCCTCGGCGGTTCTAACGGCGGCCTGGGCCGCCTGGAAGCGGGCGAGGGCAAGGGCAAGGGCGAGCCGGGATCGGACGTCCGCAAAGTTTGCCGGTCGGCCCGACCCGTGGCGTCCGCCAGGAGCACAGGCCGCCCGAGACAACGACCTCCCGCCCTGGCTCGCACCATTTTGATCGAGAGACCCAGGAGGACGGCCGATCGGCTCTCCCGAAGGAGCCGGCTCTCATGGTGGGATCTCCGAGCGGTCGCGGGGCAAAACCGGGGATGGTACGATCCTGAATCCTTGAGAAGGGAGAGAATCCCTCCGAGTCCCAAAGGAGTCCCCCATGCGCCCGCCGCGATTCCGGCTCCGGACGCTCCTGCTCGCCGTGGTCGCGGCGGGCTTGCTCGTCTGGAGCGTGATGATGGGGACGCGAGCGTACGTCTACCATCGGCGCTCGCAGGAATTCTCCATCCAGGAGCGCGGATGGCGGCAGCTCGGCTCACGCGGGGGTATCCGCGCGGAATTCCAATTGGAATGCGCAGACTATTTTGCGCAATTATCCTTGAAGTATCGGCATGCGATGTGGCGTCCCTGGTCGTCCGTCGCTCCCGATCCTCACGCGCCGGGGTTCGACGCCTGGCTGGAGCAGGAGCGTCGGGCGAAGAAGATCGCCCCGAATTTCTCCGGGGCGATCCCGCCGTCTCCCGACGATTAGCGTCTCAGTTCCCGGATGGTCCGGTGTGCCAGGAAATCGGCGACACGAACCGAGGCGATGGTCGCGTGGCTGGCGCCTCCGGTGGCTCTCATGAGGAAAAGGGCGTCGTTGAGGTGCATCAGGTCGGTCGGAAGGGAGTTCACGGCGAACGCCTTCAGGAAGAGGTTCGATGAGGTGGTCGCGGTATTCTCGCCGGTGCTGAGGGCCTGCTCGTGCGCCGTCACCATCGCCTGGAGATAGGTGGTGTCGAACGAGTTAGCGCCGCCGGTGGTGCCGGTGCCCGTGGTGCCGGTGCCGGTGGCAACGCTCGGGACGGCGGCGAGGATCTGGTTGGCGGTCGTGACGGAATTGCCCTGCAACGAGGCGGGCAGATAGGTTCCCGTGGCCGCCGCGAAGAAGCCCATGTTGAGCTGGTTCGTCATGTGGTCGGAGAGGAGCTTCTCGCCGTACAACTGGACCTGAAGATTGTTCGAGACCAGCGCGGCGAGTTGCCCGAGGAAGGCCTGCTCGATGTTGGTGGAGTACATCGTCTCCATGGTGCTCAGGTCGGACGAGCTGAGCGTCGAGCTGGAGGGGGTGGTGCTGACGGGCGTGAGTGTGTTGGAGCCGCCGGAACTCACCGTCTTGATGGCGGCCAGATCCGTCTGCACGATGGGCAGCGCGGTGGCGGCGAAGCCGCTCAGGGTGGAATTGATCCCGCTCCCCGAGAGCATGGTGAGTTCGCTGACGAGGCTCGTGCCGACCGTGTTCAGGGCGCTGAGGTACGCCGTCTCGAAGGACCCGTTATTGAGCGAGAGGGCGGCCTGCTTCACGGTGTTCAGGGTGCTCCCCTGAAGCCCGGCCGGCAGGGGCACGCCGAGTGTCTGCGCCGTGTGGGTCGCCAGGAGATCGAGGTTGCGGGCATCGTTGAGAACGGAGGCCGAGGCCTACTGCAAGCTCGACGTCGTCCCCTTGAGCCCTTCAAGCTGGGTAAGGAACGCCACCGCGTTGTCGTTGATGGCGACCTGCTGGAACAGGTCGAACTCCGAGCCGGAGAGCGGTGTCCCGAACGAGAGGAGACCGCCGCCGACGACCGACCCAGACGTCCCGCCCGTGGTGATACTGGTGGTTGCGGTCGAGACCGCCGCGTCTGAGGCGCCGTGTCTCGCCTCGAACCGCGCGGCCCGGATCTCGGCGACCCGGATACGGGCCTCCGAAGGATGCGCGGCGAGGTGCGCGGGCGCGACCGAGAGCATGGTCCTTTCTTCCAGGAAATCGCACACCGGCCGCCGTCGGCTCCGTTTGAACATGCTGTAGACTCCTGATTGCCGGGTCAATGGGCGTACGAGGCCCGCTCCGGGCGCGATTGGCCCGAGGACGAGCCCCGGCATTCGCCCCGATCAGTCACCTTGACGAATTTTCCGATTCCGACGGCCACAGCAGGCCCGCAAATTCGGAGCCTTCCGCGGAGATTGCGGGCGAAACCGAGGGGAAATCGGGGATTGTCCGGGCAAGCGGCGAGGGGGAACCCGTCTGGATATTCGAATGGCGGCGTAATTCCCCGCACCACCTTCCCCGCGACATCCGTGAGCCGGTAATACCGGCCCTGATGCTTGTAGGTCAGCCGGAGGTGGTCGATGCCGAGCAGGTGCAGAATGGTCGCGTGGAAGTCGTGAACGTGGACGCCGTCGGTGGCCACGTTGTAGCCGAATTCATCGGTCGTCCCGTAGGAGATCCCTGGTCTGATCCCGCCGCCGGCCGCCCAGGCGGTGAAGCATCGCGGGTGATGGTCGCGGCCCGGGTGGTAGAGCTGGATGAACCGGACGTCTCGCTCGGCCAGGCGGCGGAGAACCGCCTGCCGCTGGTCGACTCGCAGGCCCACTACCCGAGGGTCCGGGTGCTCTCGCTGGGGATCAACGCGAACGAGCCGATCCTCGAGACGCCGCAGCCGGTCGACTGGGATCGTTACCTGCCGAAGGTCGCCAGGGTCGGGTTGGCCCTGCCCGGCCGGTCGTCGGGGTCGTGATGGCGGCCTGAACTCGCCCTGGAATCCCGCTCGGCCCGATCATTCCTCCTGGGGCCCCGGATCTCCGAGGTCTTCGGTCTCGGGCGGGTCGGGGCGATATCCGGGCATTCGCCGATCCTCCCGGCGGTACTCGTCCCAGGCCCGGAGTGCGTCGGGGAGATCGGCCAGTTCGATCAGCGACCGCCCGAACGCCTTGTAGGATTCCCCGGCCGTGGAACCGGCCCGAGTGATGACGTGATAGCGACCGCCCTTTGCTCCCTCAAGCAGCAGGACGTCGCCATCGCCGATGCCCCGGCTCTCCTTGACCTCGACGGGAGCGGTCCAGAACTTTGATGCATCGAGCTGGGCGATGATCTTTTGCGCCGGTTGGGCGTCGACCTTGATCCACCGGTCGAGATCCGGCCGGCCCGCGGTGAGACCCGGCGGGCCATCGTGGCGGGCGACGTGGAGGAGGTAGTCCTCGCCGACTCGTTCGAGGCGAAGGCTGATCGGATGCTGTCCGGTGGCGAGCCAGAGGAACCGATAGGCGGTCGCGCCGAGATCCTGCTGGGAGAGCTTCCAGAGCGAGGGCTCTTTCATCGCGCGGAGATGGACGGCCTTGAGGTCGACCACGATCTCGTTCAGATCCCTGTCCCTGGGAAAGAAAGCGAGATCCGGGAAATAGGGGTCCTCCGCATGGGCAGGTGCGGCCAGGCCCAGGAAGAGAGCGATCGGGATCAAGAGACGCAGCATGGCACCCGACCCCCTCGGCTTTTCGTTTCGGTTCGAGATTCTTCGAAAGGCTCGTAATCAAGAGAACTTCGACCCGTTCCCAGCCTTCGCCGCCCCGGCGTCGGGGCGTCGGGGCTCTCTCAGCAATCTCCGAGCGAAGAATCGCTTGAGCCCTCGCCAGCAATCCATGGTCACGAAATAGGTCTGGGTCGCTCCGTACCGCTTCCCGTCCTCGGTGTCGAAAAGGACCATCCAGCCGGTGGGGTGATCCTTGAAGTGGTCATCCCGGAAGCTGCCGGCGTATTGGACCCGCTCGCCGACGCGGAACGTCCGGCTGGTCTCCCACGAAAACGCCTGTCCGTGGGGCGAGGCTGAGAATTCCGAGATGCAGACGATCTCGTCGCCCGCCTGCGATTCGAGGATCGGGCTCATTGCGGCTGTCTCCTACTCGAAATGGTCGTCTCCATGATGGACCTCGCCATCGGGCCGTACATTCGTATGCCGACGGTCGGGATGCTGCACGTCCCAATGGAAATCCTCCGGGGCACCGCCCGCAGGCGGCGGATGGGGGACCCACTCATTCCCGTCGGCGTCGAGATATCCATTTTGGGGTCCCCTCGGTGGCCTTTTCAACCAATCCCGGCCTCTCGGCGGGACGAAAGGATGTAGGCCGTCGCGAGGAAGAAGATGCCACGGGTATTTCGTCGGCCAGTCTGTACCGGTGCTCATCAGCCGAGGAGACCTCGCACCACCTTCCCCGCGACATCCGTGAGCCGGTAATACCGGCCCTGATGCTTGTAGGTCAGCCGGAGATGGTCGATGCCGAGCAGGTGCAGAATGGTCGCGTGGAAGTCGTGAACGTGGACGCCGTCGGTGGCCACGTTGTAGCCGAATTCATCGGTCGTCCCGTAGGAGATCCCTGGCTTGATCCCGCCGCCGGCCGCCCAGGCGGTGAAGCATCGCGGGTGATGGTCGCGGCCGTAGTCGGTGGGCGTGAGCTTCCCCTGGCTGTAGTTCGTCCGGCCGAACTCGCCGCCCCAGAGGACCAGCGTCTCGTCGAGCATCCCCCGCTGCTTCAAATCCGTGATCAGCGCGGCGCAGCCCTGGTCGGTCTCTCGACAGAGGTTCCGAATCCCGGAGGGGAGTCCGCCGTGATGGTCCCAGCCCGGGTGGTAGAGCTGGATGAACCGGACGTCGCGCTCGGCCAGGCGGCGGGCGAGCAGGCAGTTCGCCGCGAAGGTGCCTGGCGTGCGAGCGTCGGGGCCGTAGAGGTCGAAGATGTGGTCGGGCTCATCGGCGATTCGGGTGGCCTCGGGGACGGACGTTTGCATCCGGTAGGCCATCTCGTACTGGGCGATCCGGGCCTGAATGGCCGGGTCGAGCGATCGGTCGTACTCGGCCTGGTGCAGATCGCGGAGCCGGTCGAGCATCTTCCGACGTCCGACCGACGAGACGCCTGGCGGATTCTCCAGGTAGAGTACCGGATCCGCCCCCGCGCGGAACTCGACACCCTGATGCACCGAGGGCAGAAAGCCGTTCCCCCAGAGCCGCGAATACAGTGGCTGATCGGGACGCTTTCGGCTGATCAGGACGCAGAATGTCGGTAGATTCTGGTTCGTCGATCCGAGCCCGTAGCTCAGCCAGGCGCCCATCGACGGCCGGCCGGCGATCGTCGAGCCGGTCTGGAAAAATGTGATGGCCGGGTCGTGGTTGATCGCCTCGGTATAGAGCGAGTTCACGACGCAAAGGTCATCCACCACCTTCGCCGTGTGCGGGAGCAATTCGCTGACCCATGTTCCTGACTCGCCGTGGCGAGCGAACTTGAAGAGCGAGCCGGCCATCGGCAGGGTCGCCTGGTTGGCCGACATCGAGGTCAGCCGCTGCCCCATCCGGATCGAGGCCGGCAGGTCCTGGCCGTTCCGCTCGTTGAGAACCGGCTTGTAGTCGAACAGGTCGAGCTGCGACGGCCCCCCACTCATGAACAGGTAAATCACCCGCTTCGCCCTTGGCGGGACGTGATACGCGCGCAGGATGCCCCCGCCGGCCGGGTCGATCGCCATCGGCGGAGACGTTGGCGACGGCGACAGTCCCGCCGCGCCGACCTTTGAATCCTCACCGAGCATCGACGCCAGCGCAGCGCCCCCGAGCCCGAGGCTCGTCCGCGAGAAAAACAGCCGACGGTTGATCCGCAGACCCGGATCGTCCAGGAGGCGCGTGGATTCGTTCATGGCTGGGCCGCCCTCGCCAGTGGGTTATGGTTCAACAACCATGGTACCCGGAGCACTCCGGTGGTGGGCAAGGTAGTTTTCAGTTTTCAGTTTTCAGTTTTCAGTTTTCAGTTTTGACGTCACCGACAGAAATCCGCGTGTGAGGGGACTCGGTTTTTGGCTCAAGCGGCGAATGAGGCTGTCCCGCGATGAAATCCGCCCCAAGAGCTCCGGAA
>DAIDKV010000049.1 GCA_027449865.1 Planctomycetales bacterium
GGCGAGGCCATTCCGGAGCTCTTGGGGCGGATTTCATCGCGGGACAGCCTCATTCGCCGCTTGAGCCAAAAACCGAGTCCCCTCACACGCGGATTTCTGTCGGTGACGTCAAAACTGAAAACTGAAAACTGAAAACTGAAAACTGAAAACCAGAGATGCAATTCATCGGTGACTATTCCCCGCCCGTCGGGCGGTTCGCGATCGTGGCCTCCCGGTTCAACGCGATGGTGACCGAGGCGCTGCTCTCCGGATGCCGCGATGCCCTGGAGCGGCACGGCATTGCGGACGACCGGATCGACGTCGCCTGGGTACCGGGATCGTTCGAGATCCCCCTGGTCGCGCGCAAGCTGGCCGAGACCGGCCGGTACGCGGCGGTGATCTGCCTGGGATGCGTGATCCGGGGCGAGACCTCGCACTACGACCACGTCGCCGGCCAGGCGGCGGCCGGCGTGATGCAGGCCGGACTGGCGACCGGCGTTCCGGTGATCTTCGGTATCCTGACGACCGAGAACGTCGAACAGGCGCTGAACCGGGCCGGGCTCAAGTCGGGGAACAAGGGCGCTGACGCCGCACTTGCCGCGATCGAGATGGTCAACCTGCTCGGTCGGATCGGGGGCTGATCGCGAATCCTCCGCCTCTCGTTCAAGATCCGGCGACCTCCGACGAATGGCTCTCCGATCGGGGGATCGACGGGGATCGGATCGGGCGGTCTGGAGGGCGTTCTCATGTGGTGGACGGTCGAGCGCGCGAACGCGGTGACGGGCGGGATCTGGCTGCTCGGGCTGGGGATTCTGTTCGCCACCGATTTCTGGTGGCCGGGCATCCTGGTGCTGGCCGGCATCGCCACGATCGTGCAGGGATCGGCGCGGCCCGGCGGGTGGAAGGCGATCCACGGGGGCTTGGGGATGCTCGTCATCGCCGGCTGGGCTGTGCTCGACTTCAGCATCGTTGCCCTCTTTGTGGGGATGGGGGTTTATGCGATCGGCGCGGCCCTCATTCGCCCGGCCCCGATCGAGAAGAAGCCCGTATACGACCACTCGCTGGAATAGCCCGTCTCCTCGGGGGGCGAGGGAGCGCGACGATGACGAAGGCCCTGCTACCGCAAGCGTTCTGGTTCCGGATCGCGGCGCCCTGCCCGAGGGTGGATGGCCTCCCGATCCGGGACGCCCGCCGCCCGCTGGTCGAGTTGCCGCCCGCTAGCCTATTGCCCCAGTGCGCCCGGCTGGATGGCCGATCGCCGTGGGCCGAGGTTAGCGTCGGCTGGCATCCGGGCGGCCTGGGGGTCGTCGTCCGGTCGGAGGGACTCGGTGATCCCAGGCTGACACTGGACCGCCCCGAGAATTTCGCCGACGTGAACTTCTGGATCGACACTCGCGATACGCGCGACGTCGCCCGGGCCACGCGGTTTTGCCACCGGTTTACGGCCGCGATCCGGCTTCAGCGGCCAGGCAAGACGCTGACCTCTGAGGTCACTCAGAAGCCGATCGCCCGGGCGATCGCCGATCCCCCGATGGCCCGCGCCGACCAGGTCGAATCGAGGGCCGAACTGCTCCGCGACGGATGGACGCTGGAAGTCTTCTTCCCCGCCGCCACGCTCAACGGCTTCGATCCCGAAACGAATCGCCGCCTCGGCTTCGCCTACCAGATCTCCGACCATTTCCGCGAGGATCAATACCTCGGCGTCGGACGCGACTTCCCGATCGGTGAAAACCCCAGCCTCTGGTCAACTCTGGAACTCAGAGACTGAGAGAGCCGCCGAAAGCACTTCACTTACACTTCAGGGAGCGGCTTCGTCGCCCCGTCTGTCTCCAGGAATCCAATTCCCCAGGTTTGCGCCAAAAACATCGCGTGCAAGCTCCCCGCGGAAATCGCAAAAGTCGGCAAGGCCGCCAGCGTCTGCGCCAAATTGCGTGGTTTTCCCATTTTATTGTTGACGGGCGTGTTTGTGGTGAGGAGACTATCGGCTCGATGGCGATGATGGCGAGGCAAAGAGGACCCGCCCGCATTTCGATCTTCGAGGGATCGACGACTCCACCTGGGAATGACACTCATGGCGGCCGGTGGACAGAAACCCTTCTCGTTCGTCGTGAACGTTCTGCCCTTCATCGTCGCGACTGGCGGCGAGTTTGTCGCGCTGTATTTCTGGCTCTGGTTCTTCCATGAGCGGAATTATGCTCTCGCGCTGGTGATCCTGCTCGCGGGTTTTCTGACCGAGCGGCTGGCGGTCCTGTACTGGGTGAGCCAGGTCTTCGGGGCCGAGGTGGGGATCACGGGGTCGAAGAAGACGCCGCTCCAGCGGGCGATCGGGTTGTTGATGATCACCGGGTCGGAAATCCTCGTCTGGTCGATCTGGTACTTCGCCGCGCGCGACCTGTCGGAGTGGACGGGCCTCTCGACGACCCAGGCGTTTTTGATCGCCTCGGCTCTGCTGATCATCGGCGAGCAGTTGCAGCACAGTTGGGACCTCGCCCTACTAAACGGCAAGCGTATCCGCGATTTCCTGCTGCACCCGACGGCCATCTTCATCACGACGCTCGAGGCCGGGGGTGGAATCCTGATGCTCCACTACTTCCAGCGCGACCAGCGATGGACGGCCGGCGGCATCATGCTCGGTGCTCTTCTGATCGAGCATGTTGTCCAGGGGAGCATGATCAAGCCTCGCGGCAAGGGCTCGCCGGGCCAGGTGGCCTTCGATCTCGCCGAGAAGCGCGATACCAGCCGAGACGGACTCGGCAACAAGCTGACGCTTTATTTTCTGACCAATTTCGGCTGGTACTGGCGTCTTGTGCAGGCGATCGGCCCCCTCCAGAGTGTGGTCAATCGAGTTCTCATCAACATCGATATTTACAAGGCGAAGACACGGCCCTATCCCCTCTCCATGTACGCGCCGAACTGGTCGCGTGAGAACCCGACGGCCCCGGCCTGCAATTACACCTCGTGGGCCTCGCTGACCGATCGGACATTCACTGGCCGGCATCTGCCGCCTCGCGATATCTCCGGGGGTGTCCCGCTTCCCGACATCCACGAGGTGGCCCGTCTCTTCCAGCGGGATCCCGGCAAGGAGACGGAATCGCCCAAGTCGACCGTGTTATTCTCTTACTTCGCGCAGTGGTTCACCGACGGGTTCCTGCGGACGTGCTACGCGCCCGGTGATGCAATCACGCCGATTCGGGGCACCGGGAAGAATACCTCGAATCACGACATCGATCTGACACCGCTTTATGGTGTGAACAAGGAGATCACCTCGATCATTCGCGCGGGGGTTGGTGGCCGGCTCCGAAGCCAGCTCCTCGATGGGGAGGAATACGCACCCTTCTATTACCGAGGCGACGAGGTCGCCGAGGAGTTTGCTCGTCTACCGAAGATGATGGGGCTCGACCTCTGGAAGCGATCGCAGCCCGGACTCTACGAACGGAACAAGGGTACTCTGTTTGCCTTCGGGGGCGAGCGGTCGAACACGCAGACCGGCTTCGCGATGTTCAACACGCTCTTCCTGCGCGAGCATAATCGAGTCGCCGGAGAGATGGCCCGGCGGAATCCGACCTGGGACGACGAGCGACTTTTCCAGACGGCGCGCAACATGATGATCGTCCTCCTGATGAAGATCGTCATTGAGGAGTATATCAATCATATTGCGCCTTATTATTTTCAGTTTCGGGTCGATCCTCCGATTGTGGGGAATAATCACTGGTATCGCCAGAACTGGATGACGCTGGAATTCAACCTGCTCTACCGATGGCACGGCCTGACGCCGAGCATGGTGATGCTGCCCCGGGGAAAAATGGTTCCCAACGAGGAAACGGTCTTCAATAACACCGAGCTTCTCGCGCATGGGCTTGGCGAGATGTTCGAGGCCGCGAGCCGGCAGCCCGCCGGAGATATCGGCCTGTTCAATACTCCGGAATTCCTGCTCTGGGTCGAGGAGGTTTCGATCCGGATGGGCCGCGACATGAGTCTCGCGAGCTACAACGACTATCGCGAGGCCTTTGGATTCCCGCGTGTGACCGATTTCGACCAGATCACCGGAGATCCTCGACGGCAATATCGCCTGAAGGAACTGTACGGGGATGTGGACCGGATCGAGTTTTACGTCGGTCTCTTCGCCGAGGACGTTCGGACGAATTCCACCGTTTCGACGCTGATCGGCCGTATGGTCGGCATCGACGCGTTTTCTCAGGCCCTGACCAACCCGCTGCTGGCCCCCTGTGTCTTCAACGATCAGACCTTCTCGCCGTACGGCAAGAGCGTGATCGAGAACACGTCGACGATCTCCGAGATCCTGAACCGGAACCTTCCCCAGGGAGAGCGGCCGTATCTCGCCACGCTGACACGGCTCGATTGGATGCCGCTCTGACCGGGGCGTTAATGCATCGCCATGATGTCGTCGGTCTGGGCGAGTTGACCGCCCTGGACCACCAGCCGATGCCAGGCGCGCCAGGCCCGGTCCAGTTCGTGGACATTCGCGATCTGGTAATGGAGGCGAGTGGAGGCGTCCCAGCCGTCGCGCATGCCGTCGCGGACGAATTCCAGGAAGCGAGGTCGGCCGCCCATCTCGATCAGGAACCTTGAGATCGAATAGCCCTGCCCGTAGAAGCCCATCAGGTCGCTGGGATACTCCTCGACGACGAAGAGACGAGAGAGCGGCAACTCGCCGCGGCGGGCGAGCAGGTCGACGGAGATCCGATCGTGTCGTCGGCGTTCGGCGAGGTCCTCGCTGAGTAGCGAGGCTCCCTCGTCGGCCCATCGAGGCATTGGGCCGCCGAGGTACGCGGCGAAGATCGTGTGCGTGACCTCGTGTGGCAGGGCCGAGGCGAGGATGCGATTGAGCCGCCCCTCGACGGTCATTGACTGGTCGCTGACCTTCCCCTGGTGGAAACCGAAGGAGGTCACGCCGCCAGCCTCTCCCGCGGTCAGCCGGACCCGGATGGGGCACGGAGTCCGCCATCGCGGCAACTCATATCCCAGGTAGGCTCGCGAGATGGTGGCCCGGCACGACTCGGCCTGCTCGGCGACCTGCCGAGCGATCTCCGGCGTTCGCGCCTCGACGACAAAGTTCGCCGATCGATACGACGCACCCCCCAGCGCGGGGAAGAGGATCAACAGACCAAGCGGGGCCAGCCTTGACGCCAACCGCGCGCAACCCTTGCCATGAGGAGCGTCCATGCCCTGTTTGCCTCCATGTCCTCGGCCCACTTCCCGGGGCCGGACCGGAACTTTAACAAAACCCGGCCGATCTGTCGCCACCTTTTCCGACTCGGGCTCCAGCCGCTCCAGCCGATTTACGGTCCTTGTCCTGCCCGGCCCGTGGTCCGGCGGTAAAATGAAAGTAGGACGCCGAGGAGCCGGGGCAGTGCGCGAACGGCAAAGGACCATCGGACATGGCGACCATTCTCAGGAACCAGAAGGCGGCAGAGACCATCGATGTCGTCGGCGTCGGCCGCAAGGAAGAACTCGAACGGCGGACCCGCGCGATCGGTCATGAGCTGTTTGACCGGATTCACCGAGGTCGCCACCCCTGGCATCGCTCGTGGTGGGACGATCGCTTTCTGGCGATGACTCTCGATGAGCCCGAGGTCCGGGTTCAGCTTTTCCGATTCATCGATGCCCTGCCGGCGCTGAAGGATTCCGACTCGATCCGCCGGCACCTTGCCGAGTACCTCCACGAGGCCGGCCAGGCCGTGCCCTGGTGGCTCGACCTGGCCCTCGCGATGGCGCCCGAGGGCACCACGCGCGCCGGATGGCTGGCCGAGGCGGCCCGAGCCGCGGCCGGCGTGATGGCCCGAAAGTTCATCGCGGGCGCCACGCCCGGCGAGGCGTTGCGGACCGTGATGGATCTACGCCGCCGCCGACTCGCCTTCACGGCCGACCTGCTCGGCGAGGCCATCATCAGCGAGACCGAGGCCGACTGGTATCAGCAGATCTGTCTGACGATGATCGAGGAGCTTTCCGACCCGCTCGCCGCCGCCTCCGAGATCCCTCAAATCGACCGCGACTCGCACGGCCCGATCCCCCGGGTGAATCTCTCGCTGAAGCTTTCGAGCCTGACGGCCCATTTCGAGCCGATCCACGCCGAGGCCTCGATCGATCGGGCCGCGGCCCGGCTCCGTCCGATCCTCCGGGCCGCACGTCAACGCGGGGCCTATGTCCACATCGACATGGAGCAATACACCTGCCGGGCCCTCACGTACGACCTTTTCCTCCGCGTTCTCGCCGAGCCCGAGTTTCGCGACTGGCCCGACGTCGGGATCGTTGTGCAGGCCTACCACCCCGAGGCCGAGTCGGAGTTGAAGATGCTCCGCGATTGGGTCGCCGCCCGAGGGACGCCGATCACGATCCGACTGGTCAAGGGGGCGTACTGGGATTACGAGGTTTTGAGCGCCCGTCGGTTCGGCTGGCCGGAGCCCGTCTACCTTCAGAAATGGCAGAGTGACGCCTCCTATGAGCGCTGCACCCGGTTCCTGATCCAGCATCACGAGGAGCTTCGTCCGGCGTTCGCAAGTCACAATGTTCGAAGCCTCGCCCACGCGGTGGCCGCCGCCGAGATCGCGGGACTTTCGCCCTCGTCGTACGAGATCCAGACCCTTCACGGAATGGGCGAGGCCATTCAAAAAGCCCTGGTCGATCGCGGTCACCGGGTTCGGGTCTACACGCCTTATGGGGCCCTTCTGCCTGGAATGGCTTACCTCGTCCGGCGACTGCTCGAGAACACGTCGAACGAGTCGTTCCTCAAGATGAGTTCTGCCGCGCGGGCACGGGTCGATGACCTGCTGCGCGACCCCGAGGAGGTTGGAGCGATGCTCACCCGGACACGCAAGCTGAAGCCGATGCCCGCGACCGCTTCCGGCGAGCTGCCTCCCTTCCGCAACGAGCCGCCGACCGACTTCGCACGCGCCGAGGCCCGCGAGGCGATCCGGCGGGCGATGGACGATGTCCGTGGCCAACTGGGCCGCCATTATCCGCTATGGATCGATGGTCAAGAGGTCGACTTCGAGGGCCGACACCTCGTCTCGCTCGACCCCTCCCGAAGCGCCCGGACCGTCGGCACGACCGCGATGGCGACCGCCGAACACGCGGATCGGGCGGTTTCCGCCGCGCGAGCGGCGCAGCCCGAGTGGGCTTCCCGTCCTGCCCGCGAACGAGCCGACGTCCTGATCCGGACCGCCGCGATCCTCCGGTCACGCCGCTTTGAGCTGGCGGCCTGGGAGGTGTTCGAGTGCGGCAAGCCCTGGGCCGAGGCCGACGGCGACGTCGCCGAGGCCATCGACTTCTGCGAGTTCTACGCCCGAGAGATCATCCGGCTCTCCGAGCCCCGACGCCGGGACGTTTCCGGGGAGACCAACGCGACCGAGCACCTCCCGCGCGGGGTCGCCGTGATACTCCCACCCTGGAACTTCCCGCTGGCCATCCCGACCGGGATGACCGTCGCCGCGCTGGCCGCCGGAAACGCCGCGCTCGTGAAGCCGGCCGAGCAATCGTCCGTGATGGCCTGGCACCTCTGCCGGGCGTTGCTGGATGCCGGTCTCCCGCCGGGCGTTCTGGCGTTTCTGCCGGGCATCGGCGAGGAGGTCGGCCAGGCGCTGGTGAACCACCCTGGCGTGGACGTCATCGCGTTCACCGGCTCGCGCGATGTTGGGCTACTCATCAACCGCCAGGGCGCCGAGGTCCGGCCCGGCCAGAACCATGTCAAGCGTGTGATCGCCGAGATGGGCGGCAAGAACGCGATCATCCTCGACGACGACGCCGATCTCGACGAGGCGGTCCTCGGCGTGATGCAGAGCGCCTTCGGATACTCGGGCCAGAAGTGCTCCGCCTGCTCTCGGGTGATCGCGCTGGAGGGGATTCATGACGCCTTCCTCTCCCGCCTCGTCGAGGCGGCTCGGGCTGTGAAGGTCGGCCCGGCCGAGGATCCTGAGACAATGGTCGGACCGGTGATCGACGCCGATGCCCGGCGCCGCATCCTTGAATATCATCGGATCGCCGCGAGCGAGGGACGCATCATCTTCCAGGCCGACCCTGGTCCACGCGCTGAAGAAGGCTTCTATGTCGGCCCGATGATCGTGGCTGATGTCCTTCCTCAGGCCCGGATCGCTCAGGAGGAAATCTTCGGCCCCGTCCTCGCCGTGCTGAAGGCGAGAGACCTGAACGACGCGCTCACCATCGCGAATGGAACTCCGTACGCCCTGACCGGCGGCCTCTACTCGCGGAGCCCGGCCCATATCGATGAGGTCCGGCGGCGATTCCACGTGGGTAATCTTTATATCAATCGAGGGATCACCGGGGCGCTGGTCGACCGTCAGCCCTTCGGTGGATTCCAGCTCTCAGGAATCGGGACCAAGGCCGGCGGCCCCGATTACCTCCTCGAATTCCTTCTGACCCGTTGTGTCACCGAGAACACCATGCGGCGCGGTTTCGCGCCCCAGGACACAACAGACGTTAGCACTTCGACCGCCGAGCGGACCCGCGGCCTCTGACCCTCGCGATGGGCCGCACTCCATTCATTTGCGGATTGTGTTGGCGTAAATTAACGTAAGATTCACTTGCCCGGACCTGGACGCGCCGTTACCTTTGCGGACGTGTTCGATCACCGCGACGCCGTGAGATCGAGCTTCGGCCGGACGGCCGTCCGAACCCCATGGGCCAGGCGAGGCGTCTTGCCGAGCGAGGTCAAGCCCCCGGCGAACCGACCTGGGGAGGGTTCGTCCCCCCCATCCGCATCCCGCCGAGACACGACTCCGGAGGAGCCCAGGCGATGAGAGACCGTCGAGGATTCACACTGATTGAGTTGCTGGTCGTGATCGCGATCATCGCGGTACTGATTGCCCTGTTGCTCCCTGCCGTTCAGTCGGCCCGAGAGGCGGCGCGTCGGGCGCAGTGTACCAACAATCTCAAGCAGATGACGCTGGCGACGCACAACTTTGAGTCGGCATTCGGGGCGTTTCCGCAGGGTTTCGGGCCGACGCCAACCCTGAACGTTCCGCTCTTTCCCCGATCAACCCCCCAGACGTTGATCATGCAGTATCTGGAACAGTCGAACGTGTACTCGGCGTTCAATTTCTCCTGGAATCTCAACGAAATCTATAACAACGGACCAGCCGACCCGAACTACACGGCCGGCACGCAGCTCATCACGGCGTTTATCTGCCCGTCCGATGCCTCGAACGCCAAGCTCAACGGGTTCGTCGGCTATGACAACTATTTCGGCTCGACGGGTGCGACGGCCTGCGTCGAGCAGGGAAGCGCGTCGCCGGGAACGCAGGAGCCCATGAGCAATCGAATGGGCGTTTTCAACATTCAGATCGACTACAATCAGCCGCAGAAGATCGGTGGAGCGTACAACCCGAATTACCTCCGGGTCACCAACCAGGTGAAGATCGCGAGCATCATCGACGGCACGAGCAACACGACGATGTGGGGCGAGACCACGCGAGGTCTCGCCGTGCAGTTACCGGCCCCTCAGGTTGCGCTGAACAGTCCGCTGGCGGTCCTGGAATGGAGCGGAGCCGGTTTCACCACCGAGTTTATCCCGCCGAGCTGCCAGTCGCGGACCGGCTATCTCCAGTATCGTGGTCAGGAATATTACCGGGCACTCCCCTCAACGGCATTCTTCAGCCACACGCTCACGCCGAACAGCACGCTCCGCGACTGTCTGAACCTGGCCACCTCGACGGTCAACGGCCAGAGCCTGGGCCTTCAGACCTGCTCGCACACCGCGGCTCGAAGCTACCACCCCGGCGGCGTGAACGTCTCGTTCTGCGACGGCTCGGTCCGGTTCATCAAGAACTCGATCAATCCCGTGACCTGGCTGGCCCTTGGTTCCATTGCAGGCAACGAGGTCGTCAGCGCCGACGCATATTGATGTTGATGAAGCATCGAGTTCAGGCGACAGATCCCGAAAATCCGGGATCTGTCCACCGCCGCTCTGATTTCTCAGGAAAAATCGTGAGATGAAAAGGCTGAACGCGTGGTTCGGGGCGTGGATTCTGGCGGTCGGGTTCCTCGGGTGCGGCCCCTCGGCCGGCCCGCCTGGCTCGTCGGAAATGGAAGAGCGGAAGCTTCGCGAGGTCGGCGAAATGTACCGGCTGCACCAGGAGATGGTCCGGAAGCCGCCGCGATCGATCGCCGATTTCCAGCGCGTCGGCGATGCGAGCACCCGGACCGCCTACAGTGCCCTCCGAACCGGTGATGTCATCGTCCGATACCAGGCGACCCTCCCCGATACCGACGTTGAGCCATCCTCGCCGGAGTCGGATGAGGTGCTCGCCTACGGGAAGTCCGTCCCCGAATCGGGCGGACCCGTGCTGATGCTCGACCGGCGCATCCGGCAAATGACGGCAGACGCCTTCAAGACCGCCCGTCTCGCTGGAACCGAGGAGATCAAGAAGGCCGGCTCCTCGCGGTGAACCGGCCCGTCGGTTACTCAACCCACACGGCGATCACCCACCGAGGCCGGATTGGCGCCCGCGATCTTTCTGGCGAACGACCCGATTAGCGGCTCCTCGATCGTCACGTAATCGGCCGCCCGGAGCCGTAGCCCCTCATGCCGCATGTTGCCGACGAAGATCAGCTCCGGCTGGTCGAGGAGTTCGACGTCAAGGACGGTCGCGACGTCGTAAAGCTTTCCGAAAGGTGGAACCACGCCGGGCTCACAGTCGGCGAAGATCGCCGTGAGCTCGTCGGGTGTCGCCAGCCGAACGTCCGATTCCGGCCGTCCGAGCAACGCCGAGAACCGCGCCAGGTCCATCCGCGACGTGCACGAGAGGACCGCGAGCCGGAACTCCTCTCCGACCTTCACCAGGACGGTCTTTGCGACCATCCTTCCCGGGACGTGAAGGTGGTGCGCATGCTTCGTCGCCGATGACGCCGGCGAGTGCAGCAACTCCTGGAACCAGACCCGACGACTACGCAGGTATTCGACGGTGTACATCGCAGGTGGTCTCCTGGAACGACCGGCATTCCTCTTGGAATAGAGTATAGGTAATCTGAATCGAATGAAGCGGATGTTGTGCCGGTCGAAAGCGAAATCGCCGCTCCTCGATCGTTAGAATCGTCGGTTTCGACGCGACCGGGCCCCCGATCGAGGGGGTTGCATCGGGAGATCGAAACCGATACGGTTCCGGGAGTTGGTCTCCATGAGGTAAATCGGGGAGGGTCGTCGCGATGCCAGCCAATCTTCCCCCTCCTTATCTGAAGGCCGAGGAGGAATACCGAAAGGCGACGAGTCCCGAGACGCGCCTGGAGGCGGTCCGGGAGATGTTCCGTCTCCTTCCGAAGCACAAGGGGACCGAGAAGCTTCAGTCGGACCTCAAGCAAAAGATGAGCCGACTGCGTGAAGAAGCGGAACGGGGCAAGATCGGGGGGAAGAAGACCGGAGTCAGCTACCGGGTGCCGAGCGAGGGGGCCGGTCAGGTGGTCCTGGTCGGAGCGCCCAATGCGGGCAAGAGCAGCTTGCTCGCGGCGCTGACTCATGCTCATCCCGAGATCGCAGCCTATCCCTTCACCACCCGCGCTCCCCAGCCAGGGATCATGATGTGGCAGGACGTTGCGGTGCAGGTCGTAGACCTACCGCCGATTTCCTCTGATTACTTCGAGCCGTGGACGCCAACGATCATTCGATCCGCCGACGCCGCCTTGCTCGTGGTGGACCTTTCGACCGACGATGTGGCCGACGGGGCCGCCTCGGTCCTGGAGAAGCTGGCCGAGGTTCACACCGAGCTGGTCGGCGAGCTGCCGTACGACGTGGAGGACGAGCGGATTCGCCACGTCAAAACGGTGATGGTCGCGAATAAGCGTGAGTCCACGGGCGCCGAGGATCGGCTGGCGATCGTCCAGGACTGGTTCGGCGACCGATTTCCGATCGTCGTGACCTCAACAACGACCGGTGAGGGACTGGAAACCCTGCGCGGAGCGGCATACGATCTACTTGGCGTGTTGCGCGTCTACACGAAGGTCCCTGGCAAGCCGGCCGATCGGACGAGGCCGTTCACTCTACCGATTGGCGGCACGGTCGTGGATCTCGCCCGGGAGATCCACCGCGACTTCGAGCATTCGCTGAAGTCGGCCCGGGTCTGGGGCACCGGCGTTTTTGACGGCCAGGCGGTCCGGCGCGATCACGAATTGCGGGACGCCGATGTTGTCGAGCTTCACGTCTCGTGAGCCGACCGGCAGGTGCGCCGAGGGAGAGTCTCATGCGAACGGCCCTGATCGTCGAGGATCATCCGGAGCAGGCGGAGCTCGTCTCCCGAATCCTTAGCCTGCGATCCTATCGGCCGATCATCGCCGAGGGCGGCGAAGCGGCCCTCCGGCTCGCTCGCGAGCAGCGGCCCGATGTGATGCTCCTGGACCTGATGCTTCCGGATATCAACGGCTTCGATGTCTGCCGGCGCCTGCGGACGGATCCCGAGACCCGACTGATTCCTGTCGTGATGCTCACGGCGCTCAACGACGTGCAGCACCGGGTCCATGGATTTCGCGTGGGCGCCAACGCCTATGTGACCAAGCCCTATGACGTGGAGGATTTATTCGAGGCGATCAGCGTGGCGCGGTCGTGGCGAGCCAGCATGGAACAACGCTCGCTACAGGGTGAGATCCACGTCGAGCTGAACAGCGAGATTACCCTGCTCAAGGACCTGAATGACTTCCTGATGCTAGTCTGCCAGTCGACGCCGATGCAGCAGGAGCAGGTCATCCAGATCCGGCAGGCGGTGATGGAGATGGCCCACAACGCGATCGAATGGGGAAATCGCCACCAGAGCGACCGCCTGGTTGGCATCACTTACCGGATTCACGAGGATCGGCTGGAAATCGTGATCCAGGACCAGGGCCCAGGCTTCGATCGGTCGCAGCTTCCCCACGCGGCGGTTCCGGACGACCCGTTTTCACATCTTGACGTCCGAGAAAAGCTCGGCCTGCGTGCTGGAGGTTTCGGGCTACTGATTTGCCAGGGGATGGTCGACGAGATGTACCACAACGACGTCGGTAATGAGGTGACGCTCATCAAGCGATTTCCGTCCACCAGCGCGATCCCCGGCGTTTCGGTCTGATCGAAGCCCGATCATCCGGGCGCGTCGTGCGCCGGGGAAACCGACTGTCGACTCTCGATATAGTCGCGCAGGTAACGGTGGAAGGTGGGTAGGCTGTTCTCGTCCCAGGTTTGCTCGATGGCCTCCTTGAGCCGCTGATTTTCAGCCTGGAGATCGCGGAAAGCCTGGGCATCCGCCTCGCTCAGGGCCACGCCGGCTACCTGGTCGTGAGTGTTGACCGAGAGCATGAAACCGGCCGCGTTGGGCCAAGGCTGGATCTGCAACTTCATGTGCGGATACCGGTGGTTCCCCAGTCGGAGCGCGTGGATGGGCGATGATTGCCCGGCGGTCTTACCCGCCCTTTCGAACGGTGGACGTTCGAGCAACTCGGCAGGCGGTACATCATCCCTCCAGTCGAGGCGACGTCGAGCCGCCTCAGGGACCTCTCCCGTCGGGTAGGCTATCCCCAGGTAAAGCGCGACGGCCCGCCGCAATAGATCAATCCGAAGACCCGGCAGCCCATCCGGGTTCGCAGCCGTGGTCGGCTCCATAAAAAACGCGGCAACGAGACCGTCACCCTCAGGCGACGGGAGAATGGCCGCCCTCCGAAGTGGAAAAGGGACACCACGCCTCGAATCCATCTGGCTTTTTAACTACCAATGGTTGGCCGCCTCCGGATGATCCGGACCTCTCGTGCGAGACGTGGGTTGCCTCGAAACCGAACGTCGGCGGTTGCCTCCGAAGTCCCTCTTTGGGGTAAAACGGACAGGCAACAGATCCACCACGACTCGCGGGCATACTCACCGAATCTCTCCATCATACTCGGGACCAACCCGCCTGAGGCGAGACTCCGTCTCGGAGATTCCGACCGACCGGACCGAAATGCTGCCCCATCCCACGTCTTGCCATCGACTTGAGGAAAAGGCGATTCGTTCTGCTCGGCAACGTCTCGACGACTTGACGCAGATTTCATCACACGCGACATCTTCCACAAAAGGCGTTCCCAGATCCATTTTTCGGAATTCCACTTCCCTCTTGCTTCATGCTTGCTGGACTGCTAGACTCCCCGATTATCGATGAGGGGATGCGACCCCGTCATCGGTCATCGACCGGAAACATCCATGTTGCCCGGATGCCACGTGAGTTCGGGTACAACGTTTGCATGCTATTATTGTACGGTGGTGGTCTCCCTTAGGCCAACAAGGCAAGTCGTTCCCGTGGACGCCCTGTCGGACTGCGTCATCGGTTCTCGACCGGAAGAAGGGAGGACCATCGAATCGACCCGCGTTGCCATCATCCATTTTTTTGGAGGTGGTTTCCTTGACTTGTTTTAGTTGTCTGCTAGGATGGATGTGAAGAGGGTCGCGTCGATGGAAAAAAGTCGTACGGTCGAGGAAGGGAAGAAACTTCCGGATTTGAAGGAGGAGGCTCGAATGGAATCCGAGATGGTGATCACAGGCGCTATCGTGGATTCTTGGGTCGAATCGGAGCGGGTGACGTCCAACGGTCCTCGCCTGGTGCTTCAGGTGGCGCCTCGGGGTCGGCCGAAGGATCTGGTGATTGTGGAGGCCGAGCCGTCGTTGGTCCCGGATCGGTTCTGGCTGGAAGATTTGAGTGAGAACCTCTGTCATGGAAGTCCGGTGCAGGCGGTAGGCCGGGCGTCGTACAACGGTTTCGTGTCCGCGACTCAACTTCAACTCGTTCGCTAGGATTTGTCGCCGAGGCAGGCTCCGGCGAGGGAGCTGGAGTCGCGTTCGGTGTGTGCGCCTGGGTGCTGGTTTTCCAGGGTTTTCCCCGACGCGTTTCGATTTCGGTCGTTGACCCGAGAGACGCGGGCATGGCCTGCTGTTCGGGATTGACAGCGAATTTCATGGGGCCGCGGTGCGGCGGTCTCTCGGTGGTTGTGCAGGGGTGCGTCGCTGCCCCGTTACGATCGAACCGACGTTTTGCCCCATTCCCCTCTTGATTCGCCCTTCTCTGGCCCCTACAAAAGCACAGGCATGCCGATGGCGAGACCCCAACGCCCCGGCCCTGAGGTGCCTGGCGTGGCCCTTTTGTGCCTGGACGTTCTGGTTCTGGGTGATCCGAGCGTTGGCAAGTGCCGGTGAGGCGATCGCGTGGCGTGGAGCGACTCCCAGGGGCGTCGCTCCTCCAGCGATCGGCCCGGCAAGTCGAGCGGGACTGGCCCGTTCGCCTCGCCGTCGACCGCCCCTGGATGTGGTCGGCCGACTTTTCTGGCCCCTGAACTGCGAGCACTGATGGCGTCATCATCCTCCCTCCGGACTCCGCGAGCCTACCGACGCGGGGCCTGGTCGCGCCTCTCCGAAGGCCTTCGATATGGTGGCGGGATCGGCCAGTGGTCCTGGCTGGTCCATCGGGTGACGGGACTCGGCATCCTTGCCTTCCTGATCATCCACATCATCGATACCTTCCTGGTCGTGGCCTACCCGGCCGAGTACGACTTCACCGTGGATATCTACGGCGGTGTCTTCGCCGGAACGTATTACTGGCTGCTCCGCTGGGCGTTTCGCTTCGCCGAGTTGGGGCTGATCGCCTGCGTTCTCTTCCACTCGGTCAACGGCGTCCGGGTCGTTCTGTTCGATCTCTGGCCGGCCTCCGCCGATCATCAGAAGCGGCTCTTTCAGGTGGCGATGGCGGTGTTCGTCCTGATCATGATCCCGGTGACGTGGGTGGTTCTCTCGGCCCTGGCTGGTCCGCCCGGCCACGCGATTCCGTAACGTCGGGTCGGATCGGGCTTTGGGGGTGAGGCGATCGGATCGGAGGTCGAGGAGACGACATGTCGAGACATCTCAAACCGGCCGGTGGTTTCGAACTGGCGGCCTGGTATTTCATGCGGATCTCGG
>DAIDKV010000050.1 GCA_027449865.1 Planctomycetales bacterium
GCGCGTCGGGTTGGTAGGAGGAGTCCGCTCCCACCGGCATCGTCCATGCAACCGTTAAGCGCTCTAGGTCAGGCTTTCCAGCCTGACCTTTTCGAGCGGGTCAGCCTGGAAAGCCTGATCTACTTCCTTGCCGCCGAAAGATGACTCAAGCCGAACCGACGTCAGCACCTTCGAACAGACGCATGGATCTTTTTAAGAGATCCAGATCCGAGACGACCGAGGCGAGGCACCCTCGCCGACCTCAACCGGGGCCATCGACAACGTTCGTGCCCCCAAGACCAACGCAGCCCGGGCCGCCGGCGAGTGGAACGGCCTGGAAATCGAGGCCAATGGCTCGCGAATTCGGGTCACTCTCAACGGCCGAAACGTCCAGGACCTGGACCAGGAAACCGAGCCGATGCTCCGAAAGCGCCCGCGGTCGGGCTACCCGATCTTCCAGAACCACGGCTTCGACATCGAGTTCCGCGAGATCCGGCTGATCGATCGAACTCCCCCCTCGGTCCGACAACCACGGTCCTGATCCGAAGGGCTGCCCGAATCGGCTACCGGCGCGAAAGGGGTCGGTCCGGCGGGAAGGCCCGACCGACCTCGGCCGCGATCGACATTGGTTCAATCCCCCTTCTTCGCCGGAACCTTCCCGCCCTCCTTCCGCGCCTTCGACAACCCGATGGCGATCGCCTGCTTCGGATTGGTCACCTTTTTCTTCGATTTGCCACCGCTGCGGAGGGTCCCTTCCTTCATCTCGTGCATCGCCTCGCGGACTTCCTCCTGCGCCTTCTTCCCGTATTTCGCCATGGCACCCGCTCCTTTCCCGAGTCCTGAATCGCGATCGGATCGAGCAAAACGCATGATTTCCTCCTCAGGCAAACCGGATGCCATGCCGTGGGTGTGCCTTACTCGACAAGCGGGAGCGCGACGCGCTCGCCGGTCCGGGCGGATCGATAGATCGCCCGGATGATCTCGACCGACTTGCGTCCTTCTCGGCCGTCGATCGCGGGAGTGGTTCCCGTCTCGATCGCGCGGAGAAAATCGGCGAGCTGGTCGCGGTGGCCGATGTGGTTGATCCCGCGAGGGTCACTCGCTCCCGAGTTGGAGCCCTGCCGGCCGGCCATCGCCGCGAAGATGTCGTTGTCGCTCGGAACCCGCTCCTGGAACTCCCAGAGTGTGATGTCGTCCTGCTCGACCCGCGCCGAGCCCCGGTCGCCGTGAATCTCGGTCCGTTTCAGCAACCCCGGAAAGGCGCTCGTGGCGGCCTCGATCGTACCGAGGGCCCCGTTCCGAAACCGGAGCGCGGCGACCGCGGTATCCTCGACCTCGATCCGCTCGTGGGCCAGGGTCGCGGTCATCGCCTGCACCTCGGCGACGTCGCCCATCAACCAGTAAAGGAGATCGACATTGTGGATCGCCTGATTCATCAGTGCTCCGCCGCCATCGAGGTCCCAGGTCCCTCGCCATCCGCCCGAGTCGTAATACTGCTGGGTCCGCCACCATTTCACATAAGTATCACCCAGGGTGAGCCTTCCAAACCGGCCGACGTCGATGGCCTGCTTGAGCTGCAGATTGGCGACGGCGAATCGCGAGGGGAAAATCGTGCAGAGGCGGACGCCCGCCTCCTCGCAGGCGGCGATGATCGCGTCGCAGCGCGGGAGGGTGATCTCCAGCGGCTTCTCGACGACGACGTGCTTGCCGGCCCTCGCGGCGCGGACGGCCGGGTCGAAGTGGGCTCCGCTCGGCGTGCAAACGCAGACCACGTCGACGGCCGGCGAGGCGAGCATGGCGTCGAGGTCGTCGAAGACCTCGCAGCCGCCCTCGGCCAGCCCGGCGATCTTGGCGCCGTTGGCCGGGTTGGTGGTGTACGCAGCGACGACCTGCGCGCCCTCGATCTCGTTGATCGCCCGGGTGTGAAACTCGGCGATCATCCCGCACCCGATGATTCCGAAGCCGTGGACCGCCATCGATGAACCCCCTCGGATTGCCGGGCGGGATCGGCGCCCGGACCCTCGCGCCGATTCGATCGGGATCCCGCCCAGTCGATCGGGCCATTATAGAGAGGGCAAGGGATCGGGTCTCCCAGTCATCGTCGGACCGCGCCGAAAGCAATCTTGTCAGCCTGCGGACATTTTCTCACAATCAAAACCCTCTGGTCCGTCTCTCGAACGCTTTCCGAGGAAACTCGCATGGAATTCGAACACCTCCACGAGCATTGCCGGACTCGTCCCGGGATGACGATCAAATGGGGCGAGTTCCGAATTCGCGGCCCGGTGATGATGGCCGATCGGTTCCCCTGGCCGAGCCAACCCGGACTGGCGATCTTCGCATCACGTTTTGCTTCGGCCGAATCAATGACTTTTGTAGGAGTCGGCTCCAGCCGGCGATCTTCGCGTCACCTTCGGCTTCGGCCGGATCCATGGCCGCGAGCAGAAGCCAGTTCCCGCTGGCGATCAACGCATCACGTTTTGCTTCGGCCGGGTCGCCAGCTGGAGCTGGCTCCTACACGGGCCATCGGCTCATTCCTTCGCGAGCGGCCCATCGTTTGAATCCATGGGTTTCCCGCTGGCGATCAACGCATCACGTTTTGCTTCGGCCGAATCAATGACTTGCTTCGGCCGGATCCATGGCCGCGTGCAGAAGCCAGTTCCCGCTGGCGATCAACGCATCACAATTTGCTTCGGCCGAATCAATGACTTTGTAGGAGCCGGCTCCAGCCGGCGATCTTCGCGTCACCTTTGGCTTCGGCCGGATCCATGGCCGCGTGCAGAAGCCAGCTCCCGCTGGTGATCTTCGCGTCACGTTTTGCTTCGGCCGGGTCGCCAGCGGGAGCTGGCTCCTTCACGGGCCATCGGCCGATCGTTGGAGTCGGCTCCGGCCGACGACCAGGACGAGCCCCGGTCTTTCCTCCGACAAAGGACCGGTAACCCCCGCAATCACGACCCGGACAGAATCATCGGCTCGTGAACGAGGAGTTCCCGCGCCAGCGGCATGGCATCGAGAATCCATTTCGAGTACGCTCGTTTCTGACGGTCTCGACGAACGAGACCACCAGCCCTCATGCCCACCTGCAAGGAGGTTTCATGCCGAGCGGGATCGCGAAGTCGGCCCGGGTCGATTCCCGGTCGGTGCTCGGAGAAGGGACGGAGATCGGGCCGGGCTGCGTCATTGGCCCGGATGTCCGGATCGGGCGGGGGACACGGCTGATCGGTCACGTCTGCCTGACGGGGATCGTCCAGATCGGGGAGAACAACACGATCCATCCCTTCACGGCCATCGGTGGGCCGCCGCAGGACGTCTCCTACCGCGACGAGCCCACCCGGGTCGAGATCGGCGACAACAATACGATCGCCACCCGGGTCACCATCCATCGAGGCACCGAGAAGGACGCCGGCGTCACCCGGATCGGCAACCACAACCACCTGGCCAATGGGGTCCACGTGGCCCACGACTGCCAGGTGGGGGATCACAACTGGATCGAGGTCGACTCGATGCTGGCCGGCCATGTCCACCTGGCCTCCCACGTGACGGTCGGGGAAAAGGTCGGTATCCATCAATGGGTCACGGTGGGTGAGGCGAGCCACATTGGCGGCCACTCGAAGATCACCCAGGATGTCCCGTGTTACATGCGAGCGGAGGGGAATCCGCCCGTCATCCGAAGCATCAATGGCCAGGCCCTGAAGCAGTCGGGCACGACGAGTGAATCCCTTGCGGCGCTTCGCGAGGCGCATCGTCTGCTGTTCGTGGTCCGGATGCGGCTCGAGGAGTGCGCTGAGGTTTTGAATGACCTCGACATGCTCACCGATGAGGTGCTCGCCCTGGTGAAGTTCCTTGAGTCGCAACAGGCGGGGAGAAACGGACGCGCCCGAGGTCTCCACAACCGACCCCAGACACAGGTTGACTGAGGCGACGGAGGAGGCGTGAGATGCAGGACGGAACGCGCTGGTATCACCTGGTCGCGTATTTCTGGGGAGGGGCCTTCCTGGCGAACGCGATACCGCACCTGGTCCAGGGGATCAGCGGGAGTCCGTTCCAGAGTCCGTTCGCGAAGCCGCCTGGCGAGGGACTTTCCTCGGCGACGGTGAACGTGCTGTGGGGGGCATTCAACCTGACCGTCGGCTACGTGCTGATCGCCCGGGTCGGTCGCCTGGACTTCCGGAAAACGATGCACGTGTCCGTTCTGGGTCTCGGCGGCCTGCTGATGGCGCTTTTCCTGGCCCAGCACTTCGGCTCCCTCCACGGCGGAAACCTCTGACGAGCCATGAAGGCGAGAGCGAACCGCACGCGAGAGAAAAGGCAAGTTCCGTGGCCTGAGCACGTCCCACTCAGGGCATGTCCTCCTGGGAGACGCTTCACCCAGGGGGTCAGATTCATTTGCCGTGGATGAGGTCTCAAGCGAACGTCCGCCACGGAAGGAAACCCGTGACGAGCCTGCTTTTGATCGACGACTCTGAGAATTCCCTGGCGACAACACATCATCCTGAGACGATTCGCAAATTCTCTCACGAAACGACGCTCGTGATAAAACGGAAGTCGCACCTGGAACCGACGGTCGTTCGACCGCTGGCCGAAATTCCCTATCACGGCGACCTGATCCATGCGCTGATCCGCGACGAGATCCTGGGATCGGAATGAATTCTTCGCGTTTCGTCGCGACCATGTGAATAATCATGACGGCGGAAAGGAAGTCGGTCCGGCTTTCCATTCCGACCTGGTTGAGCTTCTTCCTTGCCGCCGCCATGGATATTTTGGCCCAGCGTGCACTCGGAAAATCGAGGGCTCAGAGTTTGTGATTGGATCAGATGGAAGATTTCCTATTCAAGATTCCATAAATGGGATGCCTGGCAGACCCGAGACCGACATCCATCTGGAATCTTGAATCTGAAATCGATCTTTTGACAGCCTCTCAGGTCCACTGGGGCTCCTCGCGAAGCAGGAGTGCCGCGATCTCGCCGGGGACGCGAAGACCGGAATCCGCGGGGATGTAGTGGACCTCGACCTGGTGATTCAGGGCTCTCGCCAGGATCTCCTGCCAGAGGTCAACCCGCTCGCAGGTGGACTTGCAATAAGGACAGGCCCGCTCCTCGGTCGTGAAGAGCGACCGGCATTGGTCGCATCGCCAGCCGGCCTCGCCCAGATCGGGCCCGAACACCAGCGCCTGGACCTGACCGTTCGCCAGGGCCTGGATGACTTCCTGCGGCCCGGTCGTCACAGCCCCTCCCTTCTGGAGCCGGCGATCCAGATCGGCCAGGATCTTTTTCCGCTCGACAAGGACGATCTCGGAAGCGACCTGGCCAACCTGGTCCTCGATCGCGGGCTGTTCGCCGGCCCAGGCGTGCGGAATCTCGGCGACGATCTTGTGGGCAAGCCGTTCGGGAAGCTCCGCGCGGAAGTTCTCCAGGATCTCGTGCTCGCCGAGCAGGATGATCCCTTGATGGGTCGGCTCGTCCCAGACCTCCTCGACCCGATGGACCAGATCCTTGAAGTAATGGAGGATGCACTCCTCTCGGTGCCGCGCGATGGTGGCCTGCTGCTTCCCCCATCGTTCGCCCGCCGATCGGTTTTTCCGGGGCACGTCCTCTTCCAGTTCGTCGAGCAACCGCGCCGATCCAGACCGGGCCTCGTAGATCCGGCCCCTGTGGGAGTCGGTCAGGATCGCGAGGTATCGGGGCCGTTCAAGCTCCTCGATCAGGAAGGGGACGAGATAGGCCTCCTCGTCGACCACCAGACGATTGGGATAAGCAACATCCGACTCGATGGCGATCACCCGATCCCAGTCCGAGCGGCAAAAGACGGCCATCCCGCGAACCCCTCCATGATCGCCAGACTTCAGAGACTCGCGGATCAGTTTGAGCTGGCGCTCGAATTCCTGGATCGATTCGGGGTCATCGGCCAATCGCTTGCGAACCTCGCGGGCCTCCTGCTGGAGCGGCGGCCCCCATCGAGGCTCGAAACCCTCGACGACCGACGTATCGGCGTAACAGCTTACGACCATCCCCTTGCCCTGAGGACGGTCCAGCAACACCGGCAATCCATGGATTCTCAAAATGTTCATGTTCAGTTCCCGCCAGAGATGGCTGTGAGAGAGACTCGCGAGGGTCCGCGTTCCTGCCTGTCCGCGTCGCGGAGGGCGCGGGGGGTGGGCGAGCCGGCAGCCCAGGTCGTCCGGCCCGGAGACCGCTCGCATCGTCAGGGTCGTTCGGGCTTCTGCACCGGGGGACGCTCGACGTTCTCCGGCATCTTCCACTGGCCACGGAACATGCGCTTGAGGCTCGCCACCTCCTGTTGAAGCAGGTCGAGCCCGCGTTCCACACCATCCAGTCGCTGTTCGAGCGAAACGAGGCGGCCCTCCTGGGGCGTCGACGGGAACTCGCCGTAATCGAGCCTGCGCTTCGCTTGCTTGACGCGCAACTCGACCTCCTGAACGGCCCCCTTTTCGGCGGCGACGTGGGCCTCGTGCATCAGGACGTCGTCTCGGGCGGCGATGAACCGCTCCTCGCTGGCGAACCCATCGCGAAAGAGCTTCTTGAAGACGTCACGCCATCGGCGGGCCTCGGCAAGCCGGGCCTCGGCAAGCTGAAGCTGGGCCTTTCGGGTCGCGAGTTGCAGTTCCAGGAGTTCGATCTCCTCGCGCGCCTGGTTGATCCTCTGGTCGAGGGCAGGATCGCCCCGCCCAACGTCGCGGGGCCGGTCCGGCCGGGCGATTTTCGCCGGCTCGGCGGCCGGCGCCTGGGCCCAAGCCGACCCGTCGACACCTGCCCCAACCAGCGCCACGATGAGCGTGCCCAGACCCAGGGCGAGGATCCAACTTGAGAGAATCTTTGATGACATCTGCATAAGACCGCTCCTCTCGGAGTTCGAGCCAGAGCCTCGGCTCCGGCCCCTGTCCTGAGTGATGGGACGTCCGATTGTTGTGAGAACCGAGGGGGCATCGGTCCTCCGGACAGGCGAGGCTCCGGCCGACCCCAGGGGATCTCCCGGACAGCGACCTCCTACCCGTCAAATCGGAATTCCAGGGTCCGCCCGCTCCCGAGTCAGGCGCCGATCATCGAGGATAGGCGGTCGCGACTCGGCGGGGTCGATGGTCGGGAGCGACCCCACCGGCGGGATGCTCCATCGGCGTCGTGTTGTATCCCAGAGGCGCAGTCATCATGGCCGACTCCTTGCGGGAAGCGCCGAGGCGTCCACGGAATGGGAGCAAGGCGGCAGTCGGGGCCGCGAGGCGTATCGCACGTCGTGAGCGAGTTGAGAATGTCCCCTGGGCCATGGCGAATCCGCGCAACAAAAAACCCCGCACATGCGAGAACTCGCAAGTCGGGGCCGCCCTGGCCGAGGTATGATCGCCCTTCTCGAGCAATCCAAATGATAGACTAATTCCCGGAGACTTTGATGTCAAGATTCCACCAGGAATTGAGTCTCCGACCTCCGACGCTACCTTTTGGGACCCTCGATGTTCAGCAACCGCTCGGGCGTCGACTGAAAGGAGGCGACGGGTCTTTCAATCTAAGTTTATGCAAGCTCCATGCTACCTGGACCTTTTCATTTTTGTAGCCTCGACACAAGCTGGATTTGGGTGGGATCCCCGGGGCGGCGTCCTCCTTGATCGCGCCGGAATTCCAGACAATTTTTTGGTGGATCGTCCGTGTACCGTGACAGGTGGCGAGCAACGTGACTTCGCTCGTCGGATTTCAGGTGTGGTCGGGCAGTCTGGTCCTCGCCCTGGGGCGGAACCCGACTAATGTGAGAGCTTGAAAACCAGGCTCAACCGGCGACCACCCGACAAGACTTCATGATTGCTAGCATAAACACATCAAAAACTTGAGTGTTCCGGGAGGCCTCTCAAGAGTGCCATGCAGTGCCGTGGAGTATCATTGAGAATCTTCGCGATCTCACCTGACTGGAAGGCTGGAGCTTCCCGCCAGGATTTCGGCACGAAGACGGGCGTTCCATGGTCGGGCGGTCTAGGCGGGGCTGCCAACGATCTTGACCCGAACGATCTTCCGTTTTCCGACTCGGACGATCAGGCCGTCCGCGACGGCGATCCGCTCCTTCGGATCCGCGATGGATCGGCGGTCGACGTCGATCGTCATCCCGCCTCCGTCGACGACGCGGCGGGCGTTGGAAGTGCTGGATTCCAGCCCCAGTTCCTTCAAGAGGACAAACGCGGGAATTCGGCCCTCGGGGTCAAGCTTCGAGCGGTCGAGAGGAACCGTGGGAATTTCATCCGGATCCTCGCCCGCGGCTCGCCGGCGGAACTCACCCGCGGCGCGTGCGGCGGCGGCCTCGCCGTGGTACTGGGCCACGATCGACTTGCCCAGAACTTCCTTCGCGTCCCGAGGGTTCACGCCCGGCGCGAGCAGGCGGTCGACCTCCGTCATCGGCAGCTCAGTCAGCAGGGTGAAATACTGACGCATCGGCTCATCCGGAACGCTCATCATCTTGCCAAACTGGTTCTCGGGAGCCTCGCCAACACCGATGTAATTGCCCAGGCTCTTGCCCATCCGACGGACACCATCCGTGCCGACCAGAATCGGCATCGTCATCGCAATTTGCGGCTCCTGTCCCTGGGACTGTTGCAGGTCGCGCGCCACCAGAAGGCTAAAGAGCTGCTCGGTCCCGCCGAGCTCAACGTCGGCCCGAATCTCAACCGAGTCCCACCCCTGCATCAGCGGGTATAGGCACTCGTGAAGATAAACCGGCTTCTCGTCGGCGATCCGTTTGGCGAAGTCCTCGCGCGCGGAGATCTGGCCGAGCGTCATCCGGCGCGTCAGGTCGAGGACATCCAGGAACGACCATTTCGAGAACCAGTCGCCGTTGTGGTGGACCTCAGCCCGGTCGAGGTCAATGATCTTCCCGACCTGGGCGAGGTAGTCGCAAGCGTTGGCATCGACCTGCTCCTTCGTGAGCCGGGCGCGGGTCTCGTCGCGGCCGGAGGGGTCGCCCACAAGCGCGGTGTAGTTACCGATGATGATCACGGCGGTATGGCCGAGATCCTGAAACTGGCGGAGCTTCCGTAGCGGGACGGTGTGGCCGAGATGGACGTCGATGCCAGTCGGGTCGATCCCATATTTGACGCGAAGGGGCCGTCCCTCGCGAACGGACCGCTCGAGCTTCTTTAGAAACTCGGCTTCGGGTACGATCTGCTCCACGCCTCGTCTGAGGATCTGGAGTTGTTCGGCGACGTCCTTCATGCATTCCCCCGCGGATTGGGCCCTCCGCGATCGTCGGTGATCGCAACTGGGCTCCATGGTGGCAGGTCGAGGGCCGGGCGTAAAGACCGAGGGCACTCTGAGGATGTCGCGGAGCGCGGTTCACGGATCGTCCTCAACGAGATATGCTCGATAAGTACGAACCGCGCTCATCCGGCCGGTTGACTGTCATCCTCCATTGAAATCTCCATGAGCCAGAATCCGCCCCCGATTGACACTCCAATGTCGGATATCGAACGGTCCGAACCCCTCCGCGAGCTGACGCTCGGGCAGTCGACATTGCCCCCGCCCCCTCTCCCTACCGAACTCAGTGCGCGGGCCGAGGCCGAGAGTGAGGAAATCGAACGCCTCGCCGTTCGGTGCCAGGCAAAGGCCGAGGCGATTCGGTGGCAGGTTGAGAGCCATCAGCGACTCTGGCAGGGTGTGGATTCACCGATCGACGAAGCTCCGGTGGACCCCGAACTGGTCGCCTGGTCGGGCAGGCTGGTCGATTGCTTCTACTGGCTGGATGCCGAGGATACGTCGCAATCCGCCGACCTCTCGCTGCTCGAGGACATCGGAGGGTGTTACGAGGCGATGGCCGAGGCGCTCACGCTGATGCTCGGTGGAGAATCGCGGCGGGGAAAAATGGAGCGAGCGCTGCCGATCCTCGCAGAATCGCAGTCCATGCTCCGGAGCGCCTTGCAACGACTGCGGGCCCCAGGCGATCCCGATCAGGTCACCGTCTACCAGATGGTCCGGGACGCGGCGGCGAGGCATCGGATCTTCGTCCGCCGATATCTTCGGACCGATGACCCGGCCGACCCCGCGGGATGGCCGGGGCTGCTCTCCCGGATTGAGACGGCCGGAGGTGGAAATCTTTCGCGAATCCATCGCGAAAAACTGGACCGGGTCCGCGACCTCGCCGAAGCGATCTCCCGCGGCGAGAACTCCGACGACAACTGGCAGGCGATCATCTCGAACGTTGAGGATGCCATCGACGACGGCCTGCCCCCCAGCAATCGCGAGGTCCGCGAGCACCTTTCTCCGATCGTCGACGACCTACCCGATCGTGACGACATCCCGCAAGGCTTCCGAACGGTTCTACGCGAGATCGACCGATATCTCGCCACTCGCCCCGCGCCGAAAATCCTCCCCACGCGAGAGGCATTTCCGGCCGATGTCCGAGAAGTCGCCCGGCTCCTCGCCGGTCGGAGCATCGTGTTGATTGGCGGAATCCGACGCCGAGAAGCTCAGGAGTCTCTCCGTCGCGCCTTCCGACTCAAGGATCTCATCTGGATCGAGACCCGCGAACATCAATCGATTGAACCGTTCGAGCCGGTTGTCGCCCGGCCGGATGTCGCGCTGGTTTTGCTCGCAATCCGATGGTCGAGCCACTCATTCGGCGAGGTTCGCCAGTTCTGCATCCGCCATGGGAAGCCGCTCGTCCGGCTTCCGGGCGGTTATGGCCCCCATCAGGTCGCCGTGCAGATCCTCGCTCAGGCCAGCGGAGCGCTCGAGTAGAATCGATCCGTTGGGGACTGTCAGCGGAGAGAGAGAAAGGTCCCCGCTGACGACTGGCAACCGGATAAGGCTCGCTCACTCTTCTTCGGGCGGGCCACCAGGACCAAAGCCGCCGGGCGGCGGGCCACCGGGACCAAAGCCGCCGGGCGGTGGGCCACCAGGACCAAAGCCGCCGGGTCCTCGGTTTCTCATCTCCTCAAGTTGGGCCTTCTGATCGGCCGTTAGTATCTGGGCGAGGCGAGTGTCGACGTCTTTCTGGAGAGCCTCGACCTGCTTCGACTGCTCGGCGGTCAATTCCAGCCGCTCTCGAAGGAACGAGGGCAAAACCTCGCCCGGCCGCGGAGGACCGCCAGGACCGCCCGGGCCAAAACCGCCACGGCCGCCGGCCGTCTCGCGGGCCGCCATCGCCGTGAGCTCCTTGCGAGTGACTATCCCGTCGTGGTCGGCATCCGCCCGATCGAAGAGGCGCTGAAGCCGTTCGTCGGTGACCTCCTCCTTCGTCAGCTTCCCGTCCTTGTTAGCATCGAACGCCATCATCCGATTCACCATCGAATTCGCCGCGGTCTTCTTGGACCGCGCCGTCGAACCTCGATTGCCATGGCGCTGCTGCGCCATCGCCGCGGGGATCGCGGCCATCAGCAAGGCACTCGTCAGTACGTACAAGATTCGCCTCATGGTCGTCGTCCTTCGGTTGAGTTTTCGAGAAAGGTTGAGTCGTGAGTTATCGGTTTGCGGACCGGTTCCGGAGCAGGGTCTCCTCGTCAGGGGTCCGACCGAGGATGATCTCGAAGTTTGCAGACAGCTCGCCGAACTTCGAGCCCGGGAGCGGGCGAAAATCGGCCTGAACCAGCTCTCGATCCAGCGGGTCGCCGGCGCTGAGGAAGATCCCGTCGCGAAGGTTGCCGGGGTGTCCGGCAATCATGATCTGCGTGGTGAGAAGCTCGCGACCACCTCGCTTCACCTTGACGTGAATGTGAGGCGCGGGTCGGCCCGGATAGGGGACCGGCTTGATCGTCCGGAAGTAATAGGCTCCCGTCGATCCCGTGGTGAACCGGCCGAAGCCCTGGAAGTTTCGATCCTGCCGGCTCCCGTTGGGCTCGCTGTCGCGAGTATTGATGTAGACTCCCTTCGCATCGCACTGCCAGATCTCAATCGTCGCGTTGCGGATCGGCGATCCGTTTGGCCCAAGGACACGGCCCGTGAGGTGGGCGATCTCGCCAACGGCAGGTGTGACCCCGTCGTTGACGACAATCAGGTCGTTGTCGGTGTCGAGCGGCAGGCGGTCAGGGTAAAACGGGCCCTCGGTTAGCGGCGGGGTTCGGATCAACTCCTCGGCGAAGAGACCTCGGGTTGTGAAGAAGGCGGCCCCAAGGGCACCGAGGAAGAGTCGTCGGTCGTGGGTCGAGATCGATCGTCGCATGAACGCGAACCTCCTGGCGAAATCAGTCGGTGGCTCCTGGGCGGTTCGAATCGCGCCCGCCCTTCATTGATGGGAACGCACGCAAGGCTCCCTTCGCGACAGACGTTCCCAGGAATCACACGAGGCCAGAGCAATCCCACGTGGATGCCCCGTCTGTTCCATTTTCACTGGATCGAGGCGCGCGCACAGAGATCGCGCCGACGTTTACTGAGGTGGGCAACGCACCCGCAAATTCCATTCGTCGTCGCAACGAGCCGAGGTGCCGCAAGGGGTCCGGCGCGGGGTCAGTGTCGACTCCTCGCTTTACGGATCTCCGCGCTCGGGTTGCGCATCCTTCCCCTCCGCTCGATGGGTTCGACGACGCAACGAACCGGAGAACTCGCGATGCAACTTGGTTGGTTCTCACCCTCGCCGAGGCCCCGTCCAGGCGCAGGCGGCCATATCGGCCGTCGTCGACGCGACCGGAAGGTCGTTCTGATGTGCGATTCTCTTGAGGGACGCGTCACGCCGGCGCACTTCTCGTTCCGGCATCACTTCGCCACGGTGGTTGCTGCCCATCACCACGGAGCCCACAACGCTCACCATGGGGCCTCAACGTCCACCACAACCTCAACCACAAACACCGGGGGCACCTCAGGGAACACCGGCATTTCCTCTCCCACGGCAACTTCCTTGCCGACAACCTCATCGACCAGTCCTGGTCTGCCCTCTCCCTCTGGAGATTCCGAGGGTTGGGGCGGTCAGCACCCCGGCCCATCCGCCGCGGTCATCACCGCACTCCAAACGCTCAACGGTGATGTCCAGACGGTAACCCAGTCGTCGGGCGCAACGGTCGGTGAGCTGGCGACCCTCCAGGCGGACCTCAATGCCCTGTATGCCGCAGGAGTTCGGCCGACCAGTTACGCGGCGCTCCAGTCGTTCGAGAACACCCTGGTGACAACACTCGCCACCAATCCAACCACGAACCTCGGCACGGACACGACCCTGAGCACTCAGTTCGCCTCCCTGTTCTCTGGCACCGGGACCGGCGGCACCTCGCCTCCGACTGTCGTGACGAACGTCTACAACGACCTGGCGAACATCGTGACCTCGGCGGGGATCACCTCCACTCAGATCACGACGATTCGCAACGACTGGGCGGCCCTTCTGGCCGCCGAGGGTAGCTCCAGCACTGCGACCTATCCCTACTTCAACCTGGCGACGGGACAGGGTGGCCTGGGCGAAATGCCGGGTGGATTCAGCAGCTTTGGCGGCTTCGGCGATCTCAGCGGCTTCGGCCACGACGGCGCCCCAAACACAGCGGTCTCGACCGCAGCGACAACGCTCAACGGCGACGTTCAGACGTTCGTGAGTTCTTCGAAGACCACCGTTGGCGACCTGAACACACTCGCCTCGGACATGCAGGCCGTCTTCGCGGCCGGGTATCGCCCGACCAGCGAATCGGCTCTCACGACCTTCCAGAATAGCCTGGTGACCTCGTACACCAGTGGAACTGCGATCGCCACTGACACGACGCTACAGACCCAGTTCAATAACCTGTTCACCAACGCGTCCACGACCGCGTCGACAACCGTCCTGAGCAACGCGTACGCCGCGCTCTCGAAGGCGATCACCGATTCGGGGATCACCGCGTCAACCATCATGACGATCAGCAAGGACTGGTCGGCGCTGCTGACGGCGGCTGGTAATACCAGCACCATGACCTATCCCTACTTCAACCTCATCACCGGCCAGGCCGGCGGTCCAGAGGGTGGATTCGGTGGCCGGTTTGGTGGCTTCGGCCGCGCCGGCCGCTAGACGGACCGGGAGCGTCGAACGATCGGAAGAACCTGATCGCGTGAAGAGAGGAGGCCGGCCGAGGGATCTGGCCGGGCCTCCCGGATCACTGACGGATCGAGGCGATGGCTGCCTTGACGTCGTCGCTGTCAACCGCCTCACCGGCGAGCGATTTCATGGCAATTCCCATCGCCATGCCCTCCTTCGGCGCGGACCGGATCTGGTCGGCGACCGGTCCCAGACGCTCGGTGATCTGCTCGGGGCTGAGCGAGGGCGGAACCCACTCGCGGATGAGCGCCAGCTCGTCGTCGCTGAACGTCGTCGTCCCCGATTTCGCCTCCTTGAGAACGCCGCGCATCTTCTTCACCGCATCCGCGTCGGACATCTCGGCACCGGTGCCCAGCGTCAACTGAGCGATCCAGTATCGAAGAAACCCGGTACGGAGGGTGTCTCGCGCCTTCATCGCCTCGGGGAGCCGCGCCCGCATTCGCTGAACGATCGTTTGCGAACCGGAGGAACTCGTCGACATGAGAGAAACTCCCTGAACTGATCTTCCCCGGAAACGGACACGTGGCCCTCATCCGAGGTTCATCAGACCCCCTCACCGCTGAACAGGGGTATGATCGGCTCGCCTGTGCAAAGGCGAATCGGGCGGTCGAGCCGGTCGCGCAGTTCGGTATCGGGGTCGACACCCAGGGCTCGGTAGACAGTCGCCGCCAGGTCGGCCGGCCGGTACGGGCGGCTCGCGGGATAGGCGCCCATCCGATCCGACTGGCCGATCACCTGCCCGCCTCGAACACCTGCCCCGGCAAAAACCGCCGAGAAAACCGCGGCCCAGTGGTCACGGCCATCCTTGCTGTTGACATTGCCTGTGCTCTTGCCGATTCGTGGCGTTCGGCCAAACTCTCCGGTGACGATCACCAGCGTCTCATCCAGCAGCCCACGGGCCGAAAGATCATCCAGCAACGCGGAAACCCCGCGATCGGTCGGCGGAAGAAGACGGTCCCTGAGCGACTTGAAATTGCCCGAGTGCGTGTCCCATGTCTGCACTCTCCCCAGGTTGACCTGCACAATCGGAACGCCTACCTCCACCAGCCGACGGGCAAGCAGTAGCGACTGGCCGTACATGTGCCGCCCATACTGGTCGCGGAGTTTCGGATCCTCCTCGCTCAGATCGAAGGCACGCGCGACCCGACCAGAGAGGAGCAACGTATACGCACGGCCGATCTGTTCGGCGTACGGGTCGGACTCACCCCCTCTCGGAAGCCCGTGACGATCGACGCCGGCAGATAGTTGGTCCAGAAGCGATTTCCGGCGATCAAGCCGTTCGACTGTCAGACCCTGGGGAAGCGAGAGTCCGTCAAAGCCGAAGCCAGGGCGGTTCGGATCTTGCCGAACCTGCCAGGGGTCATGGCTCGGACCGAGGAAACCCGCATGCTGCCCCGGCCAGACGAGCGGACCTTCCATCAGAAACGTCGGCAGGCTTACCCCACTGGGGATGCCGTCCTTCCTCGGACGAATCGCATCGATCGCGGAGGCATAACATGGGTAATCATCCCGAGAGGCGATCTTGTCGAAAAACGCTCCCGGCTGCGAGTGGCCGGTCAGAATCTCATGAGTCGCGTTCAAATGATTCGTGTACGCGTGTGCCAGCGAACGGACGACCGCCAGCTTATCAGCCCTGGCGGCAAGCATCGGGAGGTGCTCGCAATACGAAATCCCCGACACCGAGGTCGCGATCGGTCGGAACTCGCCACGAATTCCCTCGGGTGCGTCCGGCTTCATGTCGAACGAATCGATGTGGCTCAGCCCGCCCGTCAGGAAGACGATGATGACCGACTTCGCCCGAGGCTCCAGAGCGACCGGCCTTGGACCACGAGGTCGCGAGGCCTCGGCGGAGCGAAGCAAGCCGATCAACTCCGGCAACCCGAGCCCCAGCAGACCCGAGAACCCAACCTGGAGGAACTCGCGTCGAAGCACGCCGATCGCGTGCCGGTGACTCGATCGCATGAATGATCCCCCCAGAATTCTGGTCGGACATCTCCGACGCCCTTCGATATTCACTCCCATCAAGGTTTAGCGTATCTCAAACAATCGGGACGAGGCAAGCTCGATACCTGGACGTCAGAGCCTTCATCTTGACGCCTCCGGCGCGGGAGTCGTCAGATAGGCAAGTAGATCCCGAACGCCCGACTGGCCGATCGCCGCGGCCAGGCCAGGCGGCATGATCGAGGTGGCGCTCGGCCGGATCTCCTGGATGGCATCGCGGCGGACGGTCGTGGCCTTCGCGTTGGTGTCGGTCACGCGAATGGCTTCGGCGCCCTCGGCATGGACGACGCCAGCAAACACCTGGCCGTCGCGAGTCGCAACGGTGTACGTCGTGAAATCGGCCGCAATCGCAGCACTCGGGGCGGCGATACTCCGATAAAGTTCGGCCCGCCCCTTGCTGACGATCGGAGTGAGGTCCGGCCCGACGTGTCCACCCTCGCCGCGGAAGACGTGGCAGTACGCGCATCGACCCCGTTCGCCCCGGAAAATCTCACGCCCGCGGGTTGCGTCGCCTCCAGAGAGATCCGGAACGGCGATCGGGGCGGCTTCCAGCGTGGGCGAGGCCGACGACATCGGCGCCCAGGGGAGCTTCCATTGCTCACGCCCGATCGGCCGATCCTCTGGATCGCCTTCAAGTCGGTAACTCGCAACAACCTGCGCGGAATTCCCGACGGATCCGGTTCGGACCGAGGCCGTGAAGAAGAGCGGCTCCCCGCGCGACTCAACCAGCATTTCGGCGAGGAAAAATCCGTCGGCACCGGGAACCGTCCCGGCGCCCTGGGCGTCGCCAAGCGTGGCTTCCTCGACCGGCATCGACGACCGAATCCGAACGGTGATCTTCCCTGCCGGAAGGCTCACCCATCCGGCCCATCCAAGCCGCCCATTCCGGCTCATGAGGTCCCAGCCGACCTGGTGCGGGCGGGAGCCGGCCGTCAGACGTCGGGATTCGGAGAGATTGAGGACAGGCCACCAACCCGTCCAGCTTGGCTCGGAGCCAGGCGGATCGCCCTCCGCCCAGGTCGCTTCGAGGCCCGAAAGGTCGTAAGCCGTCGTCTCACTCGATCCATCGTCCGGAACACCATGCGTCCGGGGAATCGGGAGTTGATAGCGAGCCTGTCGGGGGTGCGGATCCGTGGCGAGGAGAAGCGTACGACCGTCGTCACGCGGACGGACACCGACGATCCGAAGCTGCCCGGCCGATTCCGGACTTCGGTCCTTCGGGTCGGCATAGCGAACGATCCGCCCCATCATCCACCCGGGATCAACCGGCCGGTCGAAGGTCACGACCACATCCAGTGGTCCGCTCGGCCAGACAGCGACCGGTCGTGGTCTTCCGTCGGCTTCCTTCGACTGGGCTCGACAAGGCGTCGCCACGGCGACGCCGACAAGCAGTGTCAGGGCGAACATCGGTTGCGAGTGAAAGGAGAGTGATTTCATGCCCGAATTCTACCGGACCGGCAAGGGCGGTGGAACCGGCTCCACGCCCGACCGCCCCGCCAAGGAGACATTCGACATCGACGAGGTCTTCCGTCGCCTGAGAGCCGCAGTCTCCAGGATGCCAAAGGCGGCGATGTTCGACCTCCGCGATCGGGGATACAGCTCGCCGTTCGAGCAGCTCGTCGGAGCGCTGATCTCGGCCCGAACCCGCGACGAGACGACGATCCAGGTCTGTCTCCGGCTGTTCGAGGTCGCCCGAACACCTCGCCAGTTGCTGGACCTCGGCAAGGACGAACTGGTCCGTCGGCTCGACGGAACCACCTTCGCCGTCGCGAAGGCACGCGATCTTCTGGCGATCGCCCGGCGGATCGTCGAGGAATGGGGTGGCGAGGTTCCCGAAGTCCCTGATGAACTCACTTCCCTTCGTGGCGTCGGGCCCAAGATCGCCGCACTTACACTCGCCGTCGGGTTTGGCCGCCCCGCAATTGCTGTTGATGTCCACGTCCATCGAATTGTCAACCGATGGGGATACATCTCAACTCCCACACCCGAAAAAACCATGCTCGCCCTCCAGATGAACCTGCCCCGACGCTACTGGATCGAGATCAATGAGCGCCTCGTTCCATTCGGAAAGTTTGTCTGCACTGGCGTCCGGCCAGGGTGTTCGACCTGCTCCTTGCTCTCGCTCTGTCGCCAGGTCGGCGTGACGAATCCCGGTTAAATCCGTGGAATCTTTCGGTAATCCCTCTCGACATCTGGCGAGAAGTTGTGCTATTGATAATGCGAGTTCATGAGCAGCGAAAGACACCAACGGATGGTGCCGCTCCGTTTTTTGTTACCGTTCGGTCGATGACGACGTCCGAGGATTCCTCGCCGCTTGCGCCCATCGGTAGCGTCCCGGCGTGATCGGAAGCCCGGCCAGGAGACGGGAAGTAGGCATGGTCTGGAAGACCTTACCCCTCCTGTGCTTATGTGCTCCATCACCCACCACTCCGAACGACCACGACGCGCTCGCCGATGACGACGAGAGACAACAAAGACGCGTGTCGTCGACTGCTTTCCATTGTATGCTTGATTGCACATAACTTATTTTCACCGATCCGATCGATCCTGGAGCGACCGATCATGTCGATGACCACATCTCTGGCCGTGTCCTCGCCTGCCCTGGTGGATTTCGATGATGGAGGCCCACCGATCCCGGCTGGGGAGAATCTCTCCCATTCCCTGGGAGCCGAGAATCCGCCACTGAACTCGAGAGAGACAGGAGGACCGGCGATTGCCTACGAAATCGCTGCGGGGGTGGTGGAAATTCGAGATCCAAGGATGTTCCGGGCGGGACAGGAGGCGTTCTGCCGCGCACTCGTTGAGGCGGCCGTGGACCATGGCGGTGCCTTGCTCGCGTCGATCGACCTGACGACCGCGACCTGTCGAATCGAGTTCGGCCCGAGACGGTTCGGCGCGGCGGAACTGGCAGAGAGGGTGGCCTCGGCGATCCGATCGGCGATCCCGACGGTCCGTCACGCCGCTGTCTCGGTGATCGAGGGATCTCCCGTCGAACCGATGTTTTCACGCCGCAGGCGGATGAAACACATGGCGATGGCGGGGGGCTCTCTCGGATTGACGGTCGCGGGGATCGTCTTGCCCGGCTTGCCCACACTCCCATTTCTCCTGTCAACGGGCCGACACGCGGCGCTCGCTTCCCCGGCGGTCGAACGATGGTTCCGATCTCATCGATGGTTTGCTCGGATTCTCGAAGGAGAGACGGAGGAGACCAGGCTCGCCCTCGACGGGAAAACGATCGCGAAATGGGTAGTCCTGGCGGCCATCTTTGCCACGGTGATCCTGGTTCTCCATCCGCCACTTCCCGTCTTGCTTGCATTCGAGCTGGGCGTGATGGCTCTAATCGGATGCTGGGAGTGGCTCCAACCGGTCGACGCGGCCGAGGCGATCGGGCTCGCGCTTTGATTCGAGGGATGATGCCGCGACAAATGCAGGTGCTCGAGGCTCACGGCGATGTTGGGGCCTCGCTTTTCATCGAGCTGGTAGCTGGTTCGACGGCGCAAGGCGGAATTGACGGATCGGAGGCTCCGAGCTAGATTCCGGAACCTTTCTGCCAGCCCACAGGCCCGTCGATCCCGAAAGGAGCGAGCGATGGCGTGGCGATGGACCGCCCGACGAAGGGCCTTGTCGGCCTTCGTCCTCTTCCACCTTTCCGCCCTGGTCGTCTGGACGTTGCCGCAGTGCGCGATCAAGGATCGGCTGCAGCCCGCCTATTGTTATTACGTGCTGCCGATGGGTCTCTGGCAGTGGTGGGCGCTCTTCTCGCCCGATCCGATGAAGGTGTCGATGGTCCTGAATGCCGAAGTGGTCGACGCCAAGGGGATCCGGCATAGCTACGAGTTCCCTCGGCTGGCGAACCTTCCCTGGTGGGAGAAATTCTCCCGCTATCGCGACTGCAAGTTTACTTCCAACGTGCTGCTGGACGAGTACAGGGCGACCCGACACGCGACAGCCCGGCACTCGGTCCGGCAACTCGGCCTGAGCGAGGACGCATTCCCGGTCTTGGTAAGCCTCTACCTCGAAATCAAGGACCCGCCACCCCCTGGCTCGGGTGAGGTCGACCCAATGGCACCGACGCGCGTCGAGTTGATTGATCGTTACCAGTTCGCCTCACTGAAGGAGGTGCACCCATGAACCCATTCAAGACGTGGAATCAATTCCTCTTCGCACCGGTTTCGGCGCGGCCGCTGGGGATCTTTCGGATCGTCTTCGGCGTGCTGATGATCATCTACCTTCTGGTGATGACCGTGGAGTTCGACTACTGGTACACCGACCAGGGTCTGCTCCAGGGAGCCGAGTCGCTTGAGGCGGCCGGCCCCTTCCGATTCTCGCCCCTGCATTACGTCCACGACCCCTACACTCCGAAGGCTCTCTGGGTGGTGACGTTCGCGGCCGCGGTCGGAATGACTCTCGGCTGGCGAACTCGACTGATGAGCTTCCTCTTCTGGGTGGGCCTCCTCTCATTCTACCATCGGAACCCGTCGTCCAACGGCGGCCCCGACGTCACTCCCGTTCTCTTTAGTTTCTACATGATGCTCTGTCCGAGCGGGGCAGCCTACTCCCTCGACGCCCGTCGCGAGACCAGACGCCGGGGAACTGAGGCCGATCCGATCATCGTCCCCTGGTCGTTGCGCCTCCTCCAGATGCAGCTCTGCCTGATTTACTTCCACTCCTGCATCATCAAATGTCAGGGGCCGACCTGGCTAAACGGCACGGCAACCCATTACGTTCTTTTCAATTATGAATTCAACTGGTTCAATTTTCAGTGGCTGGGCGGCTATCCTTTGGTAGTCAACTTCATGACCCACAGCGCGTTGATGATCGAGTTCTCGCTGGCTTTCTGGCTCTGGTTCAAGCCGACACGTCGATGGGCGATCATAGGCGGACTTCTTCTTCACGCGGGTATTCGGCCGATCCTCAACATCACCGGATTTGGCGAGTTGATGTGCGCGACTTACCTGGCGTTTCTGGACCATGAAGAGGCGACTGCGCTTCTGAAGGCCCTCGACCCTCGGACATGGCTTGCCAGGCTCGGGCTCCGACGTCCGGAATGGTCCTTCCTGCGAGGTCCAGAGCCCTCGCTTTCGATCCCTTCGTGGCAGCAGCGCGAGCGGGCGTTCGACCGCGATGGCCGAGCGGTGCCCGAGCCGATCGTCGTCCGTTGAGCCAATCGTCCGCGATTTCGGTGAACCACGAAAAACACGAAGCGCACGAAAGAAAGACCGGACGGGCGGTGCCCCAGGTTGTCTTTCGTATCCTTCGTGTTTTTCGTGGTTCCTCTTTTTATGGGACCCGGGTCAAGATGCGGATGAGGTCGGAGAATTCGGGGTATTTTTCCACGAGGTCGGCACATCGGCCCTGTTCGTAATCCGTGGGATCGAATCCAGGAGCCATCGTGGCGCCGAGGAGTGCAAACTCCACGCCGGGCGCAAGCCTCGACCCCTGCCAGACGCCTGCCGGAACAACGATCTGGGGGCGTTCCCCGGCCAAAAGATCAGTCCCGATCACGACCTCTCGTCCGCTACCATCCGGGTCGAGCTGGAGCATCCGGACCGGACCTCCCAGATAGAGATGGAAGACTTCCTCGGTCGGCAGCCGATGCAGCTCCGAGAATGTCTCGGCCGTGAGCAGGTAATAGGTTGCGGTGCCAAAGGAGCGGGCCGCCGTCGTCGAATAAGCGCCGGGAAGATGATCGCCCGGTATCGCTTCCTTGGCGCGATACGTTTCGACGAAGTATCCGCCCTCGATCGGGTGCGGCCGAAGTCCCAGCAACTCGATAATCTGCCTGGCGTTCCGCATGGTTTTTCCGGAGTGCCGATCGACCAGGGCGGGCAGAAGTGACTCGCCTGGCGTTCGAATCTAACGTGATCTTCTGACGACGATCAAGGCATTTGGAGCCGGTATCTCCCTACCTCCCATACGGACGTCGCGACCGCGCCGGCCGGGTCAACCCGAACACTGAACCGCGGTGCTCCACCGAAAGAAGCATTTCAAGGACCTCTTGCGTCCGATCAAACAAATGGAATGGTATTGATTCCCGCGCGTCGAGGCTCGAATCCAGGCGAGTGCCCGCGATGATCAGGCTCGTGGTGATATCGGCGAGGACGCTCTCATTGTGGTTGGTGCTGGTGGCCCGGACGCGAGCGCAGGAGGCGCCCCCGCTGGAACCTCCCTCGCTCGATCCGCCCGCGAACAGTTCCGCCACCAACAGGGAGACGCCGCCACCTCCACCCCGCCCGCTCGTGGCTCCGACTCCCCGTCCTCGGACCGAGAACCGACCGATGCTGGCGATCCCGGGCGTCACTGCGCCGGCGTCTCGTCCAGTGACCACGGCACGCCCCCCCGACACGCCGCCCTCGCTCTTGCCGATGCCGCTCGATCTTCCAATCACTCGATCGGAATCAGGCCCCTCGGGTTTTCCGCTCACCGGGCCAACCACTTCCGATAAAGTTGACGACACCATGCCCCGCGTCGTCCGGCCGAACGCCGCACGCCCCTCGACGGCTCCCAACCGATCGAGGTCCGCGGTGACCTCGCCACCGATCGGCGAGACCATACCCCTCACCATCGATCCGCTCGACGACGAGCCCTCAGGCACTCACGGGACCTCCTCGCGCCCGCCCTCGTCAAGGATGAATAAGGATCGACCCCTCCGTGAGGAAGAGGATCGGATCGAGCCGAGACCCATGCCTCGCCGGTCACCGGGACTCTTCGGCAGGCTCTTCGGTTCGCCACCGACCTCACCTGTTCCGCCCCCTCCTCGAGAATCGACCCGAACCGCGGAGAAACCGACACCTGCTCGCAACTCGTCCGTCGATTCCACGAGCGATCCCGACGTCGTGAACCGTCGCAAGATCGAGCGCCAGATTGCCACGACCCTCGGCGAGCGTGTTCGATCCGTCGAGGTCGTCGTCACCGGCCGAAACGTCGAGATTCGCGCCCGGGCCTCACGGTTCTGGTATCGACGATCGGTCCGACGTTCCCTCGAGACCCTACCTGCCATCCAGGGCTATCGTTCGCGGATTGAGGTCACGGACTAACCTTACGCCCGCGCCTGGAATCCCAGGAGAAACCCCGGGCGAGACGCGAACCTCGCCGACGGGGCCTGCGTCCATACCGGTACAGGACGCGATGGAGACGGACGGGCGAAAATCGAGGAGGTCGTACCCATGCGAATTCTCTTCGTTCGTAAGGACGATCGCCCGATGCCCGGGGTCGTGGTGTAACGGCAGCATCTCGGCCTTTTAAGCCGATAGGTGGGGGTTCGAATCCCTCCGGCCTCATCGTCGCCTCGCTGTCGGCTAACCGCGCATTCCGAAACGGACGGGTATAGGTTGGAGTCCCGCTGGCGACAATTATTGAATATGCTCGTCAAGGCATAAGTCCTTCCGCAGCAAGGACACCGCAGCCATTTGTCTGCGATGTGGCGAAGAGTTCCGCCAACCTGTTTCGCTTTCCTTGACAATCCGGACCCGGTCGGTCGGTGCCCATGATGTATCGGCAGCCTGCCGCCCTGCCATGGCGGAAGTGCGGGTTCGACTCCCGCTGGGCACTCTCTCGGGATGTAGGAAAGTCTGGACATTCCGCCTGCCTTGGGAGCAGGAGATCGCCGGTTCGAATCCGGCCATCCCGACTGAGACGATGACGGCGAACGCAACCGGTGTGGCCGAACGGTAAGGCGGCGCCCTGTTAAGGCGACGATTGGAGGTTCGAATCCTCCCGCCGGTGCTCCCATGATCGAGGCAGGAAAACCTTGACTTTGGAGGAAGGGCAAGCCGATCAGCGACGGCACCCGATTCGAAATCGGGCGACCAATAAGCCCTTTCCCGAATTCCGACTTTCACCCATTCCGGGGAAGTTGCTGTTGGTAGTGACGCCACGCTCTGAACGTTCCGGAGGCGTCACAGCAACCCGTTTCGCCGCAAGGGATTGCGGCATCGCAAATCCACCCAGTTACCAAAAAGTCACCAAAATCCGGGTAGTGTCCACAGGCTGCGATGGCTTCGCACGGACTGCTACGGATTCTCACACATTCTTTTGATCGCATGAAAAATCCCGGCTGGAGGACCGGGGCAAGCAGACATCAGTAACCGTGGTCATCCAAGAAGCAGTCCAATGCCCCCAGGACGGACGCTACTCCGGCGTTGTACGCCTTGACCCATTCCTCGCCGGGGTATGGCTCCGCGTATGTCCGACGCCATTCCTCTTCGGTCTCCTTGAACGGCCATTCCCGCGCGTACCACTCGGCGAAGGCTTTCAGGCCCTCCGTGTAGGCGGTTAGTAAGACATCCTGTGCGGCGTGGAAGGCTGGATGCTCGCTCATGGATTCTCCAGAGCGACTTCCTGCGGCGTATCGATCTCCGTTGCGGAGAAGGCTTTTTGTGCCACTTGCTGCGACCAGGTTTCCTGATTTTGCCATTGGATCATGCCGAGAGCATAACCTGAGATTCTCAGGCGATTCTCCAGTTCTTCAATAATACCATCAGCCGCGATCAGCAAGCCGACTGCCTTTCCGACGGTCATCTCCTGGTTCTGGCTTCGCCTGAAGTGCTCGATCCTGCCCCGTAGTGAGCGTTTTTTGATTTCCATATCGCCTCTCTCTGACCACATGATCTACTGCTTATATCAGTTTCATTAATCCAACGGATTCCATGAAATACACACATCAGCCCCTCCGCCTACCAGACGCACGGAGGGTTTTGTCGACACTCGGCATCTGGTAGGCGCAGGAGCTGTACGCGAGAGTTGATTGAGTGTCAGCATGCGAGGAAGTTAACATGAAGTTTCCCACCACGCAACAAAAAAGGGCGGCGATCCCTCGGGATGCCCCCATAATTCAGCTACGCGAATAGATGTTAGGAAACTTCTTTCTCACATCCAGTCTTTGAAAGTTATATACTTCGTATGTCTTATTCTTAGAATTCTCTCTGAGGTAAAAATCATGCTTTTGAACGAATCGCCAAAATCTTTCATATCCAATCTGTCGATGAAGCCAGTATTGATCTCGTTCTATAAAACCTCTTCCTCTCACGAGGGAGTCATAGCAAATTTCAAGATAATCTTTTTATTTGTTCATCTTTATATCCAATAATAAATCTTATAAATCTACCTCCAGTTTGATCGCCGGAATTCATCTTGTGACCCGCCACGACCTCGCACCGCCGCCGGATTGTCAAAGAGCATTGCCCGATTGGGCTACGATATTATAGAGCGGGACGGTGATAAGCCTCACTTTCCCGCGCAAAAAAAAACCGCCACTTGGGTGGGGTTTGGATTCCGCTTATCTGGCTGCACGCACTCAGATGGCTTTATTCAAATCCACATTTAGGCCAGCTTCCCGCATTTCCTTGGCGAGTTGGAACCGCCAGCTTCCTGCATCGTCCATGTGTACGTAGAGCACACCTTGCAAGTCGGATGGGATTTCGACGCCTTTATGGAGGGCGCAGACGCGCTCTCTCCCGAGCTTCCCGATGAAGAAGCCGTGCTCAAAGACGACGTTCTGCCTGGCTCTATCATTAAGCGGCTTTCCCGAGGAGTGGGCCACCTTGGTCCCACCAACATCGTCGGGAGTTAGCAGGATAACAGCGTAGCCGACATCGGCATGAGTCTCGAATTTCTCAATGATCGTTTTTCCCAGATTCGACGTTGCCGACAGAAGTGCGGCGAGGCCAACATTCGGCGCAAGCCTTTGAAAAATCACGGCTTGCATCTGTTTTTTTCTTGAATTCCCCTGACGCAGCTTTATACTTAATCATAGACCAGCAGAGGAGTTGCGTCCGCCATGATCCATATCGTCGACCCCCGACAAAGTCGCTTGTTCGACCCCTTCGACGGCGTCATCCCTCCCGCCGGACTCCGGATCATCTCCAAGGGGTGGCAAGGCGTCTTTCGACACGTCATCCTCGAAGTCCTCCCCGTTGGCCATCTCGTCCCTCATTTCAGCCAATCCCTCGGCGCCCCCACCAAGGAACTCTACGCGATGGCCGGCCTCGTCTTCCTGGCCGACTTCTTCGACTGGACCGCCGCCGAGGCCGCTGAAGCCTACATCTTCCGCAGCGATGTCCAGTACGCTCTTAACCTTGAACCCGGCGTCGAAATCTCGTCGCGCACCGTCGAACGCTATCAGGCCCTCTTTCGCGACGACGAACTGGCCGCTCGGCTCTTCCACGACGTCACCATCCACCTGGCTGATGCGCTGGAACTCGATGTCACGCGGCAGCGGCTGGACTCGACCCACGTCTTCAGCCACATGGCCACCTTCGGCCGCACCAAGCTGATGGCGGTCGCCATCAAGCGGTTCCTGACTCAGGTCAAACGCCACGCCCCCGAGCAGTACTCCACGCTGCCCGAGGACTTCCGCCGCCGCTACGAGCCCGCCGAGTCGCAGTTGTTCGCCGCCGCCAAGGAGGCCGAGGCCCGACAGCGGTCGCGGCAGCAAGCCGCCGAGGACTTGCTCTGGACCATCGAGCACTTCGCCGATCGCTCCGAGTGGACCGGCCGCACGACCTACAAGGCTCTGCAGACGATCTTCGACCAGCAGTGCGAAGTC
>DAIDKV010000051.1 GCA_027449865.1 Planctomycetales bacterium
AACAGTTCCTTGTCGAGCCATTCGATGTTGGTGAAATCAAACCGTGTCGCCCAGAGCGGGAAGAAGCCGTCGAAGAAGACGCCGAAGAACTCCTTGAGGAGCACCTTGAGGCGTTGATCGTGATCCTGAGATTCGGACGACGACATGATGGACATTCCCTGGGGCTCCGGACTCGAATCGGCGGGACGGACGAGGATTCTGCCGTGGATCGACCGACTCCCGATCGCGTGGACCTCGCCGCTAATCGGCCTCGGGCTGATCGACCCACGACTTCCGGACGAACGACGACCCAGCCTTCGTGTCGGCCGGCAGGAACGGGAACAGCCGGGCGCGGGCCGAGTCGTCGAGCGGTGCACCGTATTCGGAGACCTCGAACGCCTCGATCAGCCGGACGCCCGCCCCTCGGGCCTCGCCGTAGGTCGCGACGATCCGATCGCGGAATCGATCGGCGAGGGGGGCGATCCGGTCGCGGTATCGGTCGGCGAGCCAGGCGAGCCGGGCCTCGTCGCCCTCGGGGACGTCCCCGGAGAACCCGGCGTTGTACGGGAGCCATTCGTAGAACTGCGAGGCGTGCTGGTGCAGCATCCGGACGACCGTCTCGAACTGATCGGCGATGTCGACCACGACGTCGGCCTCGAACCGGCAGGGGCGGGTGAAGCTGTCGGAGAACGAGAGGATCACGGGGCATGCGGCCAGGTGGGGGACGTCGGGGCAGACAGCCGGGACGGTCAGCAGGTACGAGGCATCCTGGACCAGGAGCCCGGTCGAGCGGTGGTCGGGGTGGTAGTCGTTCGTCCGATGCGTGACGATCAGGTCGGGCCGATCCGACCGGATCAGGCGGATCAGCTCGTGCCGGTATTCGAGCCGGGTGTCCAGCTCGCCGTCGGGGTGATCCAGGACATCATAGGCCGCCCCGATAATGGCCCCGGCGGCGCGGGCCTCGGCCCGCCGACGCTCGGCCATCGCCGGGCCCGGGTCCCGATGATGCCCGGCCCGGCCGTCGGTTAGGCTGACGAACCGGACGACGTGCCCGGCCTCGGCCCAGAGCGCGGCCGTCCCGCCGGCCTTGATGTCGCCGTCGTCGGGGTGGGCTCCGATGATGAGGATGCGGGCGGGTGGATCGCTCATTGAATTTTAGGAACCAAAGGAGATGTCGGGCCCGAGCGGGATGCCTTCTCTGTCGGCATCTTCCGAAGGAGCCTACAATAACCACACATTTTGAACATAGGGTTTTTCTCTTCTCTCTCCGCCCAACATGTTCCTTCGTTCCCCCCAATGCATCATGCGTCCGCAAAGTACTTGAGGTCCCGGTTATCGAACGCCGGCCTCGTCCCTTCGAGGATGTCGATGACCAACTGATTAATCGTGGGATCTTCGATCGCTCCGGAGACGTAATTCACGCGATTGCCGTCCCTCGCATCGAGAGACGCGCCGATGACCTGCTCGGCGTCACACGCGACTGCCAGGTTGGGATTGTGGGTCACGATGATGATTTGGCGTCGTTTTTTGGCTTCCTTGATGCACTCCCCGAGAAGCTTAAAGACGGTCTGATTATCGAGATTGCCTTCCGGCTGGTCGACGATCAGAGGGCTGTCGTCTTTGTCGATCAATAAGTAGAACACAAGGAGCAACATTCCTCGTTCGCCAGGCGACAGTTGGGTGACCTCTTTGCCACCGAGATTGAGATTAAACCGAGGTGCCAAATAATCAAACGAATATATAAAATCGTAAATATTTTGTACCGCGTATCCCTTCCGGAGTTGCTTCTCCACGGTCGTCACATACCGGCCGTTTCCCCTGCGGTCGAACAGCAGGTGATCGACCAGTTCATCGGCGAACGCAAGCGCGTCGCCCTGGGTAGAGAAGTCATGACGATCGAGAATCGCGCGGAACGTCGCCAGGCCTTCATCGTTGCCGCAAAACGAACCGGATACGCCCCTGTGGACGATTGCGAAGAAATGCTCCGCCAGCTCGACTTGCGGCCGAATGTCGACCGAGAAATTCAGTCCGAATCGCTCGTTGATTAGCTGGTGACGATCAGTAAAATCCTGAACCGGTTGGTAAACAGCCCGATATGTACGCGCCATGCGCGTGATTTCATCGTAGATCTCGGAAGCCTGGCTACGACGCAATTGCTTCAATTCGGCGATTCTGGATGGAAGTATGTCGAGTTCTTCCATTCTCGCCTTGAGGAATTTCAACGTCTGGGGAGTATGCTCGTCGCCGATTAGTTTGGCATGCTCCCTCTCCCAAACTGCGAGCGATGAGAGATACTCCTGATACGCCTTTTGTGGCCCGTCCAATGCGGCTTGCAGTTGGGTCAGTTCGCGAGTCAGGTTATCAAGATTGTGCGCGTCACTCTGGAATCGCAGGGGGTCCTTGACTGCTTTTGTTTGAGTAATATCACGCACGAGTGACGCTCGGCGTTCCACGATGGCAGTTCGATTCACCGTCATGCTCAAGACGTCGGAGGCCGGTATATCCAGCTCCTCGAGGTCGGTCGTGATTGCCTCCACAAGGTCTCTGTACAGCCGCTCGAAGTTGTCGAGTTGTCCCTCGACTTTTGACAGTTTTGCGATGAGAACAGAGAGTCTATTCTCATCGGATTCGGCCTGTTTGACGGCCGCCTCGGCGGCGGCAAGGCGGGTGCGGATTCCCACGATCTTCTCGGCAATGGTTGTCGCCTCATCGACGCGCTTCGGATCCGTCGACGGCGGGACGATTTCCTCGGGCTTGGACGCCTCGTGAGCGTCGATCTCCTTGTGCTTGAGGTCTAATTGGTTTTGCAGACTATCCCGATACTGTGGCGTCGACCGTTTTTCCAGCGAGGCCAACTGAACGTTGATCTCACTCAGTTTCGACTTGAGAATTCCAATCGTATCCCTGATCTGTTTATTTTTATAGTTGATCAATCCATCCAGAGTGTCGTATCCGATGCGGTCAGCGAAAGGAACATGTGAGAAAATAACAGATTTCAACTCTCCGTCGAAGCCATCGCCGACGCGTAGCTTGATCTCGTTACACACGGTCTCGAGGTAGTTCTGCGGCAGGTAGCGCAGCCGCTCGATTTCGGTGGAGGCTGGGATCTCGTTCAGTAAGCGGGTGATGGCCTCACCGTTCTGCCACTGGAGCGTCGCCTCGAAATGCCGGGCTATGTTTGACTTCGGGCTACAGAACTTCTCTGTATTAAGGAATGAGAAATATTCATGGTTCTTCGAACTTCCCAGAAGGCCGATGATGTCAGCAAGTGCGCTTTTGCCTGTGCCTTTGTTTCCAACGATGGCAACGAGGTCGTGATTGAAATGAAGCTCGATCCCGTCGAACCAGTGCTCCTTGAAATCTGATGATGGTTTCTTTCGCAGCCTGAGCGATCTAATGTATTTGGTAGGATGCTCCCGTACCAGGACGCGTTTGAGAGGTTCGTGGCCGATGAACACGCGAGTCGCCGGCTCGATCAGGATTTGACCAATGCCACGAAAGGTAGTGTCGGCCTTAACCCAGGTACATCGTGCCTCACCATCTTGCCCGACGGGGAAGACGGCATAATCGGCCAAAGAATGGGCGTCACTGCCGCTGACGGCAGGCTTCGGCTTCCCACCGATGGTCTGGAGGAAGCTGTCGAGAAACTGGCCGTTGCTTTCGGTTCGGATTCCATTAAAACAGTCGATTGCGGTCCGTTGCCGCGCCTCGAATATATGCGCCTTTGACATAAACTCTGTTGTCATCAGCGGATGCTCCATAAACCTGACAATTTGATGCCATCCGTTGTAGGTGTCGAACGGCAGGAAAATGTAGGCCATCCGCTTCGGGATGGAATCGAACGCGCGGAACAGAGACTCGCGGGAAACAAGCGCCGTGCGGTGCCCGATCTCCAGGCACTTGTCGGGCGCATCCAGTTGGTCGGCGCGGAAGCCGAGTTTCTTTAGCTTGTCGGGAGCTAGGCGTCTGGCGACGGCAGCGAGAGAGTCATTAGAAAGCGGCCGATCGACTAGCGGGATACGGAGCATGCTCTTGAAATCGAAGAGATACTGCAGGTCGATCTGGTCGGAAAACACGACGTGTATGTTGAGTCGGTCATTCGTCGGCGCCTCACAGCGAAGTTCGATCCCCGGAAACAGAGCTTTTTCCAGGCGGATATGAGGGTGAGCAGACATGAATGCGAGGATTTTTGTGTATCCATCGAAGGTCCAGTAATCCATGATGACGAAGGCATCGGCATCAGCTTCGTTCATGCGTACAATCAAATCTCTACACGCATCGTCGCACTCTTGGTCTGTCATTTCTCCAAATCGTTTCCCCTTCCAGTGAAACGACTCGGGAGTATGCACGTGAAAATCCCATTTACGCCAAACCGACCCCGCATTGGGCAACAATATAGCAATCATGGACGACTGATCCTTTTGCCTCAACTTGTACGTCGGAATAGTATGACTGAAGATTGCGAACCAGGCAAGCATTCAATCCCCGCACAATCAGATCACTCTGGCTGAGAGGAGAACCGGGCCGGGTCGCCCTGGGGGATTGCCCCCCAGGGCTCCCACAGATCCGGACGGGCGCGTTAAACGCATCCGGCTCGTCGCCTTCATGAGGTCGCTACGCGGCTCTGCAGGCCGTGGACGACACGGGCGCGGGGAAGACCGTACCGCTCCTCCAGGCGGAGGAATTCGGCCCACGGCATCTCGCCGTCTCGGCGTCGCCGAGACAGATGCCGTCGCCAGATCCCTCTCGCTGTCTCCCGGGGGCAAAACGGGGGCAAAACGGGCAAAACGGGGGCAAAACGGGGACATTCGTACGGGGGCAAAACGGGGACATTCGTAGATCTCCACGCACTCTGGGCAATCTAGGGCATCTACCTGTGGGGTATCAGGGGAGGTGGAGATATTTTTGATAAGATGATCTCCGTCCCCTGGTAAAGTGAAGTCCTGGCTGGCGGAGCATGTGGAGGGCGGCATCGATGAAGGCCGCTACGACGTGAAGAACGGCTCTTCCGGGTCCCTCCAGCATCGCTCGGCCAATTCGACCTTGACCAGGACTCGCCCATGCGCCGGATCGTCCTCACGCTTTTCGTCCTGACCCTCGCGCACATCCCCGCCGTGGCGGGTCCGCCGGACTGGCTCGTGGATCCGTCCTCGTTCCGGGCGACCGTCCGGGAAGAGCCTTCTCGAAAGGAGCTGGTCCTCTCCAACGGACTGGCGAAGCGCGTGATCCGATTGGTCCCGGCCGCGGCCACGGTCGCGATCGAGGACCTCACGACCGGAGAACATCTCCTGCGGGCCGTCGGCCCGGAGGCCCGGGTCGAGCTCGACGGCCAATCGTTCCCGATCGGTGGGCTGACCGGGCAGCCAGTCAAAAACTACCTCAAGGACGAGTGGCTCGACACCCTCAAGCCCGAACCGACCGCTTACCGGTTCGTCTCCTGGTCGGAGGGTCCAATCGAGGCCCGGCTTGCCTGGAAGAAGCATTCCAACTGGCTCTCGCGCGACCTTCCGTGGCCGCCGCCCGGTCGCCATGTTCGGATGAATTACGCCCCGCCGAAACCAGGTTTGCCCGAGGTCGAGGTCCATTACGAGATTTACGACGGATTGCCGCTCTTCTCGAAGTGGCTCGTCGTCCGCAACACGACCGGGAAGCCCGTCCGGGTTTCGGGATTCACGGCCGAGGAACTGCGGCTCGCCGAGCCGGAATCGGCCGTGGATGACACGCCCGACCAGGAGCGGCCCAACCTCTGGGTCGAGACCGATTACGCCTTCCTCGCCATGAACGGCGCCCATGCGGCTCGACAGAGCGTGACCCTGGGCCCCGACCCCGATTATCCGACTCAGGTCAACTACAATCGCACAACCCGTTGCCTGCTCCGCGCGGCTCCCCCCATCGGTCCAAATCAAGAAGTCGATCCAGGAAAAACCTTCGAATCCTTCCGCGTCTTCGAACTGCTTACCGGCGCCACCGACCGGGAGCGCCGGGGCCTCGCTCTCCGTCGAATGTACCGGACACTGGCCCCCTGGTCGTCCGAGAATCCGCTGATGTTCCACGTCCGGAGCGCCCGGCCGGACGATTTGCGAACCGCCATCGCGCAGGCTTCAGACGTCGGCTTCGAGCTGCTCATCATGACGTTCGGAAGCGGCTTCCAGTTCGAGAGCCGCGACCCCGCGTATCGGGCCAAGTACCGGGGACTCGTCGAGGAGGCTCGCGCCCGAGGACTGGCGCTCGGCGGTTATTCGCTGCTGGCCTCCCGGGGCGCGGCGACCCCGGCCGATAACACCCAGGGCGTCCCCGCCCGGTTCGGAGTAATGCCCTGCCTCGGGGCCCGATGGGGGATCGACTACCTGGCCCAGCTCCGTTCGTTCATCGGCGAGGCCGGCCTGGGCGTGCTGGAGCACGACGGCTCGTATCCCGGCGATCTCTGCAAGGCAGCCAACCATCCCGGACACAAGGGGCTCGCTGACTCACAGTGGGTCCAGTGGCGCGCGATCACCGACCTCTACAAGTGGTGCCGTTCCCAGGGGGTCTTCCTCAACGTCCCCGACTGGTACTTCCTCAACGGCTCGAACAAGACCGGGATGGGCTACCGAGAGACCAACTGGTCGCTCCCCCGCGCCGAGCAGGAAATCATCGAGCGCCAAAATATCTACGACGGAACGTGGACCAAGACGCCGACGATGGGCTGGATGTTCGTCCCGCTCACGGAGTACCAGGGCGGAGGCGCCGCCGCCACGATCGAGCCGCTCGACGCCAACCGAGACCATTACGAGGCCCGCCTCGCCAACCTCCTCGGCGCGGGGGTTCAGGCGTGTTATCGAGGACCTCGCCTCTACGACACGCCGGCGACGCGGGCCGTCGTCAAGCGATGGGTCGACTTCTACAAGGCCCACCGTCGGATTCTCGACAGCGACCTGATCCACCTCCGCCGTGCCAACGGCCGAGACTGGGACGGCTGGCTCCACGTCGACCCGCAAGGCGAGGAAAAGGCTCTGGCCTTCCTCTACAACCCGCTCAGCGAGCCGATCGAGCGTGCGATTCGCTTCCCGCTCCACTATGCCGGCCTGACGGGCTCCGCGAAGGTGACGATCGACGGGCGATCTCCGACGACCGTGCCCCTCGGCGCCGATGAATCGGTCACCATAAAGGTTTCGATCCCCGCCCGGGGACGGACCTGGGTTTTGTTCACTGCCCCATAACCGCACGGGTCGAGCCCCCTGTGCCGCAGGCGCATCACGACCGGGCGCGACGCGAGAAGGTCCGGTGCCGGCGGTCATCGAGATTTCGCGACCTCGCGCCGGATCGCGTCCAAGGCGGCTTTCACGGCACGCCGGACTTGCTCGTCGGGATCGTCCTCGCGGGCGCCGAGGGCCGGCAGCGCATCGCGAGCCGCGGTACCGATCCGGACGAGGGTCTGGGCCGAGACAAGGCGGACCGTCGCCTCGTGGTCGTCGAGCCCGCGGATCAGGGCCGGGACGGCCGGCGCGGAGTGCTTACCGAAGTTGCCGAGGGACTCCGCGGCGCCACGGCGGACTTCAGGATCGGGGCTCGCCAGGTCTTCGAGAGCGTCGGGTAGCAGCCTCGTCCGGAAGCCGTCGACCTTCGACTCGATCCGTCGAACGGCTTCGGAAGCGGCGTCGCGGACCATCCCTTCCCTGTCCTCGCTCGCAAGACGGAGGTCGCTGAGGGCCTCCTCGGCGTCGAGGCCCATCGACCCGAGCCGCCTGGCCGCGGCATGGCGGACCTCCGGCGCGAGGTCGCGCAGGGACCGGACCAGGATCGGCACGGCTGGCCGCGCGCCCGGGCGATGGGGCAGGGATTCGCAGGTCATCCGGCGGACGAACGGATTCGGGTCAGACAGGGCGGCGTACAGCTCGGGTACGTCTTCCGAGACAAGCTGGGCGTAGCGCCCCAGGGTGTTCGCCGCGAATCCGCGGTTAACCTCGTTCGGCTCCTTCAGGGCCGGCGCGAGGGTCTCGCGGACCTCGGCGAACCGGGACGGCCGAGGCTTCCGACCGAGGGCCCGGATTGCCTGGTTGCGGACATCGACGTCGCGATCCCAGGTCGCCCCCAGGACCGCGGACCATACGCCCTCATCGTCGAGGGCGAAGCCCAGTAGACTGACGGCCCAGGCTCGAAGCATTGGGTCGGCATCGCCGGCCGCCTCGATCAGGCCAGGAAGGAGGCCCTTCGGGTCGTGCTGACACATTCCCAGGGCCACGCTCACCGCGTGCCGGGCGCTGGGGGCAGGGTCTGCCAGCGAGGCGGTCAGCGCGGCGTGAGCCTCGGCGGCCCGGGGATGGTCGGGCTCCCTCAGAAGAAAGGGAATCGCCATCGCCGCCCGGGCGCGAACTCGAGGATCGCTGTCTTTGAGAGCACCGAGGAGCGAGGGGATCGCCGACTCGGCCCCGCGGCCCATCTCCAGGAGCTTCGCCACCGCATCGATACGTTCGGATGGTTCCAGCGAGTTCAGTCGCCTCGCCTGCACCCAGGCCGGGTCGTAGACCTCCTGCCGATATCGCAACACCGCGAACAGGCCGGCGAAGGCCGCAACAAGGCCGAGCAAGTGCCTCATCCGGAGCCGGAGTCTGGGCCGTTGCATGATCGCTCCCGGTCGAATCCGAGGATCATCGGAGGGGACATCGGCGCGATTCTATGACAACTGTCGATAGCCAGGCAAGCCCCTTCAGAAAAGGGGAAGGCTTCCCCTCGAAGCGGAGGTGCTCCCCGACGGCATGGCCACGGAGGGGACGCTACCGCCCGGCGGCGACCAGCCGCAGATAATCAATACCGACCATGTACGCCTTAGCGGCCGAGGGGTTCGCCCCTGTGATCGCGAGGGCCAGCCGGTGCGTACCCGCGTCGAGCGTGCCGGCGGCCAGCGTGAACTCACCCGAGGCGATCACATCCGGATAGTTATACAAATCAAGAGGCTTTCCGGCGGGCTGACCGTTGAGGAAGGGCTGAACGGTCGCGTAATCGCGGGCCATCGTGAAGGCGGCTCGCACCTCGTACCTACCCGACGCCGGCACGTCGAAGGCCAGTTCCAGCCGATCGCCGGGCTTGCCGCCGGTCCAGAAAAGCTGCGAGCCTCCGCTCCATCGACCGGCCGGGAAGCCGGCCATCGGCTGCTTGCCGGTCTGGCCCGACGTCGTCTTGACGACTGCAAGGGCCTCGGCCTCGATTGCGCCCTGGACGCGCCCGGTCGCCCTGTCGAAGTGGCCTGGAACTCCTCGCACCGGGGGCTTCACGTCGGCGTGGACCACCTTCGGCTGGGCCGATTCCCAGCGTGCCTTGTCCACCGTCTCGCGATGCTGGATCAGGACGTGGGCTCCCTTCATCCCGCCGCTCGCGATGTCCGGCAGGCCGTCGCCGTTGATGTCGGTCACGACCAGTTGCCGGCCGATGCCGGACTCGCCGTCGGCACGGTATGGGACCCAGTCCACGCCTTGCTTCGTCCGCCTGAGCCGGAACCAGTACACCACAGCGCCGGCGTCCCACATCGGACTGGCCTTGTGGTGCGAGTAATACGTTTTGCCGGTGACAATGTCCTTCAACCCGTCGCCGTCGATGTCGGCCAGGTTGACTGAATGAAGCTCGCTGAAGACGAGCCCATAACGATTCTGGTCGGGGCGATCTCCCATGATGAGGTGGCGTCGGAAATGGGTCTGGCCGCCCTCGCTCACCTGCTCGTACCAGGCCAGGCCGAAGTCGTGCGCGGCGAGGCTGGTGATCACGTCGTTGTCGCCGTCGCCGTCCACGTCGTGGGCGAACAGGTCCGCGCCGCCGATCGGACAGAACGGGACGGCGTGGAAGACCCAGGTCTCGGCCCGATCGAGCGAGGCGGGCTGCTCGAACCAGCCGTCCTTCATCAGCACGTCCATCCGGCCATCGCGATTGACATCGCCCACGCCGAGACCGTGCCCGAACGGGACGGGAGCCACCTTCTTTGAGATCGGGTGGAACGTCCACGAGGCGAATGGCTTTTCAGGATCGATGCTTGCATAACCGAAGAAGCCATCCAGCGTGCAGACGAGTTCGGGCCGTCCATCGCCCACGAGGTTCGTGAATTGCGGCGACTCGTTGCAGACGTGCGGAAACACCTCGTGTCGGGTCCAGTGGGCGGCGTCTCCCTCAGCGCGGGGGTTTTCATAGACGAAGCCGGGCGTGCCGGGGAAGCCGGCGGTCAGGATATCGTTCCAGCCGTCGCCGTTGACGTCGTACACCCAGGCGAAGAAGTGATTGGCGTATCCCTCGCGGTTCTGGGGCTTCGGCGAGTAAATCTCGTGCTTCGCCTCAAACTTCGGCCCCTCGAACCAGTACGGGCCGTAAACCAGATCGGCATGACCGTCCCGGTTCAGGTCGCCGACACCGATGCCTTCGGAGTAATACACGTCCGAGATCCGCTGTCGCGTGAATGTCTGTAAATCGTAAGTCTGAGCATTTGCCAGCCGATCCGACGACGCGGCCAGCGCTCCCAGCAACGCCAGCGAGACAGACCAGGACTTTTGGCGAGTCACGATGTTGGTCCCTTCAAGGCCAAGGGCCGCGGATCGACCGGGGCGGGTGGAGCACCTGGAGCCCGAGCATAACATCTGATCGTGGCGCGGCGTAGACTCTGGCGGTTCGGCCACCAGCGCCTGGTCACCGGCCGGCGCGATCGTTACAATACCACCCAGGAGAGCGGCGACGATCGACGACGATGCGATGGTGGAATCCGCTCGCGCTGGTTTGTCCTGGCCTGGGGGCTCGGCCATGTTCGCGCGGCTGGTGGCGCTCGATGCCGGTCCGGATCTCGTCCTCGACCGCGCCACGACCGTGGTGGGCCGGCACCCGGCGTGTGACCTCCGGCTCGACTTCCCGAGGGTCTCCCGGCATCACTGCTGTCTGGTCCTGGAATCGGGCGCCCTCTGGGTGAAGGATCTCGGCAGCACCAATGGCGTTCGGATCAACGGCCGGCTGGTCGAGTCCGGGCGTCTCGACGACGGCGATGAGCTCTCGATCGCCAACCTCCGATATCGGATGCAGGTCGGACCACTGCTCGCCCGACGCTTCCCGATCCATCCGCCCTCCGATTCGGCCCACCCCTCCGATCCCGACTGGCGATGGGTCCGCCGGGCCGACCTCGACCTCGGCCCGCTCGACGACGACTGAGGCACGCGCTCGGCCTCGCCGATCCAACCCGGGATTCCCACGCCCGCCATGGTTTCCCTTTTGGCGAGCGCTCGAGTCACCGAGAAAAATCGATCAAATCAGCATTTCCCCACCGATCATGGCTCTCGATCCGCGCCGTCGATCTCCATCGGCGCGCCAGGCCCACCCTGCAAACCGGGAGTTCGATGCGATGCCTTTGATCGGGGCGAGCCTCCGGCTCAATCGATCATGGTGAGCCCCTCGGCGACGGTGCCGATGTCTCGACCACGGGACATCGGCAGTTCCAGAAGGAACCGCGCCCCCTGCCCCAGGCTCGACTTCACCACGATCCGACCGCCATGTTCCCGGATGATCTTTTGAGAGACGGGCAATCCCAGGCCCGTCCCGCTGGACCCCTTCGACGAGGCGAAAATCTGAAAGATGGAGGGGATGTCGGCCTCGTCGATACCTGGACCATTGTCCGCGACGATGATCCGAGCGGTTTTCTCGTCGGCGTCCCACTCGGTCTGAATGGTCACCTTCGCGTCGGGGGTGCCCTCGCTGGCGTCGATCGCGTTGGTGACGATGTTCAGAACGGCCCGGTGGATGCCTTCCGGATCGATCAGAACCCGCGAAAGGTGCTCGCCCGGCTCCCAGACCAGCGCGACGCCCAGCTCGGTCGCGCGCGAGAGCATCAGTTCGACGACCTCGCCCACGATCTCGTTCAGGTCGGCCGGCTCGATGGCCGGCTCGCGATCCTTCGAGAACGAGAGCATGTCCATCACGAGGTTGTAAATCCGCGTCTGGTTCTTCTCGACGATCGTCCAGCCTCGACGAACGATCGACTCGTCCTTCTCGTTGAGGCCCAGGTCGATCAGGTAGCTTCCCGACCGGATTCCTTGCAGGATGTTCTTGATGTGGTGGGAGAGGGTCGCGATCGTCTGGCCGACGGCCGCCAGCCGCTCGGCCTGGATCTTGTCGTGATAAAACTGCGTGTTCTCAATCGCGAGACCGGCCTGGTGGCCGATCGCGACCATCAGCATGAGCTGGTCCTGGGTGAACTTGTCCCGGGACGATCGCGCTCCGGCCGCCCGGGCGAGGGCCGCGCCCGCCTGAATGTCCGCGTAAAGAACCCCAAGCGTCGTGTGCCGACCCTGGATCGGAACGCAGATGGCCTCGCGAATCTGGTAGTCCACAATCGACTGCGCGGGGCTGAATCGCTTGTCGCTCGGGGCGTCGGTCGTGATCACGCCCTCGCCCTTTTCCAGGACGTAATCGATGATCGTCCGGGAGATCGCCAGCCGCTCGTCGGGGCGGTTTGGATCGCGCCATCGAACGGCTTTCGGGACAAGCTGGCCGGTCTCGTCCTTGAGCAAGATCGCGCCTCGGTCGGCGTGGATCGACTCAAAGACAAGCTCGAGGATCTGCGGCGAAAGGGTGTCGATATCCAGGACGTTGCTGATCGCCTGGGTCGCCCGGTACATCACCGAGAGCGGCAACAATCGCTCACGCAGCCATCCCGCGGCGGCATCGGGCGCCTGGAGGACGCGCGAACCCTCGCCCGAGGGAATACTCCGCAGGATCGCCGAGTGATCGTCGGGACTGCTATGGGCCAGCAGGTCGACGCGCGCTCGAAGGTCTCGCTGCGCGGCGGTTCCTCCGTCGTGGAACGTCATGACGGTCTGGCCGAGCTGGAGCTTGTCGCCGTGCCGAAGGAGGGAGCGATCGACCGCGTAGTCGTTGACGTACGTCCCGTTGGCCGAGCCAAGGTCGACAACCTCGAAGCCGCCCGCGATCGAGCGGACCTCGGCATGTCGGCGCGAGACCTCGTTGTCGTGGAGCTGCACGGTGTTCGAGTTGTCCCGGCCGAGGGCCAGAGGACCGGAAGTGAACTCGAACCGCTTCCCCTGATCGGCCCCTTGGATAACGAGCAAGGAGGCCACGAGGCTGATTCTCCCCGGTTCCGGTGCGACTTCGCGCGCAGGTGATACGCCTCTATCACCAGGCTAACCCGTCAATCCCTTGGCGTCAATCACCCGGCTCGCCGACCCAGCGAAGGCAAGTGCCCTTCGGATCAGCGCGCGAAACGGCCCGGCCGATGCAGGTGCGTCGGCCGGGCCGGTATCTTCCGTTCGTCCGCCTCTCGTCCGAAAAGACTGCCCCCACGCCGTTTCAACGGCGATCGGCGAGCTTGGCGAGCAGCCGAAGCACTTCCAGGTACAGCCAGATCAGCGTGACCATCAGGCCGAAGGCGCCGTACCACTCCATGTACTTTGGAGCGCCGGCATGGGCCGCCTTCTCAATGAAGTCAAAGTCGAGCAGCAGGTTGAACGCTGCGAGCCCGACGACGAACAGGCTGAAACCAATCCCGTAGACGCTCGTGCTCCAGATCAGCGGCATCTCGACGCCGAAAAGACGCAGGACCATCGAGACGATGTAAAACAGCGCCAGGGCCCCGGTCGCCGCGACGATCCCCGCCTGAAGCTTCTCGGTAACCCGGATCAGCCGGGTCCCGTAGATGAAGAGCATCATCAGGAGCACGCCGCTGGTCAGCATCACCGCCTGGAGTGCGATCCCTTCGGGATACTTGAGCGCAAACTGAATATCGTAGACCCTCGAGATGGCCCCAAGGAACACCCCCTCAAGCGCCGCGTAGATCGGGGCCGTGATGGGCGCCGTGGTCGGGCGGAAGATGGTGATCATCGCCACAATGAACCCGCCAATCGCCGAGATCGGCAACAGGATCTGCGGGAAATTGGCGGTCCCGAAGGTGTGATACGCATAAAGCGCGGTGAACGACAGGATGCCCAGCAGCAAGAAGGTCTTGGAGACGCTCCCCTGCACGGTCGTCACCGTGCTTCGGGTTCGCTCGGCGCCGTAAACCTGGTCATAGCCGGCGAACATGTCCTGAGAGAAAGCGGGATTGCTCGAAGTCACGGGCCAAACCTCCTGGTCTCGGTCGGTTCGCGAGCCGAGATCCCTAATGTCCGATTCCCCAACCCCCGGTCGATCGCGCCTCGAAGGCTCCAGAGCCATTCGCGCGCCGCAGTCCGATATTCTCCCGCGCCGGTCCTGCCGCGTCGACAGAGACCGAGCCTCACGGCGGAGCGACCCGAGGGTTCTTCTGTACCCTCATTATAACCGCCGCGTCGCTGCAAGAATAGGACATCCATAAGAGGATGGTCCGTTCCGCACGCCCGATGACACCCGGTTCGCCCGTCTCGAGCGCGTCACCGTTGGATGGCCGATGTCTCCTACCAACCCGACGCGCCAGCGAGGGTCTTCGTGTCGGAACCCTCGCTGGCGCTTCGGGTTGGTATGAGGAGTCCGCTCCCACCGTCATTGTCCATGCAACCGTTAAGCGCTCTACCTCGGCGTCACCCGGGGCCAGTGGGTCTCCACCCCCTGAGCGACCAGCCGAGCCTGAAACGCGCGGAGCCCCTGAGTCGTGTTCCGGACGCCCCGAGGCGATTCCTTCCGATCCAGGCAAAACGCCGAAAGGGCTCCGGCCGCCTCGCCAATCGCCCACTCGACCGGATGCAGCCGGTAACACCCATTGGTGATGTGGGTCGTCCCGATGTTCTTGCAGGCGGGGAGCAGGTTCTCGACCCGCTTCGGAATCAGGGCGCCGAGGGGAATCTGAAACGGAAGCGAGCTGATGTCAATATAATTGTCGCCGCCCGTGCTTGGATGAAGATCGATCCGGTAGCTTCCGACGCCGACGCTATCGGCGAACGCCTCGGCGGTCGGCGGATCCTGTTTCGTCTTCGAGAGCCGGGCCTCGGTGCCGACGTGCTGTTCGAGGACGGTGAACTCCGCGAAGATCCGCCGGGACTCTCGAATGTAGGGCGCCTTGGCGAGTCCGTCGGCGGTTCCCACAAGATCGGGCCGAAGCTTCAGGCCCTTCCATCCGACCTTGCCGTCGGGGCGTGGGGCCTCCGTTTGAAGCCAGTAGAGCAGCGAGAGGCTCAACTGCTTCGCCCGCTCGACGTGCTTCCGCGCCGCCTCGGGCGTAACATTCGGGCCGGTCATCGCGCCGAGCCAGTAATCATTTTGAGGCCAGTTGACGAGCGTGGCGCCCGAGCTGCCGGGATAGGTTCCGGGCTCGTGGTTGCGGGGGTCGATGATCCGGCGATAGACCCAGAGCCCCGCGCCGGCGCCTCTCGGGTCGAACCCTCGCGAATCGGCCTTGAGGGTCCGGGGGTTGGCGGAGACCAGGTCGAGCAACCGGCCGGGCCAGGGCGGGTTCATTTTCGGGACGTAGCCGCGCCAGAAGTCGTATTCGGCGGGGCGATCGATGGTGTGATCCTCGCCCTCGCGGTACTCCATCGCGAAGCAGGCCGTGATCCCCTGCTGGTTCTCGGGACGGTCGGAATCGGAGGCGTGCGGCTCTCCGGTCCGATCGCGTGACTCGGAGCCCTCGACGAACTCGACGCCGGCCATCGGCAGGAGGTCGCCCAGCTCGGTCGCGTCGATGAAGTAGGGAGCGGTCAGCGTCCGCTGGTCTCCGGTCCGGACGTCGCGAACCCGGACAGCCCGGACCCGGTCGCCCTGGACCTCGGCACCGTTGGGTTCGTGTTCGAGCAGGACGAGCAAGCGTCCGCTCGACGCGAATGGGGCGAACAGGCCGGTCAGCGCCGCGAGGGCGACCTTCGGCTCGTGGCAGAGGATGGAGACGCTTCCTCGACCGGGGTTGAGGGCCCGGGCGCGTCGGGCCTCGGCGGTCATTGGGTAGTGGCGTCGGTAATAGTCGCGGATGGCATGACGCAGCGCGCGATACGAGGCATTGGCGCCGAACTGCTCGATCCAGGGATGTTCGTCGGGCGGAACGGCCTGCGAGGTGAGCTGGCCGCCGATCCAGTCAGTCGGCTCGGTGAGGACGACGGTCCTTCCGGCCCGAAGTGCCGCGAGGGCCGCCGCGCAGCCGCCGAGACCGGCGCCGATGACGACGAGATCGGCCGAGACCTCGCGACCGGGAGCCATCGGGGCGGTCGCGAAGGCGGGCCTTCCGGCCGCCGCGAGCATCGCGGCGAGGCCCTGTCCACACCCTTCGAGGAAGCGTCGACGATGCCCGATCATGGTGAACCTCTTGGCGTGAATGGAGTCCATCGCATAGAATCTCAACGGATCATACCGGGGGCAACCCGCCGGCAAAAGGCGTTCGCCCGACCGGGCCTCGTGGCGGAATGGCAGACGCGTCGGTCTTAGGAGCCGATGCCCGAAAGGGCGTGGGAGTTCGAGTCTCCCCGAGGCCATTGACTCGCGATCGTCGGATGATAGGATAGGAATCAGAAATCCCGCCCCGCGTCGTCCCTGTCGAGACGCCAAGGCCTCGGTTGGTGCCGATCTGTCGGCCCTCCCTTCCCGAGCGATCCCCGCCGTGCCTTTTTTTCAGACGATCCCGCCATCGTGGCGGCGGAAAAATCGGTCCTTGAGCCTGCGCCTGGTCCCTCGGCCGGCGCGATCGGCCCTCGTCGACGCGGGCGTCGATCGCGTAGAATCGAGGCGACGGGCCGCGGGGCTTTCTCGACGGTCCCGGGCGGAGGAGAACGGCGGCGATGGTGGGTTTGCGAGAGCTGGCGATCCTCGGGGCGCTCGTCCTGGCCCTTTACGGCCGGACCGGACTGATCCGGAGCCGGCGGTTCCAGACCATCTGGCCCTGGATCGCGCCGGTGCGTCGGAAGCCTCTCGGGAGATCGGTGTCGGCCCCGGCGCCACCGGAACCGGCCGAGAAGCCTGGCCCCTGGATCTTCGAGGGGAACCGTCTGTTCTGGTTCCTGACCATCCTGGCCGCGACCGCCGTGGCAACGAGCATCGTGACCCGGGCCCTTGTCCTTCGCGACGCGGGCCCTCCGCCTTATCCCTGAGACAGAGACCCACCGGCGACGACCGCCGGACCACGACCTTCCCTGTTTTCCCTGGAACCGTTCGAGGAGCCCGAAGATGATGCCTCTTGCCTTCCTCCCCAACATCGGCGGCATGGAGATGATCGTCGTGGCAGGCGTCTGCCTGCTGTTCTTCGGCAACCGCCTCCCCAGCGTGATGCGATCGCTGGGCAAGAGCGTCGTCGAGTTCAAGAAGGGCGTCTCGGGGATCGAGGACGACATCGATCGCGCCGTGACCGCCGAGTCGAAGCCGAGCGCCCCGCCCGAGCCCCGGCCCTGATTTCGGCCGGATTGTCGCCATTGCGAGAACGAACGTTTATCCAAACAGGGGAGCGCATGCGAAGATGTTCCCAAACATCGGCCCGATGGAAATGATGATGCTGATGGGCCTTGGGGTGCTGCTGTTCGGCAAGCGGCTTCCCGAGGTCGGCCGATCGCTGGGCCGCGGCATCGTCGAGTTCAAGAAGGGGCTCAACGGCGTCGGCGACGAGTTCAGCGCCGGTTCGAGCGGCCGGTCTTCCAGCGGCTACGGCGGCTCGCATGAGTACGACAACCGACCGGCCGTCGAGTCGTCGTCGCACACCGAGAGCGCCGTCCCCAGATTCGAGGTCCCGGGCGCGGTCTCGACCACCGCCCCGACCCCCGGCGACGCCTTGCCCCGGGACTGATCGATCCCGCCGTCGCCTCGCCAAACTTCGGAAATCATCGCGCCCACCCCCCCGACGGAGGAAGCCAGTTCGGCGTTCCCGTTCGACCTGATCGAGCGCGAACGCCGGAACGTTTCCTCCCAATCGCCCGCGTCCTCCAGAATTGCACATTATTACGTCGGCAAGAAAGTAGGTCTGGCTGGAAAGCCTGACTTACTTGAGCTTCTGCGAAGTGGCCGCGTCACCGCCGCCGGCGCCAAGGCCGTGGCCGACGGTCCGTTCCTCATTACCGTCATGCCCGACACGCTGCTCGTCGGCGGGCGATCGCTGGCC
>DAIDKV010000052.1 GCA_027449865.1 Planctomycetales bacterium
AGAAGGCAGTCGGAAAGCATGTTTGCACGCAGATCCAATGGGGTGTTCCACAGGGTCCCGTTCGATCTGCGCAGAAAGAGAAACAGGCATCCCCGCGAGAAGAGCCAAAAACTGGTCTTGTGCTTTCTAGAACAGGAGCCAGCTCCCGCTGGCGACACGGACGTAGCCAAAACCGACGCGAAGATCGCCGGCTGGAGCCGGCTCCTACAACGGTCATCGACCCGGACGAAGCCAAAGGTCACGCGAAGATCGCCGGCGAAAGCCCTCGGAAGTCAAACGATGGGACCATCGCGAAGGACCAGGCCAATCGCCCGGTGTAGGAGCCAGCTCCAGCTGGCGACCCGGACGAAGCCAAAGGTGATGCGCCGATCGCCGGCTGGAGCCGGCTCCTACAAGGGTCATCGTCCCGGACGAAGCCAAAGGTCACGCGAAGATCGCCGGCTGGAGCCGGCTCCTACAACGGTCATCGACCCGGACGAAGCCAAAGGTGATGCGCCGATCGCCGGCTGGAGCCGGCTCCTACAAGGGTCATCGTCCCGGACGTAGCCAAAGGTCTCGCGAAGATCGCTGGCGAATGCCCTCGGAAGTCAAACGATTGGCCGATCACGAAGGACCGGGTCAATCGCCCATGTAGGAGCCAGCTCCAGCTGGCGACACGGACGTAGCCAAAGGTCTCGCGAAGATCGCCTGCTGGAGCCGGCTCTCCTACATCGGCCATCGTCCCGGACGTAGCCAAAGGTCTCGCGAAGATCGCCGGTCAGAGCCGGCTCCGACAAGGGAACCGATCGGACAACATCAGCGGACACGAAATCAGAAAATCTCGGTGGAGACAACAGCCATGGCACGCGGGAATTCCCCGGCGGAGGAACCCCTCAAGGAAGTGGTGGCGCGGGCGAGACCGATCCGCCGATCCGCCCGCCGGGCGCCTCCTCGCCCGGAAGCGACTCGCCCAGGAGCCGTAGCCCGTTGAGGACCACCAGCAGCGTGCTCCCCTCGTGGCCGACGACGCCGAGCCAGAGCGGAAGCCCGAAAAACGAGGCCAGAACCAGCGTCCCAATCACCCCGAAGGCAAACGCCAGATTCTGCCGGACCCGCCAACGAGCCAGCCGGCTCAGGCGGACGGCAAGGGCCAGGGCGCGGAGATCGTCGCCCATCAGGACGACATCGGCAACCTCCAGCGCGACATCGGTGCCGGCGCCTCCCATCGCGATCCCGACGTCGGCGGCGGCCAGGGCGGGCGCGTCGTTGACGCCGTCGCCGACCATCGCCAGGCGCCGGCCCGCGTTCATCAGCCGGCGCAGCTCGACAACCTTCTCGGCGGGAAGGAGCCCGGCGCGGACCTCGTCGGCACCAACCCGGCCCGCGACGACCCGGGCCGCACGTTCGTGATCGCCGGTGAGAATCACCATCGAGGCAACCCCCGAACCTCGGAGCGAGGCAATCGCGGCGGGAGCCTCCGGACGCGGGAGATCGGCCAGGCCGATCACGCCGCCGGTCGTCGGACCGTCGCCCGCCACGACGACCAGCAGCGCCGTCTCTCCCCGATCGCGGAGCCGGGCGCCGGCAGAGGCGATCGCGGGCGGGATGGATCGATCGTGCGCGGCGAAAAGTCCCTCGCGGCCCACGCCCACCCAGAGGCCCCCAACCCTCGCATGAACCCCCTCGCCGGTGTGCGCCTCGAAGTCGTCGACCTCGATCCCGGACGGGTCAACCCCCCGCCGCGCTGCCTCGGCAACGACCGCCGCGGCCAGATGGTGCTCGCTCCGACCCTCGACCGCCGCGGCCAGGACCAGGAGCCGGTCGTGGGCCAGACCCTCCGTCGACCAGACCTCGGTGACCGCCGGACGGCCCTGCGTCAGCGTCCCGGTCTTGTCGAAGGCAATCGTGTCGACCTCCGCCAGCCGCTCCAGATGCGCGCCTCCCTTGAAGAGCACACCCTGTCTCGCCGCCCTCGCTATCGCCGAGAGCAGGACCGCCGGCGCTCCGACCACCACCGCGCACGGCGAGGCGACCACCAGAATCACCATCGCGTGATAAAACGAGTCGGCAAACCCCTCGCGGTGCAGGAACCACGAGCCAACAAACGCGATCACCGAGGCGCCCATCACCCCCGCGACATACGGCCCACGCCACGATTCTACCAGACGCTGCGCATCGGTCTTTTCGGCCTGTGCCTCGCGAACCATCCGAACGATCCGCTCCAGGGTCGTATCGGCGACCGCCCGCGTCATCCGGACCAGCACACTTCCACGCCCGTTGATCGTCCCGGCGAAGACCGGGTCGCCGGCCCCCTTGCCCACCGGCTCGCTCTCCCCGGTCAGCGTCGCCTCGTCGGCCCAGGTCTCTCCCTCGATCACCTCGCCGTCGACCGGGAACCGTTCACCCGGCCGAACCCGAAGCTGATCGCCGACGACCAGCTCCTCGATCGGAACACGAACCTCCTGGCCCTCGCGCACCCGGCATGCCTCGTGCGGACGGAGCTTGATGAGGGCATCGATCGACCGGGTCGTCCGGTACATCGCGTACGCCTCGAGCGTCCCGCTGAGCGAGAAGAGAAAAAGCAGGACCGCGCCCTCGCCCCGGTCGCCGAGCGCGGCGGCTCCAGCGGCGGCCAGGATCATTAGCAGGTCGACGCTCAATCGCCCACGCCGTAGCTCGGTCATCGCGACGAGGGCCGCTCCCGCGCCTCCCGACGCGTACGCGATCGCGTACAGGATCGTCGAGGCCACCCCCGGCCCTATCGCCCAGGCCGAGATCCCAGCCCCGGCACACAGAGCCGTCGCGATCGCCGATCGCATCGGCGGTGATTCACTGGAAGTCGATGGTCGCGTGTCCATGAAATGCCTGGACTCCTCCGTCCGTTTTCGACGTCCGTCGAGCAGGAACGACGTTCCCACCGGCCAGTTGCGATGGGGTGCCGGCTCTTTTACCATCATCGACGTCGGATTCTCTCCCCATTCTCCCACCTGACGGACCGCGCCGATGCCTCGTCTTCACCCGCTGCCGGCTCTTGTGCTCGCCTCGACGACCCTCCTGATCGCCCTCGGTCTCGCCCCGGCACGCGCTGAGCGGTTGAGCTTCCTCGACAACGGAAGCGTTCGAATCGGCGTCGACCTCGATCTCGGCGGGACGATCACCCACCTCTCGACCTCGAAGCGCGGCGAGAACCTGATCAACTCGCACGATCTCGGCCGACAGGTCCAGCAGTCGTATTACTCCGGCCCACGCCCGTTCGGCAAGGCCCATCCGGGCTGGAAGGGCTGGCCCTGGAATCCGATCGGCTCGGGCGACGTTTACAAACACCCCAGCCGTGTCGTCGATCACTCCAACGACGGCAAGACCCTCTACACCCAGACCATCCCGATGCAGTGGGCGCTCAACAACGTTCCCGGGGAATGCACATTCGAGACCTGGATCACTCTCGACGGTCGATCGGCGCGGGTACGATGCCGGCTGAACAACCATCGGCCCGACAAAACGCAGTACTCCGCGCACGATCAGGAGCTGCCCGCCGTTTACACGATCGGGAAGCTCCACCGCCTGTTTACCTACGACGGCGACCGCCCGTTTGAGGGGCGTCCGATCCGGCACGTCGAGAACGCGGGCCCGCCCTGGGCAAGCTGGAAGGCCACCGAAAACTGGGCGGCGCTCGTCGACGACCGCGACTTCGGCGTCGGCGTGATCCACCCAGGCGCTTACACATTCCTGGGCGGCTTTCACGGCAAGCCGAACGTCGGCGGGCCGAAGGACGAGTCCACCGGCTACATCGCGCCGGTTCGGAAGGAAATTCTCGATCACAATATTGTGTACGAGTATCGCTATCTTTTGACGCTCGGGACGCTCGATCAGATTCGGGCCGTGGCCCAAGCGGAGCGCGTCGTCGATCCTCGCCCCGACGACTCTTTCCACCACAATCGCCGCCACTGGATCTACCAGGGGATCCGCGACGCCGGCTTCCCACCCTCGGGCGGGTTGCGGCTCCGGCCAACCACTGGCGATCCCCAGATGATTGGACCCGAGACCTGGTGGAAGGCCGAAACGATGCCCAAACTCTCCATCCGAGGCGCCTTCCAGGGGCCCGGCGATCGGCTGGAGGTCTTCTGGTCGATCCCGGGCGCTGGCTTCTCGGGCGATCGGCTCGCATCGACGAAGATCCAGCCGGATGGAGTCTTGCGGACGTATTCGATCGACCTGTCGGCCTCGCCCGGCTACCGAGGGACGATCACCGGGCTTCGGATCGACCCACCTTCCGGCGCCGAGGCGCGGATCGTCTCGATCTCGTGGCGCGCGGAGTGACCGACGTGGGGAGTTGATTGAGGCGCCCGGCCCGCCGATGATGTTGTCCTTATCCCGGCCCGGCCTCGCCTGGCCCGGATCCCACACCCTGACCCACACCGAAGAATGGAGAGACCATGCGAAGTCCGATGTTGACCTGGACCCTACTGGCGGCGTCGACGACAGCCGCAGCCGCCCTGGCCCTGGCAGGCGTCCCGACCGCGAAGGCCGCGGACGCGACGTCCCAGTCCGAGTTCGTCACCCTCTTCAACGGCAAGAACCTCTCCGGCTGGCACGGCGAGGACACGATGGATCCCCGCAAGCTCGACGCGATGAGCGAGGAGGCCAGGAAGAAAATCCTGGAAAAGGGAGCCGAGGATGTGAAGAAGCACTGGCACGTCGAGGACGGCGTGCTGATCAACGACGGCCAGGGCGCCTATCTGACCACCGACAAGGATTACGGCGACATCGAGCTGAAGGTCGACTTCAAGATCGGGCCGAAAGGGGACAGCGGAGTGTATCTCCGGGCGACGCCGCAGGTCCAGATCTGGGACTTCACCGAGACCGACAAGACACCTCTCGGCGAGGACAAGCGAAAAGGCTCGGGCGGCCTCTGGAACAACGCTCCAGGGGCTCCCGGCAAGGACCCGCTCGTCGTCGCGGACAAGCCGATCGGCGAGTGGAACTCGTTCCGGATCGTCCAGGTCGGCGAGCGGACGACCGTTTACCTCAACGAGAAGCTGGTGGTCGACCACGCCCGGCTGGCGAACTACTGGAACCGGAAGGAGCCGCTGCCGGCTCGCGCTCCGATCCAGCTCCAGACCCACAACCACCGGATCGAGTGGCGGAACATCGCCGTTCGCGAGCTCTCGGCCGAGGAGGCCAACAAGATCCTCGCCGAGCACGGCCATTCGGGATACCGCTCGATCTTCAACGGCGAGAACCTCGCGCAGTGGGCCGGCGCCGTCGAGAACTACGAGGCCGTCGCCGGAACGATCCGATGCAAGCCGCACAAGGGCGGCGTTCTGTACTACCCCGAGGAATTGAAGGACTTCTCCGCTCGGGTCGAGTTCAAGCTCCCGCCCGGCGGCAACAACGGCCTGGCGATCCGGTATCCCGGCCACGGCGACACCGCCTACGAAGGGATGACCGAGCTCCAGGTTCTCGACGATGGCGACAAGCGCTATGAGGGCAAGATCGACGCGCGCCAGGCCCATGGCTCGGCCTATGGAATGGTCGCCGCCAGGCGAGGATACCTCCGACCTGTTGGACATTGGAATTTTGAGGAAGTGACGGTCAAGGGGTCGAAGATCCAGGTCGAGCTCAACGGCACCCTGATCCTCGACGCCGACCTTTCCACGGTCAAGGAATACATGCACAAGTCGCCGCACCCCGGCAAAAACCGAACCTCCGGCTACTTCGGATTCGCCGGACACAGCGACCCCGTCGAATTCCGCAACATCGCCATCAAGCCGATGAACTGACAGCCGGCGAAAAGATGGAAGATGGATAGAATTCTTTTCAGCACAATGAAAGAAAATCTTTTCATCTTCCATCTGCCATTCAAAACAATACATATAATGTTGAAATAAATACAAACATTTTATTCTACGCATAATTGGCTCATATTCTCTGAGCCCCCGCTCCCCCGAAAACCGGCCCCCTGATCCCTCTCCAGCGGCCGAGGTCTGTTTGTCACGCGGCGGCTTTGAGTCGTCGGAGGATGGGTGGGCCTCCTCAATCTCTGGAGAGCGATCTCGTAAGTACAACCGTCGGATCGGTCTCATTGACATTTGGGCCAGAGGTGGTTCCAATATATTTTGAGGGAAGGGCCGGCGAGATCGCCGGCTCGAGGCCGACGCTCATCCAGGTCTTTGCGGCCAAGGGGGAGCCATGGCGTCCGGAACGCAGGAGCTCGAAGCCTTTGTGCGGGAAGCCCTCCTGCGCGGCCTTCCGCGGCCGGAGATCGAGCAGGCCCTCCTGCAGGCAGGTTGGACGATCGAGCAGGCGAGGGACGCCCTGGGCGCCTTCGCCGAGATCCCGTTTCCCGTCCCCGTGCCCAGACGTCGGCCTTCGCTCTCGGCGGCCGAAGCGTTCGAATATCTCTTGCTGTTTACAACCCTTTATTTAAGTGCCTATCACCTCGGCAGCCTCCTCTTCGACTTCATCGACCGGGCCTTCCCGGACCCGACCTCTCGAATCAACGATCCGTGGACGACCGATGCCATGCGATGGTCGACGGCCTCGCTGGTGATCGCGTTTCCGATCTTCATGGTGCTCTCGCGGCACATCCACGCGGCGATCACGCGAGACCCGGTCAAGCGGCTCTCGCCGGTCCGGCGATGGCTCACCTATCTGACGCTCTTCCTCGCCGCGACCATCCTGATCGCCGACCTGACCACGCTCGTTTACAACGCGCTCGGAGGGGAGCTAACGAGCCGCTTCGTGCTGAAGGTGGCGACCGTCGGCGCGATTGCCGGCACCATCTTCGGCTTTTACCTGAGGAACGTCCGCCAGGAAGACCGGCGATGAGATCGAGTCAAGGCGAGAAGATCCTGGCGGCGGTGGTCACGACGATCGTCGTCGGTGCGGTGATCACCGCGATCGTTCTCAACCCACCGGCCGTGCAGCGTCAGCGCAAGATGGACTCGCGGCGGGTCGAGGATCTGATGACGATCCAGAGGGTCGTCACCGAATACTGGTCGCGGCACAGGTCCCTCCCGCCCGACCTCGACACACTCGGCCGGGAGCCCGGGCTCCGAATCCCCGCCAACGACCCCGAGACCGGCGCGGCCTACCTCTACGAGACCACGGGCCCGAGGTCTTACCGCCTTTGCGCCGAGTTCGCACGCTCGACGTCGGAGCAGCCTACGCCCCCCATCTATCGGGAGAACTGGGCACATGGCGCGGGTCGGCATTGTTTCGAGCTGAAGATCCCGAGCTACGTCGACGACGGAAACCCCGGCCGTTAACTCCAGATGCCGAGAATTCGGTTCGGCCGGAACGCCATTCGGAGAATTCGGAGCTGTGCGAAGCCCGCTTCCATCTTCGATCAACTTCCGATGCTGCGCTCGAGGTCGGCAAGAAGGTCGGCCACGGTCTCGAAACCGGGGAGCAGTGAGCTCCGTTCCTCGTCGCGGAGCCAGCCGGCGACTTTTTTCTCGGCCGAGATCACGGTCGAGTGGTTCCGACCGCCGAAATACCGGCCGATCTCGCTGTAAGCCGCGCCGGTGTGCTTTCGGGCCAGGTACATTGCGAGCATCCGAGGGTAGGCGAGGGCCCGGGCTCGGCCGTCCGACTTGAGCGCCTCGGCCGTCACCTGGAAGAGGTCGCAGACGGCTCGCTCAACATCGCGGAGCCCGACCGACTGCGCCGTGTGGCGGATCGTCTCGCGGAGGGCGGCCTTCGCCAGGTTCAGATCGAGCCGTTTGCCGGTGAGCGTCGCCTGGGCGATCACCGTATGCAGAGCGCCTTCCAGCTCTCGAACGCTCGCGCGGAGATGCTCGGCGATGTAGCCGATCACCGCCTCGGGGACATCCACGCCCCTTGCGGCGGCGCGGGCCTGAAGAATCGAGCGCCGGGTCGGCTGGTCGGGGGGATCAAGCTTCACCACCATCCCGCCGAGGAACCGCGTGATCAGCTCGTCCGAAAGCCGATTCATCAGCCGGGGATGCTGGTCGGCCGAGAGAATGATGGGAGCGCCCTTATCCATCAGGGCATTAAACGTGTGCAAGAACTCATCCTGAGTCGCCCGCTTCGCGGCAAGGAAGTGAATATCATCGACGATCAGGGCACCAGCGCCCCGGAACTTCCCTCGAAAGCTGGCGAGTCCGCCGGTGCGCATCGCTTCGAGGAAGCTATTTGTAAAGGATTCGGCGGTAAGCTGCACGACATTCAACCCTGGATGCGACCGCCGGAGCGCGTGCGCGATCCCTTCGAGCAGGTGCGTCTTGCCCAGGCCGACTCCGCCATGCACGACCATCGGGTTGAACGCACTCCCGGCGGAGGCCGCCATCTCCTGAGCCGCGGCGAGCGCCAGCCGGCTGCCGGGTCCGGGGACGAACTCCTCCAGCCGACGCATCGGCCGCCTCGACGCGGCCGATCCGGGTGCGGGTACGGGTGCGTTCGCCGGGGTTTCTTCCCTGGCCGAGGGGCGGGAAGATGGGGCGGCCTTCCGGGTCTTCGCGGCGGGTTCCGGCTCGGGTGGGGCTGCTGTCGCCGGCGCCTCGGCCACCTCGATCGAGAGCCGGAGCGGGCGGCCCGCGACCGCCTCGGCCGCCTCGATCAGGCTACTGGAATAGTGGCGGCGAATCCAGTCGCGGAAGAATTCGTCGGGAACGCGCACCTGGACCGCTTCACCGTCGCCGCTGAGATCAAGTTCAACGCCCTCGCCGAACCAGAGCCCAAACCGAGACTCGCCAACCCGCTCCGAGACCGCCGCTCGAAGAGCGCTCGAGTCGATCGATCCCGACGGCTCATCAACCACAACCTTCCGCCGGCGTGCCGATCCCTGGGGCTTGATCCGCGTCCGTCCCGCCATGGCTATCCCTTCCCTTCGCGACTCGCGACGGCCGGGGCAGCCCCCCGACCAGGAAGATATGCGCCCCGCGAGCGAGGTTGTCAAAAGCGAAGAGACAGCCGGCACTGGCAAGTTGAGCGGGTATGCGGATAATGGCGAATGGCGCACCCCGGAATGCAATCAAACCACAGTGACACCGAGAAATCCAATACCGAAAAAGCCCCGGACTTTTTCTATTCCCTCGCCGTGTCTCTGTGTCTGTGTCTCCGTGGTTTGATGACACCCCTTTAACGATCCAGGAGGGAATCCAAAAACTGGTGATCGTCGTTGAACAATCGGCGATAGCTGAGCAGTACAACGGACACCGTGCCGAGAGCGGTCCCGGAGGCGACCAGGAACATGATGACGACCTGATACTTCACGGCCTCGACCGGGCTGGTGCCAGCGAGGAGCTGGCCGGTCATCATCCCGGGGAGGCTCACGATACCGACGACCATCATGGCGTTGATCGTGGGGATGAGCCCGGTTTTGACGGCCTCGCGAACAGGCTCGCGCGCGGCCTCCCACCGCGAGGCTCCCAGCGCGAGGAGGGCTTCCACCCGATCTCGCCGCGCGGCCAACTCGCCGCCCAGGCGGTCCAGTCCGAGCGAGACGCCGTTGAGCGTGTTGCCGAGGATCATTCCCAGCAGTGGAATCGCGTACTGCGGTGTGTACCACGGACGCACCCGGACAATCGCCCCAAGAGCAATGGCGGCAACGACCCACGAGCTGCCCCAGGTCGCCAGCAGGCTCCGCGACCGCATCCCTGGGTATCGAAACCGAGTCCGCTGTGTCGCCGCAATACCCGCCACAACCGTCATGACCGTCATCATTCCCAGAACGACGTACCAGCGATCAACCCGGAAAACCCACTCCAGCACCAGGCCGATCAGCAAAAGCTGCACGACCGTGCAAGTCGCCGCGATCAGTAGCCGACGCTCCAGATCCAGCCGGAGCATCACCGAAATAGCGCCGTTGATGAGGACCAGTCCCGCGGCCATGGCGACCTGAGCATACGAGAGCTCGATATAGGGCTTCATCGCTTCAAACATTCTCCTCGGGCGCGACCCCGCCAGCGCGGAGGAAGACGCGGCGATCGGTCATCCGGCGGGCCTGGTCGGCGTCGTGGCTGACCCAGACAAGCGCCCGCTCGTCGGGTCGATCGGCGAGCCAGTCGCCGAGCAATCCCTCGACGGCCTCGGTCGCGACCGGATCGAGCGAGGCGGTCGGCTCGTCGAGCAGCAGGACGCGCGGATCAAGTTGCAAGGCGCGCACCAACCCGACCAGTTGCGACTCGCCGCCGGAGAGATCGCGGGCGTTCTTCGCGAGGAATCCGGCCTCGCGACCAAGCCGATGGAGTATCGCCTCCACACGCGCCAGGTCAAACGTCCGACCGCGATGCGCCCGCAATGTGAACGGGTATTGCAGATTTTCCTCGACGGTCCCCTCCATCAGTGCCGGCCGCTGGTGAAGGTAAATCACCTGCCGACGATACGCCGGGACACCGTCACCGAGCACCTCTCGTCCCTGCCAGTGAATCGATCCCTCATCAATCGGATCGAGCCGGGCCACCGCCCGAAGCAACACCGACTTCCCCGCTCCCGAAGGCCCGAGCACACCGAGCCGGTCACCGGGATGGACGACCAGGTCAACGCCTCGGATCAGCCAGCCATCGGCACCTCGTCTGGGGTCGCGCCGGCCGATCCCAACGGCCTCGATCGCAGGTCCATTTGCCATCGCTTCGCCACCCCGAGGGCTTGCCTGGGTCACAAGGTTCGCCCCCGGCCCGTCGGGAAGAGTTCGGAAGGTAGGTGATCCCAATTTCAAAACGTCCAGGTCAACATGATGGATGATCGAAGTATGGTGTTTCCCGGGTTGCATCTCGTGTGCCAGAAGCCGAGCGGAAGAGGATCACCGCGTATCATCTTATCACACGAGGCTCGCCAGCGGGCTCTTGACTTCGAGGCTTCCGGGCCATCGACGTCGGTCGTGGCCTTGTGTTTCGAGGGAGAGAAGCGTAAGGCGTTCTCGGTCCCCGAAACCCGGGCGCCCGCCATCGTCTGGCCATCCTCTCCTGCCCCGCACCGTCGCGGTCGTCACAACGACCTCCGTGAACAGGCAGACCGGGAAGATCCCCGCGCGTCCGATCTCCCTCATGATCGCGGCCCTCTGACGAGATCCGTGCGAATATCGGAAAACGCAAAAGCACGAACCCTGTTCGCATACGTCAACACGAACGGCTCTTCACCACAAGAGCCTATGCACAAGAACGACAGCCAAAGCCATTACACCACATATGAGTATTAAATAGATGGGGATCAGGAACATCAGCGCGACGCACCGGGCGATGCGTTCGATCATCGGCATGGGATCGCCGATGGCCGCCCGCCGCCTGGCCTTCGCCGCGGTGAGGAGCATTGCCGGCAGTGCCAGAATGATCAAAACCATCGCCATGCCCGGCGAATCGCGGAACAGGGCGATTGTCCCGGCGATGGCCGCGATCGTGATCATTCCCGAGGCGATGGTCGGGCGTCGACGCGGAGGCGAGGGGCGACGATACCCAATCGGGTATCGATTCCAGTCGGCTCGCTGACAGAGCCAGCATTCCGACGACCCCATCGCGTTCGGCGCCCCGCATTTCCAGCAGAGCGGCTCCGGACCGGGGTTCGGCGATCGCGCGGTCATCGGCCGTCCTCACGCCATTGGAACGCGGTCCGGCCGAGGCGGCGGATCGCCTCGAAGCAGAGACAGGTCCGATCGGCCATTGGAAATTCTCCCGCGGCGGCGTGGGCCCTCGGATACGAGAGAGATGGTCAAAGGGCCGCCTCGCGGGCCATCCGGAAGCCAGGCTTTCCGAAACAGGGACGCTTTGCCTATCCTTTCATCCTAGAGTTGTTCGAGAAGGGACGTCAATCGGCGGATGTCGCGGCTCGCGGGGCGATTTCGAGGAAATCCGGACGGGGCCAGGCGCATCGGAGGCGCAGCCCGATCGATCCGGCCGAGCGGGAGGCGAGGCGTGTTGAATCGTCGCAAGTGGCTGAAACGGGCGGGACTCTCAGCGCTCGGCGCGATGACCATGGGTACGGCCTACCCGTTCCTGGAAGCGAAATGGTGCCGCCTGGCACGCCAGACGATCGCCGTGCCGAACCTCCCGCCCGCCTTCCAGGGGACGACCGTGGCGCTCCTGGCCGACGTCCACCACGGGCCGTTCGTGCCGCTGGGTTACGTCCGATCGATCGTCGCAATGACAAACTCGCTGAAGCCCGACATCGTCGCGCTGGCCGGCGATTACGTGCATCGGTCGTCAGACTACATCGGGCCTGGAATCGAGGCGTTGGGAAAGCTCCGGGCCCGGATCGGACGGTTCGCGGTCCGGGGCAATCACGACAATCGGAGTTTCACACCGATCACCCGAGCCGCGCTGGCCGACGCGAGGCTCCCCGACCTGAACAACGCGGGAATCTGGATCGAGCGAGGCGCTTCACGGCTTCGGATCGGCGGGGTGGGCGATTTATGGACGGACGGCCAGAACCTTTCCTCCGCCCTCGGCGACGCCCGACCCGACGACGCCTCGATCGTGCTTTCGCACAACCCAGACTTCGTCGAGACCATTCGAGACCCGAGGGTCGGCCTGGTGCTGAGCGGCCACACCCACGGCGGACAGGTGGTCGTGCCGGGGTATGGTGCCCCGATCGTGCCGTCAGCATACGGCCAGAAATACCTGCACGGACTGGTGAAGGGACCGGTGGCCCAGGTCTTCGTCACCCGGGGCGTCGGCACCGTCACACCTCCCGTCCGGTTCCTCTGCCGACCGGAAGTGGTGCTCATCACGCTGGCATGAGACAGATGATTCTGATAGAATTTGGAGCCGCGAGTAGGCTCAGAAATCTTCTCTACAGAGATACAGAGGAATGCACGGAAGAAAGTAGGGGCTTCAGCAAATCAATTAATTCTATTCACCACAGAGACACAGAGACACAGAGGAATGCACGGAAGAAAGCACGGTCTTTCTCCGTACAGGGTCTTCTCTGTGTCTCTGTGTCTCTGTGGTGAATTCCCGTACCTCAGCGAATCGATGAATTCTATTCACCACAGAGACACAGAGACACAGAGAGGAGACAGATGAAGACAGGGTCTTTCTCCGTACAGGGTCTACTCTGTGTCTCTGTGTCTCTGTGGTGAATTCCCGTACCTCATACAGGATGACGCCATGCCGATGCAGTCCAACCCGAGTCGATCCGGCCGAGTCTTCCTGGCGGTACGCTCTTTCAAAAGATTTGCCCTGCGCCGACTGGTCGACGCGACCTGTCTGGACTACTACGGGGGGATCGGCGACCACCTCTTGCTCGCGACCATCGCTCGCGAGCTGAAGCGGCGGGGCGGCCGTCATGTGTTCATCATCAGCGATTATCCCGAGCTTTTCCGGGGCAACGCCGACATCGACCGCGCGGCTCGTCCCGGATCGAGGCTCGCCTGGGCGTTCATGAAGATAGCCGGCGAGCGCGTGATCCACCCCTCCTACCTGATCAACCAGGACACCGTCGCCGATACGCGCGATCAGCCACCCGACCCCGCCGTGGCCTACATGTGCCGGATGGCCGGGATCACCGGTTCGGTCGACCTGCGGCCGTATATTTACCTGTCGGAGGACGAGCTCGCCTGGGGCGCACGCTTTCAGGGGTGCATCGCCGTGCAGAGCACTGGCCTTTCCGCACGATTTCCCGCGCTGAACAAGGAGTGGTATCCCGAGCGGGTTGCCGAGGTGGCGGGGCACCTGATCCGCTCGCACCCGGTCGTCCAGATCGGCAGCCCCTCCGACCCCTCCGTCCCCACGACGTACGACCTCCGCGGCAAGACCTCGCTGCGTCAGCTCGCCGCTGCACTGGCTCACTGCCGCATGCTCGTCGGTCTGGAGGGGATGCCGATGCACATGGCCCGAGCCGTCGAGTGCCCGTCGGTCATTGTCTACGGCGGCCGGCTGCGCCCCGACCAGATCGGCTACATCTGCAACGAGAACCTCTATACCCCCATGCACTGTGCACCTTGCTGGAGGGACAGCCACTGCGACTTCGGGCGGGCGTGCCTCGACAAGATCACGGCGCGAGACGTGATCGAGGCCGCCGAGCGGCTGCTCTCCCGACCGCGCGAGGGGCTCGCGGTCGAGTCGTATGAGATTGTTTAGGATCGATCAGAGGTCGTCAGGCTCGCTTCGGGGGCGAATAATAACCGGGACAGAGCGCAGCCGAAAACCGCTTGAAAGAGGAGCCGAAATCCGAGACATACCTGAAAAAACCGGGTATGCGAGGCGTTCCGTCAGGCTGACGGCGAACCGCTCTTCCCTGGTCGTTCGACCTCTTCAACCGACTTGAGGTATCTCCCAATGAGCGAATCCGAATCGTCTCCTGTGTTCCTGTTCGACGGCGGCGATCCTGAGATGCAACGGGCTCATGAGCGTGCCCGTGCCTCCTTTCGTTATTTCTGGCGCGAGGTCGCCTGGGAGCGGCGGCGGATCATCCCAGCCCTCGAAGTGGCCTGCGTCAAGGCCCCCTTCTCCGACAGCGAACCGGCCGGGCGCCCCGAGGGGACTCCCGACGTCGAGCACATGTGGCTCTCCGACGTCGATTTTGATGGCGAGTTTGTCAGCGGAACATTGCTGAACGAGCCGAACTGGCTGAAGTCGGTCAAGGTCGGCGACCCCGCTCGCGTCTCGCTGGGTGAGATCAGCGACTGGATGTACGTCATCAGCGGCGAGGTCTTTGGTGCCTACACGGTCAACCTCCTCCGCTCGCGAATGGGACGGCGGGAACGCCAGGAGCACGACAACGCCTGGGGCCTGAACTTCGGCGATCCGACCAGAATCCAAGTCGCTCCAGAACCAAAGAAGGGCGGCGGATTACTGAAAAACTGGTTCGGAGGCCCGAAGGCAGATGCGCGGGAGCATCCCATGAGTGAATCCATGGCCCCCGCGCTGAAGGACCAACTGGCCGAGAACCCATCGCTCATCTCGGTCAAGAACGAGAGAGGATGGACGCTCCTGCACCAGGAGGCCCTGGCGGGCAGTGCGCCCACGGTGAAGGTCCTGCTGGAGGCTGGCGCGGATCCAAACGCAACAACTCATGACGGGAAAACACCACGGCAACTCGCCGAGTCGCTCGGCTGGGATCACGTGGTCGCGGTCTTGAATGCAGAAAAAAGGTCCTAAGTCCTCGGGAATAAATCGGATGGATTCACAATCCCGGATCCGCGCGGACGACGGCCGTCCGATCCGCGTCAAGGCGGTGCCGAGGGGCTGGACGGGCTACTGGTCGGACGCGGAGGAGTTGACGACGGTGGATCGGCTGATCAGGCCGCTGACATCGGCGTGGGCCCGGCCCCGATCCGGCCGCCCCTAAGACGCGAGCGGCTCGATCCGACCCGCGATCCCGCGATCCCGCGATGCGCCAGCCCGTAAAAGCTTACCGCGGACTCTCGGTCTTCTCGCTCCGGCCGCCCTTTGGTTCGGGCGCCGGCGGTAGACCAGGCGCGACGGAGAGCGGACTCACCTCGGGTCCAGCACCGGCCGCCTTCGTCGCGGCGCGCAGGTGCTCCAGCTCCTCGATCCGCCGCTCCAGGTGCTCGATCCGATCGACCACGGCGCGCGGCAGTGAGAGCTTCAACTCGTTGAGCGACCCGGCCGGGCGATCCGGTCGCGATCGGGTCGGCGCCTTCGGCGCGGGGAGTGCCGACGAGGTGGGCTCGACCCGAGAGGCCGTCGGCGTCACCGGGACACTGGCATCATCGCGGCGCGTTGTCGCCGAGGCCGGCGCTGGCGCGCCCGGGTTCGGCTGGCTCGACCGGCTGCCAGTCCGGAGCGCCACCTGAAACTGAGACCGCTTCGGATCGCCGTCGCGCACGACCATGAGCACGATCGCCTTCCGCGCGGGGATCCGGTTGAGGCGGTCGATCAGGTCGTTCCGCGACCGGATCGACTGGCCGTCAAGCGCCACGATCCGATCTCCCGGCCGCAGTCCGGCCCGGGAGGCGGGCGTCCCGTCAACCACCTCACGAATCCGGGCGCCGGCGACCGGCACCGGCTCGGGGTCGATCTCGGGATCCATCGGCGAGGGTGTCAGGGCGTCGGGCTCACTCGGCGAGGCGCCGCGCCAGGCCCCGGTCGGCGATCCGGGCGCCGCGGGCGACGACGAGGCGGTCGTCGAGGAGGAAGAGGCCAGTGGTGGCTCCTCGGCCGGCGTTGGGCTCTCGTCGACCGGCATCGGTTCGAGCCCGACCCCAAGATAGGCCCGATCCACTCGTCCCTGGCTCCGAAGCTGCTGGGCGATCCAGAGGGCGTCGGTCGTCGGGATCGCGAAGCCGAACTCGGTGTTGGGCTCACCGCCAGATCCGTCGGCGGTCAGATCGCCGCGCCCTTCGGTTGGCGTGGAGACCGCACCCTCGGGCTCGCCCGGATCGGCCGGGGGCGCCAGCCCGCCCCGAATCACGCCGAGCAGACTCCCACGGACGTCAACCACCGCCGCGCCGCTGTCGCCGGGGAAAAGCGGAGCCTGAACCTGGATCAGCCCGCCGAGCTGGCGCGAGCCCAGTTCCAAAACACGGTCAAGTCCGGCGACGTGCCCGCGGTTCACCGAGTGGCCAAGTCCAAACGGGCTCCCCAGCACGAAGACCTGGCTCCCGAGCTTCGGCCCCTCGCTGGCCCTTCGAATGGGCCGGACCGCCCGAGGCGCGATTCGGAGCAATGTCAGCCCCGTCTGGGGATCGGCGGCCACCCATCGGGCGGCGTGCCGGCGCCCCAGAAAGTCACGCGCCACGATCGGAGACGCGGAAGCCGACGACGACCGACCCGCATCCGACTTCGAGCCCGAGCCCGCTCCGGCACGCGGCGGATCGATCCGAACCGAAAGGATGTCGCCGTGCGAGTTGATGGCGATCCCCGAGGCGATCCGACGACGGCCCGAAACGCCGCTCTCGCCTCCGCCGGTGTACTCCAGCGCCACGACCGATTCCCGAGCCCGGGCCATCGCCGCGTCAATCTGCCGCTCATACTCATCGAGAAAGGCGAGCATCTTCTCGGCGCGTCGGCCGTGGTCGACATCCTCGGCCGGATCGGCCTCATCCGACCCGCTCGACGTCCCGACGGCCGGGCGGAGCCCGGTCTCGGCCCGGCGGTCATTCCGACCGCCCTCGGGCGCGAGAGGAGCCCGCAAGAGCATCCCCGAGGTCTGGGGTCCGCCAACATCGCGGCTACGCAGAACCAGCCACGCCCCGATCGCCGAGACCACCATCGCCACCGCGACCGCAACCCCCAGCGTGGGCGCAACCCGAATGGCCGGGCTCGCCGGCCGACCCGGGGAACCAACGCCGCGGGGCTGAGGTGGTGGGGTGGAAATCGTCATCGGCCCTCACTGTTCGCTTCATCCCTCGCTCGATTTCGAGGGAGAGATCACCCTCGACGGAACAACGGCCGCCCGCCGCGGCGACCACCACCCCAGACGAGCGTGAATCGGGTCATGGGTTGTGAAGGAATGGAATGGATGATCCTGTAGGGAAGATGACAAAACCCATGGTCGTTGTCCCACAACAACGATCGTCCCTTGTTCTCACCGGGAATTTGTCATTTTCCATCGATTCTTTCACAAACTTTCAGTAAATCGGCCGGGAATCGCGACCGTCGGGCGGCATGGGCGTGCCGAGTTCCACCGGGTCGAAGCCGAAGTGGGCCGGGCCGCCTCTCGGTTTGGCTTCGGGGGTTTTCGCCGGTGCAATCACTGCCGGAGGCCGGATCGACTCGGCACGGGCAATCTGTTGCGCGTCCACCTCCAGGCGACCGCGAGCGTCCTCGATCGCGCTCCGATCCTCGGGGCTTCCGCGAGAGGAACTCGGTTCCGGGGCGGACTGATGAACGAGAAGATCCTCAGCCGAAACAACGGGGTCGAGCTCGGCAATCGGCTCGTCGCCCCCGATCTCGCCAGACGAGGAATCGGCCTCGATCGGGTCGTGTACGGGGAACCCGACAAGCGGCGAAACCGGCCCGGCGAGGGCCAGCTCGCGTGCCTCGGCCGCCACTCGCCATTGCCAGGCCACCGGCAGGACAACCGAGAGCATCAGGATCGAGGCCGCCAGGCTCGCCAGGGCCACCCGGCGAACCGCCGATGGCAACGGCCGGAATCTCCAGTCGGTCGACTCACGCCATCCAACCGACTCGATCGCCTCGCGAAGGGTGTCCTGCACCCAGGCCGCGTGCATCGGCCGATCGTCGTCGAGCCCCGACCAGGCGGTGACGATCGCCGTCGCCGAGCCGGACGGCCCAGCCTCACTCGCCGCGATCCGACGTTCCAGCGCCGGCCAGAGCGAGAGTGTGAGTCCCGCCTCGTCCTCGTCCTCGGGCGCGATCGCGGCGACGGCCGCCAGCGCCCCCATCGCCGATCCGAGACCAGCCCGGTCGCGCCGGCAGCCCGGGCACCGCGCCAGATGCCGCGCGATGGCCCGACGCTCCCTGTCGCCCAGATCGTCCGCCCCCGCATACAGGGGAAGGCGACCACGGACCCATTCGCAGGAGGGATTATCCATCGTCGCGCCCCTCATCCGGCTCGGCCTCCGTCTGCCCGACCGACGCCCCATCCTGGCGGCGTCCCCAGATCTCGCGGAACTTCTCCCGGGCCTTCGCCAGCCGCCATCGGACCGTCGCCTCCCGGCGACCGACGATCGCCGCAACCTCCGAGGACGAAAAGCCCTCCAGATCGCGGAGCACCAGAATCGTCCGATAGCTCACCGGCATCATCCCCAGAACATGATGAACTTCCTGTGCCAGTTCGGCCCGGCCGCGAGGATCCGGGTCGGATAGCTCCAGTATCGCCTGACCGTCGCCATCGGTTCGATCGATCGACGCGGCCGTCGTCGTGTTCCGGGCGCTCCGAAGCCAGTCGAGCGCCAGGTTGACCCCAATCCGAAACAGCCAGGGGCCAAACCGTCGAGCCGTGTCAAATCGATCAAGCCGGGTATAAACCCGCCAGAACGTCTCCTGCGCCAGGTCTCGCGCCTGCTCCGGGTCGTGAACCAGCCGGAGCAGCACGCGAATCAACTTCCGCTCGTAACGCCGGACGAGCACGGCAAACGCCGGGTGATCGCCCCGTCGTGCCAGCTCGACCAGCATCGCGTCGTGGAGGTGCGATTCGTCACCCATTCGAGCCGAATCGGGGGCCGCGGTTCGTCCCGCGCGTGCCGGGGCCCGCACGGGAGGGGCCAGCCCATCCGATTCAACCTGCAAACGGGCATCCATTGTGATCCCGGGCTTCGCCGGCTTCTCCATCGCGTGACCTCCTCACGCTGTTTATGATACGATGAAGCCTTCCCCGAGCGCTGGATCTTTTTTCCCATTTCCTGGAGGATCGCCGCAAGGCCACCGTGGGGCCAGGGGACCGGTCGAAGCACGCAAATCCTTGGCAGCTCACTGTCTCGGACCATCGCCGGCCGGTGATTCCGGCGGGCGCCGAGGAACCTGGCGAACCGCTGGTGCCGGAGGATCGGGGAGGAGGGCGGAGATGCTGACCAGCATGACGATCCCGGGGATCTATCGCGACGGCAAGGTGGAGCTGGCCGAACGACCGGAGGGGCTGGTCGAATCAGCCCCGGTGCTGGTGACGTTCGTGCCTGAGGGGACGCGGGTCGAACCCGAACCGATGGCCTCCGGTCTCCCGGCCGACGAGGCCGAGGCGGCCCGGCGTCGGGCCGGAGATCAACTCATCAAAATGCTCCGTGAGGGTCTCGATCTCGGAGGCCCCCCCTATCCAGGTCGGAAGGAACTTTATGATCGCGACCAACGGTTCGCAGGGGGCTCCGAGCCGGGAGAGGATTGACACGAACGTCCTCGTGTACGCCGTCGACCGTTCCTCGGGCCTCAAACATCGGATCGCGTCGGACCTTCTGGACGATCTGGTCGCCCGGGACGTCCTGACGGTTAGCGCCCAGGTACTGAACGAATTCTACTCGGTGGTCACACGGAAGAAAGGTCTGATGCTCCATGAGGATGCGGTGCGCTACATTCGGGCGACGGCCGCAGCCTCGGTCGTCCTGCCCTTGACCCTCTCCGGGACCTTGCTCGCCCTGGAAGCCGTGGCGCGCCACGGCTTCTCCTTCTGGGACGCCCTGATCTGGTCGGCCGCGCGCGAGGGCGGGATCTCGACCCTCTACACCGAGGACTTCCAGCACGGTCGAGAGATCGAGGGCGTTCGGATCGTCGCCCCGTTCGCTCTCGCCTCCTGACGGACCGACCACTCGCCGACGATCCGGTGGCGGGCCATGGCTCCCGGTCAAATCCTGCCGTATGATAAAAACCGGCTGTCGGACGGCGGCCACGGGGGAGCGTCATGGGGTCGGGCGGGGCGGGGTCGTCGATGAAGGTCTTCGGCGCCGAGATCGTGCTCTGCCCGGTGGAGGCTCGCGCCGAGGCGCTCGAGGTCCTGTACCGCCGGATGCCCCGGGCGTTCCGAAAGCACCTGGTCGCCGAGGTGCTCGCCGATGAGCGGCGCGGCGAGGTGGACCTGGCCGGGCTCTGGGTGGCCCGAATCCGGTCGGGGCGGATCGTCGGCGCGATGATGACGCAGGCCATGCCTGGCCGGAGCGCTGCGCTCTGGCCGCCGGAGGTCGGCCCGTCCTGGCGTCGCAACGCCATCGCCTCGGCGATGGTCCGGCAGGCCATCGACGACCTGGCGAGCCGGGGCTTTCGACTGGTCCAGGCGGCGCTCGACGAGTCGGCCGGCGATCAGGCCGGGCGCGACCTGGCGCGTGGCGGACTGCCGAGAGTCACCGATCTGCTCTACCTCTCGCGAGAGACGTCGCCCCCGCTCCCGCAACCCGACCGGCCACTGGCCTGTGATTTCGAGTGGCGGCCGTTCGAGGCGTCGATCGAGGACCGGTTTCGCGCGGCGATGCAGGCATCCTACGAGGGGAGCCTCGACATGCCCGAGCTGGAGGGCGCCCGGGGGCTCGACGAGATTATCGAGGGACACCAGGCCGCCGGGCTCTTCGTCGCCGATCGATGGCGCCTCGGCCGGCTTCCCGACGAGCCGACGGCCCAGGCCGTCCTGCTGATGACCGCGGTTCCCGCTCGCGATGCCTGGGAAGTGGTCTACCTCGGGCTCAGTCCCTCGGCGAGGGGCCGAGGCCTCGGCCGCGCCGCGATGGATTACGCGCTGCGGTTCGCACGCGAACACACCCCGGTCCTGGAACTGGCCGTTGACCTTCGAAACACGCCAGCGGTCCGCCTCTACCAATCGACCGGTTTCGTCCCCTGCCACCGACGCACCGTCCACCTGACCCTGCTGGGGACAAATCCCTCGAAATTACCGTAACCACCAAAATCAATACTTCGGAAATGCCGCAACCACGAAAAACACGAAATTACACGAAAAGTCGAGGAATTCCCGAATCTCCTGGCCTTCCGGAAAGTGGCCCTGATGGATTTTCCAGGTAGACTCTGCTTTTATGCCGTTTCCGGCATGGTAGCCCATCGAGGAGATCGATCAGCGGGATGATATTTTCGCATTCGGCGAGCATTACTCGGTGGGCCGAGGCCACTCGACGAGATTGAAATCCTTCCTCTTTCCGTGTTCTTCCGTGTGATTTCGTGGTTGCTCCGGATTTTCCCGATTCCTTCGTGGTTGCTCCGGTTTCGCGGTCTCTCAACGAGCGGCGGCCCGGAATCGGGAGGAATCGCCCTGTTCGAGATAGATGACGGCCTCGGCGATCTTGACGGCGTGGTCGGCGATCCGTTCGAGATTTCGGGCGGTGTTGACCAGGCGGAGCAGCGACTCGGCTCGTTGCGGGGCCAGGACGATCTCCTGCTTGAGCTGCTTTTGCACGGCCCGATAATCGCGGTCGACGCGGTGGTCGGCGTCGATCACGGCGCGGGCCAGGGCGACATCGGCGCGGGTGAGGGCGTCGAGGCTATCGTGAACCTGATCGAGGGCCTCCAGGCCGAGGTCTTCCAGCGCCTGGGGAATGGGTGCCGGCTGGGGTCCGGCGGCCATCTTCTTGACTCGCTTGGCGATGTGGCGGGCGAGCCCGCAGAGTCGGTGCAAATCGCCGTTGATCTTCAACGCCGAGGCGACGCGACGAAGATCGGAGGCGACCGGCTGGTGCAGGGCGAGCACGCGGATACATTCCTGCTCGATCTGCATTTCCCAGCGGTCGGCCAGGCGTCGCTGGCGCTTGACCTCGCGGGCCTGGTCGATCCGCCCGTCGCGCAGAGCCTGGACCGAGCGATCCAGCGCCTCTTCCACGACGGCGGCGAATTTCAGGAGCTCGGCCCAGAGCCCCTCCATGTCTCGGACGAAGCACCGGCTGACCGAGGTCCGACCGTCGCGCCAGTCGCGCTCGATCTCCTGTTCCAACGCCATCAGTCGCCCCTCGTTGCGAGGCCCCGGCCGGGCCGCCCATGTCCCGACGCGAGACCGCCCCTTCTCTCGCGCCCCCTGGAACCCAATCGCCGCGTCCCGCCGGTTCCGGACGGCGGGACGTCAGCGCCCCGCGCGGTCGGCTCCGGGCCGGACACCGCCGAGGCCCCTTTCCAGATTAGGAAATCGGGACGCCTTCGGACAACATCAACCCCATCAAATACACGAGAATTTCACGAAAGATGACACGATTTCTCGGTTCACGCGGGCCGGCTCAGCGGGCCGAGACCGGTTGGGGCGCCCGTCGCGGCGGGATCCGGGCGCCCGAGGCCTCGGCCGGCGGGCGCTCGGGCACCTTCAATTCCGTCCGCAGCCGCGCCAGATCGGCCTTCAGTTCGGCCATCACCTTCGCGTAGGCCGGGTCGTCGTGGACGTCCTTCAACTCGCGCGGGTCTTTTTGCAGGTCAAAGAGTTCCCAGGCGTCGAGGTCCGGTCCGTCGAACCGAACGAGCTTGTAGCGGTCGGTCACCACTCCGTGATGCGGCCGGACGTGGTGCGGTTGGGGGTATTCGTAATATTCGTAATAGAACGACTTCCGCCAGTCGGAGGGCGTCTGGCCCTTCAGAACCGGGACCAGGCTCCGACCCTGCATTTCCGCCGGAACCGGTACTCCGGCGGCCTCCAGGAACGTCTCGGCGAAGTCGAGGTTGGAAACCAGGTCTCGGTTCACGCTCCCCGGCTTCACGACCCCCGGCCATCGAACCAGCAGCGGGGTTCGGAGCGATTCCTCGAAAATCCAACGCTTGTCGAACCAGCCGTGCTCGCCCAGGTAGAAGCCCTGATCGGCGGTGTAAACCACGATCGTATTCTCGGCGAGCCCCTCGTCGTCGAGGAACTTCAACACCTTTCCGACCCCTTCGTCCACGGCCTTGATGCAACCGAGATAATCGTGCATGTATCGATTATACTTCCACCGAACGAGATCGCGGCCCTTCAGGTTCGCCTTGCGGAACGCCTCGTTCCGGGGCCTGTAGTAGGCGTTCCACTCCCTGACCTGTTCGGGCGTCATGCCTTTCGGCGCGTCGAGTTTCAGGTCGTGGTCGTTCATCGTCTTCTCGATGGTCATGTCCTGGTCGTGCTCGGCGAGGCCGCGGCCCGAGTAATCGTCGAAGAGGGTCTCGGGCTCGGGATACTTGCGGTCGCCGTCGTGGCCGAGGTGCCGAAGGGCCGGCGACCACTCGCGATGGGGCGCCTTGTTCTGGTACATCAGCATGAACGGCTTCGACCGGTCGCGGCCCTTCAGCCAGTCGACGCTCAAATCGGTGATGATGTCGGTCGCATAGCCCTGATGCTTGACCCGCTCGCCATTGTGAATCATCGGCGGGTTATAGTAGACCCCCTGCCCCGGCAGGATATTCCACTCGTCGAAGCCGGTGGGGGCACTCACCAGGTGCCATTTTCCCATGATCGCCGTCTGATAGCCGGCCGACCTCAGCAGCTTGGCGAATGTCGTCTGCGAGCTGTCAAACCGGCTGTTGCTGTTGTTATAGAATCCGTTCGCATGCGAATATTTTCCGGTCAGGACGGTCGCCCGGCTCGGTCCGCAGATGGAGTTCGGCACGATGCAGCGATCGAACCGCATCCCCTCGCGGCCAATCCGGTCGATGTTCGGCGTCTCGATCAGCTTGCGGGGGTCTCCGTAGGCGGAGATCGCCTGGTAGGCGTGGTCGTCGCTGAAAATGAAGACAATGTTCGGTCGGCCGTCGGCCTTCGGCCGCGCCTCCACGATCGCCGGCGCGAGCGACAGGGCCAGCGCGGCGACCAGAATCGAGAACGTCAAACTCCGAGAAATTCGCACGGGACGAGCCTCCAATCCGGGTTCGGGATGAAGTCGACCGTCCGATTGTAGAGGGTGCCGCCGCCCCGCGAAATGGGCCGGTCCCGGCCGTTCCCAGATCGCGGATCCGCACGATCACGACGGCCGACCCTACGCGGACCGAAAGATATCGGAGTTGATTTCATGGAATATTCATTTGAAGTTTTCCAGAATCGGACCATTCCATGGATGGTCGTGATCCGGGTTTGACGGCTCGTATCGCGTGATTCCCGCCCTCACGGAGCGACCCTGTGTCTGCCCTGGGATCGAGAGTTCTCCTCAGTTTGCTCCTGATCCGGATGCTCGCGATACCGATCATCCTGAGCCCCTCGGGTTCGACCCCTGGCGCGAGCCAGGGCCTCGGGATTCGCGTTCGCGCCTGGCCCTCGGTGGTGAATCCGGTGATGGCGAGCCGTCGAATGGAGGACTCTAACGGGGCAGGTTCAAGGCCCCGGGCGTTGGCCTGGACTCCGCGCCAACCCGGCCTCGTCTGCCGGCTGGCCATCGTCGATAGCGGCCGGGGCGATCGAACGGACCTCGATCTCCCGCACAGCTAGCCCGGATATCCATCGCCCTCGCCGGCCCGCTACCCCGGTCGCGGTCTCCGGGCGGCTTTCCGCCTTGATCCTCGTCGGATATAGATCCGCCCGGGCGCCCCTGCTCCCGGCTGGGGGTATCTCCCAGGCTGGATCCACCTCGCCAGCGCGAGAGAACGGTTCGGCGAGGGCTCTCGAGTTTTCCTCATCCATGTGTTCGCCTCGTCGTTTTGACAGGGAGAAAGCTCTACGACCTCAACGGCCGCGAGATCGCCTTTCACAAGCCGACCGCGACCGGCCTGGCGCTCGTCAAGGACAGGGAGCTCAACAAGCTCCGCCGGAAGCACACCGTGGTCCTCCTCGCGCCCTGAAGAAAATCACCCGGGTCGAGGCTCGCCGGACAATCCCGACGCGCCTCGACCCAGCCTCTCATCCGGCTCAGACATATCCGGTATACGCCTCGAAGATGTCCGAAAACGCGAACGGCGACTGGACGATCGAGCTCGCATTGTCGACCGCGTAACTGAGCGCTCCACCGGGCGCCTGCTGGTCGCGGCCCAGCGACCACATCGAGATCTCGGCCAGCCCCACCGACTCGGCGAACGCCAGAAGCTGGCTCGCGTCGGAGAGGCCGAAAACCTCGTCCGAGGCGTCATTTACACCAATCATCGGCGTGACTCCAATCGTCCCCCAAAGCTCGCTGCTCGTTCGCGTCCCACCGTAAAGCGTCGCGAGCTGGGTGTGCAGGCTCGTCGCCGCATCAATCGCGTAGGTCCCCATCTGACCCTGCGGATTGGGAGCCGCCGAGTCGCCGTAGTCCATCGCCATGACGTTGACCGTCGAAATCTTCACCCCATACTTCAGCGCCGACTCAAGAACGTACAACCCGTTCGCCGTCAGACCGCTCGGCAGAACCGGAAGCGTGAACGAAACGTCGAGCGTCTTGCCGGCCGCCGAGGCACTGGCCTGAAGCGCGGCGATCGCCTGCGATCGTCGGTCGATCGAGGCCGGATCAGCCGCCGCGGCGCCCTCGATGTCGAAGTCGATATGCGTCAGATGATAAGCGTTGATCACCTGCTGATAGGCGGCCGTCAACGCTCCCACATTGGTGATCGCCTGCGCGAGTTCGGTGCCGGCCTCGCCGCCGAACGAGACGCTCACGTGGCCGCCCGCCGCCCGAACCTGCGCCACCTGCGCCTGGATCGCCTGGTCAAACGTCCCGCCGTTGACCTCGTACGCCGAATAGCCGCCCCAGGCCGGGGCGTTGTTCGCGTCGGCCGTGATGAACGCCAGGGTAAAATCCTTCAGCCCGGCCGACTGCATCGCCGTGGAGAGGTTATAGGTCGGATACAGGGTCATGTCGACATAAGGCGCGAAGAAGTGTCCCCAGCTATTCGCCTGGAACGGCGAGACAACCGTGAGCGCCACCGTCGCGGTCGCCGATCCGCCGTGCCCGTCGCTCACCGTGTACGTGAACGCGTCGGCGCCGAGGTAGCCGGCGGCCGGCGTGTAGACGACCGCCCCGCCCGTCCCCGCCGCGACCGTCCCGTGCGCCGGCTGCGTGAAGCCCGAGACCGAGAGCGGATACCCGCTCGGATCCGTCGTCGAGGCCAGCACATCGATCGACTGCGCGACGCTCCCGGTAACGACCGTGGTTATCCCACTCGCCGTCGGCGGCGCGGTGATCGTGTCGACGATCGTCGCCATCGCCGACGACGTTCCGAGCGCCGCGCCCGAGGGCGCCGAGAGCTCCACCTGGAACGTTAGGTTGGGCTTCACCGAGGTCTCCGGCAGGATCGGAACCGCGAACGTCTCGCTGGTCACTCCGGCCGGGAACGTGAGCGTCCCGGTGGTCGCCGCGTAGTCGGTCCCCGCGCGGGCCGTCCCGTCGACCGTCGTGTAGCCAACCGTCACCGCCTGCGTCGCCGCCTGCGAAAGCGTCGCCGTGAAGATAGCCTGAGCGCCCGCCGCCCCGGCATTCACCGAGACATTACTCAGGTTGATCTGCGGAACCGCCGGCCCCAGCGGCGTCCCGTTCAATACGTAGTTCGAGGGCACGTCCGTTCCCACGTTCCCCGGCGACCCGTTGAAGCCAAACGAGACCGAACCCCCCACCGGAATCGTCCCATTCCAGCCATCATTGTTGATCGTATATTGATTCCCCGACTGCACACTGGTCGCATTCCAGATGCTGCCGATCGACCGATCCCAGGTGAAGCCGAGCGTCCAGTTGCTGATCGGCGATGATCCGTCGTTGACCACGGTGATCTGCCCGCCGAATCCCGTCCCCCAGTCGCTCGTCACCGCGAACGAAACCGAGGCATCCGTGGGGCTCGGCGTCGGCGTGGGAACCGGGGTGGGTGTCGGCGTGGGAACCGGCGTGGGCGTGGGCGTGGGTGCCGGCGTGGAACTGATCGCGAGGCCATCCAGCGCGTAATTCGAGGGGAAATCCGAGCCCACGTTGCCCGAGGCTCCATTGAATCCAAACGAGACCGAACCGCCCGCGGGGATGGTCGCATTCCATCCCGCGTTGTCGATGGTGTAGGTGTTTCCCGAGTGGCTGGCGACGGTGGCGTCCCAGATGCTGGAGATCGATCGATCCCACTGGAAGCTGAGGGACCAGTTGCTCACGGCCACGGACTGGGTGTTGGTAATCGTGATCTGGCCGCCGAATCCGGTCCCCCAGTCACTGGTGACGGCAAAAGCCGCGGAGGTGAGCAAGGCCCGGGTTTCCAGTGATTCGAGCCGGGCCAGGCCAACCGCCGACCGTCGGGGCCTGCGCGCGCGGCGCCTCACTCCCGGGCCGGGCCGCCAGCGCCCGCCCGCCATTCGGATCTGCATGGGCGTTCTCCTGGATGTGTGGACCCGAACGAGGTAGGCTTCCCGCGCGGCCTTCTCGCGGCGGGATGCGTCGCGGGTCCGTCTCAAGCGACGTTATCATCCTAGAATATGCGCGGGGCGTCGAGGGGCCGCTGATGCCGATGGCGGACGCTGAGGTCTTCCGGCAACACTTCAATGGTAGAGGAACATCGGGATGGGGCACTCGGCGAGCAATGTGCGGGTGGCCGAACCGAGGAAGAACTCACGGAGGACGGGCTTTCCATAAGCCCCCATCACCAGGAGCCCCGCGCCGAGGCGGCGGGCCTCGGCCAGCACGACGGACGCGGGCGAGCCGCTGGAGGCGATGGCGTGGGCCATCGCGGCCAGGCCGTGCAGGTCGAGGAAGTGTCGGGCGTGCTCGGCGTGGCGGGTGGCCTCGTCGGGGCCCTCGGCGACGCTGACGATGTGAACGCGCCCCGTCGCGCCCAGTCCGGTCGCCTCGAATGCCGAGATCGCCCGATCGGCCTGGAGGCTCCCATCATAGGCGACGACAACCGGCCCCTCGGGCGCGGACGTCTCTGGAACGACAACGATGGGCCGGGGCGTATCCTTGAGGACCCGGCGCACGAGTCCTTCATCGGGCAGATCCTCGCGGGCCGTGAACTCGAAGTGCGACCGCCGCGGGAGCAAAACCAGGTCGTGCGAGCGGGCCCGACGCGCGATCACCTCGTCAGGCTCGCCCTCGTCGATGACTTCCTCATGCTCGATCCCGGCCGAGGCACATCGAGCGACGAACTCGGCCGCAAGTCGATCCGCGCGCCGGCGAGCCTCGTCCATCCGGTTCTCGTAGCCGAGGTAATACACCGGGTTGACCCCCGGCCGACCCCCGACCGGCCCCAGCGGCTCAATCGCCCGGATGCCCGGTTCGTCGACAATCGCCAAACCCGTCAGCGAGGCCCCAAATCGGCGTGCCCACCGAATCGCCAGACCGGCCAGCACCTCGCCGTGCTCGGTCGTGTCCAACCCGACCAGGATGCCTCGCAGCATATCGCCATCCCCCGAACGCTCCACCCCTCGCCAGCCCGCCTCGCTTGCGACTATACTACCGCGGGTGTGGGTCTCCGTCGCGAGCGATCCCGGCGAATCGTATCCGAGCGTATCGAGTGGACTTCGCTTAGCGAGCGTACCCCCGTCGACGCATGCCCCAGCCATCCGCGCGCAAGTTTCGATTCCAGAGGCCAGATTCGGGTGGCCAAGGACTCGATCAGAAATCGAAAGATTCGCACGGCAAATTCCAGAATACCAATTAGCAATTACCAATTAACAATTACCAAAATAGTGCAAGCCAAACGCGAACGCCTGGCGAGGTTGTCGAGTGGTCTGGGGGTCTTATCGCTCCTGGATCGAATGGCCGGATCGAGGCCGGGGTTAACGGTTTTCACGTATCACCGGATCGCGGATCCGGCGTCGGATCCGTATTACGATCCGGTGATTTCCGCGACGGCCGAGGGCTTTCGGGCACAGGTCCAGGAGATTGCCCGGCGATTCCGGGTTCTCACGCTCGACGAGGCGATTGAGCGTCTTCGATCCGGCGACCACCCCGACCGCTCGGCCCTGATCACCTTCGACGACGGATACCGCGACAACTTCGAGACCGCCGCGCCGATTCTGCGGGAGCTGGGCCTACCGGCGGCGTTCTTTCTGCCGACCGATTTCCTCGACGAGCCTGGGCTTCCCTGGTGGGACGAGGTGGCCTGGATTCTCAAACATGCGCCGGCGCGTCGATGGGAACTGCCTCGTTCCGGCGGCCTGCCTCCGCTTGCGATCGACCTGATCGACGGCCCGCGCTCCGAGGCGATCCGCGCCCTCATCGCCGCGATTCTGTCGGAGTCGGTCGAGGACGTGAACGGCTTCGTAAAAACGCTCGCCGACCGCTCCGGCGTTGCGCCCGATTCCGCCGCGATGGGCCAGGCGCTCTTCACCGACTGGGACCAGGTGCGCGCCCTGACTGGCCCCGCGACGGGCCTCGCCATCGGCTCGCACGGCCAGACGCACCGAAAGCTCGCCACGCTCGACGACGAGACCCAGTTTGCCGAGCTGGCCGGCTCGAAAACCGTGCTTCAAAACCGGCTCGACCGCCAGGTGGAGGCGATCGCCTATCCATACGGATGGCCGGGCGCCTTCAACGCGTCGACGATGGCCCTGGCCGCCCGCGCGGGGTATCGTGTCGGGTTCGCGGCGATCGAGGGGATCAACCGGCCCGGCTCGACCGACCCGTTCGCCGTCCGAAGGCTGAACGTCGGCTCGGGCGACTCGCCAACGCTGCTCCGCGCCCGATCGGCCCTCCACGCGACACTTGGCCGTTCGGTTTTGTAGACGGATCACCGGCCACGTCGCCCGGACGAAGCTCACCGGCGCTTCCGCGGCCGTGTCCCAAGGATCACGCTTTCGAGAGCTGCCAGAGTCCGTTTTGAATCCCGCCGTGGAAGTAGATGGCGAAGATGCCGTGCTCGGGGATCTCCATCGCCGGATGGGCCACCACGCCGCCCCGCGCCACCGCCTCGGCGAGGGCCGCCTCGATGTCGTCCACGAGCCAGTAAGGTCGCGTCACCGGCTCCTCGGCCTCATGCAGCGGGGCCCGTACTCCCACCAGCCCGCCACCATGAAGCTCGGCCGTCCGGGCCTGGCCCAGACGCGCGTCGGGCGGACCAAATTCCACGCCATTCGCCGCGGAATAGGCCGCGCAGACCGCCTCGACCTCTCTGGTCACGATTTCAAGGTAATGGATTCGCACGACGGTTCGACCTCCTCATTGTCGAGGAAACTCCTGGCTGGCCCGCCACCGGGTCCTGGCTTCGCGTCGCCAATTCAAAGACGAGGGCTGGGGCCGGCGATCCCCTCCCAAACCAGCAGCAAACCGGCCCAGCCCAGCCCTTCCATCCTTCTCAGCAGCGAGCCCGGAGCCACCGTTGCCATCCCAGACCCGCCACACCGACCATCCCGAGACCCAGCAAGACCAGGCCCGTCGGCTCCGGCACCGCCGCCGCCGACACCGAGAAATTCGTGTAAGTGGCCTGGATCGCGTCATTCCCCGAAAAATTTTGCAACACAAACCCGATGGACGTCAATGCCCCCGTCTCTGTCTCGGAATCGATGAGGTTGCCGTCAAAATAGCCGGAAACCGTCGATCCAACCCGCGCGATTTCAAAGGTCCCCGAGGTCGCCGCCGTCAGCGTGTATCCCTCGAGCGCACCCGATCCATTCCAGACATGATAATTCTGTGCGATCACCCCTCCGTTATTCGCATTGTGATCCGTTCCTAGCCTGTTGTCAGAATACCACGCGAGACTGGATCTCGCGAACCGCGGCGTCCCCACCTCGCTCGGCTCCTCAGCCGAAATGGATTAATCTGGCAATCATCGAATACTTAGTTTGGCCGGGGCCATGTTGAAAATTGGCATCGCAATCCCTTGCTTTTGCGAGAATCGCATCGTCTCTGTATTGACCTGCCCACAGGGGGATTGATAATGTCGGACGGGATCGATCAGACATCGATGAGCTGATCAGTACCGATCTGGAAGATCAAGTCCATCCGGGATTCTGAGCAGCAGGCCAGACATCCCTTGCTCGCGAAGTTCGCCGGGTCCATGCCCGTCCAGGCGAATGACGTGATTCCGGGTTCAGAAGCCGTAGAGATCACGGTGAATGCCCGGCGACGATGATTACGGAGCCCCACTCAGGCCAGGGCCTGGTTGATCCTTGATGGGTCGACCGTCGATGGTTGCGCCCTGGCCGGAAGCGAGCGAACGCCGATCTCGTCGGATGGTCGTTCGAGGCCCGACCACAGGCCGGGCTGGCCGATCGAGTGTCCCGCCGCGCGCCGCGATGGGCGCCTGGACCGATCGTGTTTTCGGCATATATGCGAATTTGCTGAGGACCCTGGTATGGAGACACTCCTTTGCGAGAGCGCGACGGTCGCGCTGCCGCCCGGGCCTGACTTGCCGGCCGAGCAGCAGGCCCGGCTCTGGATCGAGCGCCCGCTGGAGCTGCTCGACGCCTGCGCGGCCCGATTTGGCGACGTCTTCACGCTCGATCTGGGAGCCAACGGACCGACCGTCATGTTCGGCGATCCGGCGGCCATTCGTGAAATCTTCCGGGCGCCCGCCTCGTCGTACGAATGCCGTCCGTTCAACGAGGGCTATCGGATCGCCATGGGGGATCATGCCCTGTTCCTCCAGGATGGCGACGAACACCGCCGGATCAAGTGCGCCGTGGCCTCGGCGCTCGACCATGCAGAAAGGGATGCGCACGCCATCGCCATCGCCCGAACCGCTTCCGAGATGCTCGACGCGGCTCTGGGAGATAGACCACAAGCGACGGTCGCTCTCCGGCCGCTCTTCCACGAAATGGCTGTCCGGATGCTCTCGGCGCTGATCTTTGGCGAGCGCCGCGAGGCCGCCGACCGGATGGTCGCCTGGTTCCGCGAGGAGGTCTGGCGCGACACCCGGGCGTGGAAGCCGTGGGTCGGCCTGCACCGGCTTCGCCCCCGGCTCGCCGGCTGGATCACCGAAGAGCTGGAGCTTCGACGATCGTCGTCCCGCGGCGATCGCGCCCTCGACCTGCTCGACCGCCTGCTGGCCGCCCGAGACTCCGAGGGCCAGCCACTCTCCGACGCCGAGAGCGTCGACCAGGTCCGCACGCTGACGATCACCGCCGTCGACCCGATTGCCTTCGCCCTGACCTGGCTGCTGGCGCACGTCGCCGCGGCGCCCGGCGTGCAAAACGCCGCCCGTGCCGAGGTCGAATTGGCCCTCGGCGACGCCAGAACCGCCGATCCGACCGAAATCGTCCGCCTCCCGTACCTCTCCGCGACCTGCCAGGAATTGCTCCGAATGCACCCGGTCTTGCCGACGGCCTCGGGTCGTCGGCTGACCGAGGCGAGGCAATTCGGCAGCCACAAACTGCCCGTCGGCGCGACCGCGGCGCCTTGTGCTTACCTGGTCCACCGCCGCCCAGACCTCTACCCCGAGCCGATGACCTTCCGCCCCGAGCGGTTCCTGGAACATCGGTTCGGACTCCACGAGTACCTGCCGTTCGGCGGTGGGGCTCGGCGCTGCCTGGGCACGACGCTCGCGCCCATGTCGATGCAGATCGTTCTCGCCCTGGTCGTCTCTCGATGGAAGCTCGCCCCCGGCGCGCCGGGCGGCGCTGAGATCCGATACGGCACCCTGGTCGGCCCGCCCGAGGGGCTTACCATCCATTTCGCCCCCCGATGATCGAGGAGAATTCCATCATGTTCCTCAAGGCATTTTTGGAAATCGAGCCGACGATGGCATGGACTTCCCGCTCGGCGCCGAGAACGCTGGTGGAATTGCTCCGCGGGCTGGCCGAAGATCGTCCTGATGCCCTCGCGTTCGCCGAGCTCGACGACGCCGGGCAGGTCCGCCGGCAGCTTACGTATGCCGAGCTCGACCGGCTTGCCCGTCGACTCGCGGGCCGGCTTCGGGGGTCGGCCGAGCTGGGAGCGCGGGTGCTCCTGCTATTCCCGGCCGGGCTCGACGTGTTGGCCGCATTCTTCGGCTGCCTTTACGCCGGCGCCGTCGCGATCCCCGCCCCGCCGCCCGAGGCCAGCCGGCTGAAACGCACGCTCCCCCGACTCCGCGCGATCGCCGCCAACGCCGGCGCCTCGATCGCGATCGTCGGGCCCACCATCCGCCGGCTACTCGACGGCACCCGCGACATCCCCGGCCTCGATTCGGTCCACTTCCTCTTCCTGGCGGACCTCGACGAGGGAGATGAGGACGCCTGGTTTGGGTCGGATGCCCAGCCCGAAGACCTGGCCTACCTGCAATACACCTCCGGATCGACGAACACGCCCCGGGGCGTCATGATCAGCCATCGAAACGTGATCCACCATTGTGAGTACCTTCGTCGGTGCGGCGAGTATGACCCCCAGAGTGCCACCGTCACCTGGCTGCCGTACTTCCACGACTACGGCCTGATCGAGGGCTTGCTGGTTCCGCTCTCCAACGGAACGCCCGCCTATATGATGTCGCCTTTTGCGTTCCTCAAGCGCCCCTCGCAGTGGCTCGAAGCCATCACCCGGCTCCGCGCGACCCACACCCAGGCACCAAACTTCGCCTACGAACATTGCGTTCGACGAATCCGCCCCGATCAGCTCGACCGAATCGACCTGTCCTCGCTCCGATCAGCCGGCAACGGCGCCGAGCCGATCAATCCGAAGGTGCTGGAAGCGTTCCACCGAACGTTTGCCCCTCTCGGCCTGAAATGGAAGGCATGCTGCCCGGCCTACGGACTGGCCGAGGCGACGTTGATGGTCTCGTGCTCCTCGCCCTCGATCGAGCCGAAAATCGGCCGATTTCAGGCCGAGGCCCTGGCCGAGGGGCGGGTTGTCGAGGCCCCTCCGAACGCGGAAAACGTGCGCGAGGTCACAAGCTGCGGCCCGGTGGTCGGCCGGTTCGACGTCGCGATCGTCGACCCCGTGACGCGAGTCCGCCGCGGCCCCGACGAGATCGGCGAGATCTGGCTCCGCGACCCCAGCGTCGCCCTGGGCTACTGGCGTCATCACCGGGCGACCGACGAGACCTTCCGCGCCACGATCGAGGGAACCGGCGAGGGCCCCTATCTTCGCACCGGCGACCTGGGATTCCTCCGCAACGGCGAGCTTTATTTGACGGGCCGGATCAAGGACCTCATCATCGTCGCGGGAGCCAACCACGCGCCCCAGGACATCGAGTGGACGGTCGAACGGTGCGACCCCGACATCCGCCCCTCGGGCGTCGCGGCGTTCCCGATCTCGATCGATGGCGAGGAACGCCTCGCCCTCGCCGCCGAGGTCGAGCGAGGCGCCCTTCCAACCCACGCCGACACCGCCCGTCTGCTCGAAGCCATCCGACACGCCGTCGCCGAGGAACACGAGGTCTCCATCCACGCCGCGGCCCTGCTGGCCCGTGGGAGCCTGCCGAAGACCGCCAGTGGCAAAATCCGCCGCCACGACTGCGCCCGTTTGCTCGATCCCCATTCTCCCGAAGTCCTCGCAAGCTGGGTCGCCGGCGTCACCCGCATTCAGAACATCCGCATGCCCTGACCCCCCCCTTATCCCACTCGCGGCAATGTGTCCTTGAAACCGAAACCAATAGGTTTACGGAAAGACCTGGTTTGAGAGGCTCATAAGCTAACTTCATTGATTCAGTTAATAGACTATTTATTAATGTAAAATATTTAAATTTTAAGTTTACAGTGATTATTATATTATTTGTTGTTATCTGAGTTAAAGGTTCCCCCACAAGGACGGCACGGAATGGTATCCGAAGGGCCATCGGCCCTCGGCATCAAACCAAACCTCAGCGCACCCAACGGAGGCATTCCCCCATGAAACCGATTCACGCACCCGCGCCGGCGGCGGCCGAGGTAAGCCGGCGACGGGCGGACGAGTTGATCGACTGGCTAAGGGCCTACGCAGAAGCTCGGATCGACTCGCGGCTGTTCGACGAGCGACGATGTGTTCCGCCTTACGTGATCCTCGACCTGGGCAACCAGGGTTTGCTGGGGATGCAGATCCCCGAGGCATTCGGAGGGTTAGCGCTTCGCTTCGTCGACTTCTTCCGGGTTCTGGAGCAGCTATCGGCGATCGACCTGAGCCTGGCCTCGCTGATCTTCATCCACAACGCCAATGGAATCCGGCCGATCATGGGGTATGCGACCCTGTCGAAGCGGGCCGAGTTGCTCCCGATTCTGGCGAGTGGACGCGCGCTTTCGGCGTTCTGTCTGACGGAGCCCGTGGCGGGCTCGAACCTGCCGAACCTGGAAACGACGGCCACTCCCGACGGCCGGGGCGGCTGGCGAATCCGGGGGGCGAAGCGGTGGAATGCCTCGGGCTGGGCGGGGATCGTCAGCGTCTTCGCGCGAACGGTGGGCGAGGGAGAGCGGCTGGGACAGGTCTCCGGTTTCGTCGTTCGGCAGGGGATGCCGGGCCTTCGCGTCGGGCCGGAGAGCCTGACCATGGGCGTCCGGAGCATCATGCAAAACGGGCTCTTTTTTGAGGATGTCGAGGTCGGTCCCGAGCACCTGCTGGGCGAGGTCGGCAAGGGAATGGAGGTCGCCGACGAGGCTCTCCTGATCGCCCGGCTCTGCATGGGCGCGATGAGCCTCGGCGGGATGAAGCGATGCGCCTCGATGATGGCCCGCTTCGCCGGCCGCCGATGGGTCTCGACCGGCCGGCTGATTGATAGCCCGATCGCCCGGGAATGGGTCGGCCGGGCGACGATCCGGATCGCGATGGTCGAGGCGCTCATGGCCCCGCTGGTCGAAACTCTCGACGCCGGCGACTATCCGGCCGAGGAAGCCTGCATGATCGCCAAGATCGTCGCCTCGGATGCTCTCTGGGAAACCTCGGATGATCTGGTCGAGATTCTCGGCGGACGGGGATACATGGAGAACAACCCGGCGGCGCAGATCCTCCGGGATTGCCGGATGCTCCGGATCGGAGAGGGGGCCAACGAGCTGATGACCCTCTCGGTCGGTCGACGGGTGGATCACTCCTCCGCGCTGCACCGGCTTCTCTCGGATCGACTGGGCTCGCCCGAAATCTCGGCGGGTCTGCGCGAGGCGGCTCTCCGGGCGCGCGATCGCTGCCTCTCGGAGACCACGATGAAGGCGCTGGGAGACCGGTCGTCAGCGCTTTCGTGGGCTTATACGTTGGCCGGCCGGGTGGCGATCCAGGGCCTGGTGCTGGCCTCGGCGCGGGCGGCGGCGGCAACGGCGAAACGGACGTGGTCGGGGCCGATGGACCTCGTCGTGGCGATGGCCGAGCGGCAGTATGCGTCGGCCTTTGAGGAGGCGGTGATGGGCCCGGCCTCCGAGCGGCTGATCATGCCGGCGCGTGCGATCCTCGAGGCGGTCGCCGGCTATTCGGCGGCCATCGGCGACGTCGAGCAGGCTCCTCCAGGTATTGAGGAGGCGATCGACCCGCTGCTCCGCCGCGACCCGACCGGCGGCGGCTTCCCATCGATGGGCCACCTGCCCGGAAATGTCGATCCGGCCGAGGTACCGCGCGATCCGATCGCGACCGCCGGCGCGGTTGTCGAGATCGAGTCACTCACGACCGAACAGCGAAAGCGGCTGGCCGACCGGCTCCTCCGTCGCCGGGAGGGTGTCGTCACCGGCAAGGGCCCCTCGGAAACCTCTCTCCATTGATCGAAACGCATCGATCCGGCCATTCGGAATCGCATCGAGGATCGGGCCGGACAACTCTACAGGAGACGCATCATGAGCATCGAAACACAACCGCAGGCGCCGACCCGCGAGGCGATCGAGACCTGGCTGATCGACTGGATCGCTCGCGAGATCGGCATGCCTCGGGCCGAGGTCGATACCGGAAAGTCGCTGCTGAACTACAGCCTGAGCTCCGTCACGGCGATGATGCTCGTCGGCGACCTGGAGGAGTGGCTCGGATTGACCCTCCCGCCAACCCTGGCCTGGGACTATCCCTCGATCGCCGAGATCGCCGGATTCCTCGTCGGCCAGCTTGCCGCCGGTGCCAGCGGCACGGTCTCCATCGACGGCGACGGATGGGTCGACGGCCTTTCCGACGCCGAGGTCGACGCCCTCCTCGGTCGGATGGGCGGGGCCGTTCCGATTCCAGGCGCGTCCGCTCCCATGGCATGACCGGCCCGGCAGGCCCGGCAGGATCGAGATGCCCTCTTTCGGAACTGATCACGGATCCTCAACGCACAGGAATTTCCTGGGCCGTTGAGGATCCATGAATTGCTCGAAAAATCAGGCAAAATTCCGGCCCTTCCGCACGCCGATCGATCCGCGCGTTTTCTCCCGGAGATCCCATGAGTCGCACCATTATGACCCTTCCCGCGTTGTCGGCGCCGTTCGACCAGCGTCGTTCGGGCCTCGCCTGGATCTCGCCGACGGACGCTGGCCGCGCGGACGTCCGACCGCTTTCGACCGGCCAGGAGCGGCTCTGGCTGCTTTCCCGGCTGGACCTGGCGGGCTCGGTCTACAATATCGCCGTGGCTTACCGGCTCCGCGGCCCGCTTGATATCGATGCGCTGGAGGAGGCCGTCGTCGGCTCGGCGAGACGGCACGAAACCCTCCGCGCCGCGTTTCCGGAAGGAGGCGACGGACCGATCGCGGTGATCGCCGAGACGGTGCCGGAGTCGGCCTTCGAGGTCGTCGATGTCCGCGACTCCGAGGGGCAAGAAGGCAGGGCAATCGCCCGAGCCGAGAAAGTGGCGAGCGAGGCGGCCTCGCGCCCGTTTGAGGTGGCCCGCGGCCCGCTCTGGCGGGTGGTCCTCATCCGATGGGCCGACGAGGGGCATGACCTGGCAATCGTGATGCATCACCTGGTCTCCGACGCCTGGTCGTTCGCGGTTCTGGGCCGCGAGCTGGCTGAGGGTTATGCGTCGGCCCTCCAGGGACGCGCGCCGAGGTTCCCCGAGCAGCCGGTCACCTATTCCGAGGCGGGGCTCCGGCATCGCCGATGGCTAGCCTCTCCGGCCGCGGAGACCGCCCGGCGATACTGGCACGACCGGCTGGCCGTCTCGCCACCGCCGCCGCTGCGGCTGCCGGCCGATCGCCGGGCTCCGTCGGCCGTCGACCGCCGGGGCGCTTCCCGGCTCTGGACGATCCCCGCGCCGACGGCGTCGGCCGTCGCCGAGATCGCCCGGCGCGAGGGTGCGACGCCGTTCATGGTCCTGCTCGCCGCGTTCGCCGCGATGCTCCACCGCCAGTGCGGCCAGGATGATCTGGTGATCGTGACCCCAACCTCGGGACGGCATCGGTCCGGCACCCGAGACCTCATCGGCTACTTCAACAACCTGCTGCCGATCCGCCTGGACCTCTCGGGCGATCCGTCCTTCGCCACGCTCGTGGCCCAGGCCCGTCGCGAGGCGCTGGCGGCCTTTCGCCACCAGGATCTGCCGTTCCAGTCGATCAGCGAGGCACCCTCGCTGCGGTCGGTCCCGCTCGGCCGCTGTCTCTTCTCGCTCGACATCGGATGGCCGCCGCCCCTGGAGCTCTTCGGTCTCGACTCCAAGCCCCGGGCGATCCGCAATCCAACCTCCGACTTCGACCTGTTCGTCTCGATCTGGGAGGAGGCTGGCGGTCTTCGCGGGGCGTTCGTCTACCGGACCGCCCTGTTCGACGACCCGACCATCACCGCGACAATCGGCGACTATCTCTTGGTGCTGGAGACAATCGCCCACGATCCCAATCGCCCGCTATCGACGCTCCCAGTCGCCCCCAGGCCCGACCGATCCTCGCCAGCGCCGACACCCATCGTCGCCGGCCGTTCCACCGACCAGGCACCCGAGCGGCCGACCGAGGCTCGCGTCCTTCGCGAATGGGAAGAGGCGCTCGGAACCGGGCCGATCGGGCCCGAAGACGATCTTTTTGACCACGGTGCGACGTCGATGGTGGTCGCCCGGCTGGCCGTCCGGCTCCAACGAGTGTTTGGGGTCGAGCTGCCTCTCTCGGTGCTCTATCGCGAGCGCACCGCCCGGAAAATCGCCAGGCGAATCCTCGGCCACCGAGAGGCACGCGCCTCGTCGCTGGCTCCGCTTCGGGCCGAGGGGTCGCGGCCTCCGTTATTCCTTTGCGAGGCGGTCGGGCTGTACCAGCCGCTGGCGCGCCGGCTGGGTCCCGATCAGCCGGTTTACGCGCTCTTCCGCGAGGTCCGGCGCGACTACCCGAGGGTGGAGGAACTGGCGGCCTCTTACATCGAGGAGGTACGATCCCTCTGGCCCGATGGTCCCTATCACCTCGGTGGTCTCTCGTTCGGCGGGGTCGTCGCGTTCGAGATGGCCCGGCAACTCGCGGCCGAGGGCCAGAATGTCGGCGTGCTCGCCCTCTTCGACTCGCCGACGCCCTGGGCCGCGACCCTTCGATCGCCGATCGGCCGGCTCGCCGGTCATGCGGCCAACCTGTTCCGGTTCGGACCGAAATATCTCCGGCACAAGCTCGGGGTCCGGCTGACGAAACTCCGCCGGGCCCTCCGTGGGGACGAGATTTCCCCCTCGGTCGATCAGAATCCCGACGGACTCCGCGCAATCTTCGCCCGCGCAGCAAGCCAGTACGTTCCCGGTCCTTATCCGGGCGAGATCGACCTGTTCATCCTCGCGAATCGCCACGCGATGGGTGATTCGCTGTACGACCCGGCCGTTCAGGTGGTCGACCCAATGCTCGGCTGGGGACGCGTGGCCCCGGGCCGTGTCTCGGTCCACGAGGTCCCCGGCGATCATATCGGGCTGCTCCAGGAACCGCACGTCGGCCCGATGGCCGAAATCCTGCGCGCTCGCCTCGAATCGACCCGCCCCCACTCGCAATTTCCCTGATTCTCTATTTAACGAAAGACACATTCCTTTTCCAGGAAAAACATGTGGGGCCTTGTCTCCTCTGTCCGCGTTCGGTACGAGCATCCGCACCTTTTGCGACCATGCCCCGATTATCGGGACATGGCGCGGTGAGGCCACGCCCTCGGAAAGTGCCGACCTGCTCGGGAAATTGCGAGCGATTGACGCTTTAAAAAAATCGTCTTGACAATGGCGTCCCGCCTTGGAAACACTTGGATCGCAAGTCGCTCATAGCCGATCGAACGGGAGGATCTCCGATGCCGTTTCTGTTCGGTGGATCTCGTCGCGGTTGGATCTCATGGACCGCCCTGTCCGCGGGCGGTACCTTGAGCGTGATCCTATCGTTGACCTTGCGATCCTTTTCCACCGATCGGCATTCCGCCCCCCCCTCTCCTCTTTTTCGTTAGAGCCAACAAAATCCACGCCGCCGGCCCTCCCACTGGCGATCGACCCTGGTTCGGCGGATTTGGGAATCCTAGGGCCCAGGCAACCCGCGAAAGTCGAATTCACGATCCGCAATCCGAGTTCGCGGCCGGTTGTGATTGAGCGAATCGAAACAACCTGCCCCTGCATCCAGGCGGTTCCCGCCTCCTGTTCCCTCGGGGCCGATGAGTGCAGGCCCATGACGGTCAGTTTCGATCCAGCGCACGATCCCGATTTCCGGGGTTCCCTCTCGGTTGCGATCACGGGGATCGGGGACAATGATCGGACTCTCTTCCGCTTCCGTGTGATGCTCGAAGTCCGCGACGGGAATCCTCTTCAGGAGCATCCCTGACTTGCCGCCTTTCTCGGCGGTCGACAATGCAAGCAAGACTGAGGCAAAAAAGCGTTTCCACCCGATCCGCACTCACAAAGGAGTTTGACGATGCAAGCTCGCGCGATCGACCTTTCCTGGCGCCACGTGACCTCATTCAGTTTGCTGATCCTCGCCGCTATCGTCCTGATCGGCGGACACGCTTCCGGCAACCACCTGCTCACGATCCAGGAGAAGAGGAGCATCCTGGCGGCCGGGGGAAATCCTCCCGCTACATGTTATTACATCAACAAATATTATTGAAATGCATTGAGCGATGCGTCGACCGCGACGGCCTGCGGATCTTCGTCCTATCCCAATTGCAGTGGCGACTGTACAAATTCATGTTCAGCAATTGGTACAATGTCCTGGGGCTGCTGGGCCAGCGCCAGCGGAGCCTACAACGCTTGCCCGGCCTTCACCCAAACTCAGACAGGTATAACCTGTGGATTTCAAACGACCGGCGCAACTTGCGCGGGAGTAAATCAGCAAGGCAATGGATTTGCTTGTGCTTGTATAAATGGAGAAATGGGAACAACATCTTGCGGTTCATATAATGTTCAGCCGACTCGATTACCCAGGGCCTGTCCGGCTCAGCCTCAATAATAGATCTTGTAGGTCCCGGACGCGGTTGGGGAAGCGATAGTACGGCAGCCATGAGGTCTCGGTAAGGCTTTCCAGCCCGACCCGCTCGAGAAGGTCAGGCTGGTACGCCGGATTGACTTGAGCTTCTTCCTTGCAGGGTCAAAACATCTCGATCGATGTCACGCTGGCTTGGGGGCGGTTCCAATGTCTACCTCGATGTGTTCCTTGGTCCTGGCATTGGCGTTCGTTTCGCAAGGGCAACGAGTACCTCCGCCCGCATCGGATCGTCTCTCCGCCCGAGAGCTTCTGGATCGCTGGGCCGCCGGCGCGGACCTCATCGAATCCTATAGCCTGTCCCTGGAGCTTACCTCGAATCCCCTCGTCGACAACAAGGACGGGAAGTGGCGGCTGCTTCCTGAACGTGAGGCGATCAAGTTCCCCGCCCGGTATTCACGGATTTATCGTAAGGGAGGCAAGCGTCGAGGAGAGTTCCAAAGGGACGAGCATGGCCATTACTCTCCGCCGATGATCTGGAACGGTAATACGGGATACCTATTCCAGCCCGACGGGACGAGCGTCCACTTCACTCCGTTCATCATGTGGTTCGGCTCTGAACAGTACGAAGACTACGAGGCGACGTACCGGATGTTCGGCGGCTCCATCGATCGCATCCAGCTCTCGCGAGAGAGGAACACCAAATCCCTCCCGAGGGAGGGAAAGCTCCATGTTCTCGATGTTCCGGCGACCCCGAAACCGACCTCTTATAACAACTTGCACTGGAGAGTCTGGCTCGATCCGGACCGCAACTTCATGCCGGTGCGGAGAATGGAATGGTTCCAGAAGACCGTGGGCGAGGCCCTCAGCCTGGACGTGCGGAACGATCTCCGCGAGGTCGCGGCGGGGGTCTGGGCGCCGATTCGGACGGTGACCCGAGTCTACCATTCGGGCGAGACGTCGCCGCTCTACGGCAAGCATATCGGAACGAACGAATTGAGGGTCATCGAGGATCAATCCCGCTTCAATGTCGACGTTCCCGATTCGTTGTTCGAGGTCAAGATCCCCGATGGCATGACCGTCACGGACGCGGCTCGCAACGCCGTTTACACCCAGGGCAGCGCGGATCCCGATAAGTACCTGGCCCAACTCGCGAAGGACGAGAACAGGAAGCTCGACTCGCTATCACCGGCCGACAGGTCTCCCCCCGCGATGGTTTTCATCCCGCCCGATGAGAAACCTCGCTGGTTCTGGCCTCTTTTGATTGGTATTGCCGTGGCGAGCGCGGCCGGCGCGATCTACGCCGCGCGGCGTCGGTGGGCCGTGAAGGGAGCGTAGAAGCATGGCCCGGATACCTTTCGATCCCGTGATGACCTCTCCGACGAAGCGCGTCCCCTGGTTTGAATCCCTCGTGCCGTGCCTGGGTCTACTGGCATGGCTCGGCGCGTCATCGTTGGCGAGTTCCGCACTCGCCGCCGATCCATCGGACGTGACCCGGCGAGATCCCTATCGAAGTTGCGGACTGAACTGCCTGGCCATCCTGGCTCATCTCCAGAATGTTCATGTCCCGCTCGGTTCGATCGAGGAACAACTCAACCCCCGAGACAATGGCGAGTGCTCCGTGGCCGATCTCGAGCGTGCCTCTCGTACGATCGGCCTCGATCCGGTTGGAGCGCGCCTCGATTGGGACCAGTTGCCCGCGGTTCCCTTGCCCTGCATCGTTCAGCTTCGCAGCGAGACCCGCTACGCGACGGGAAGCCACTACGCGATCCTGATGGGGCTTCATCGCACCGGCGTGATCCTGCTGGATGCGCCCAGCCCCTCGATGCTCCATCCTTACGAGGAATTCCGAAGAGACTTCACGGGCGTTGTCGTTGCCTTCCCGAGCGAGGCCGAACAGAAGCGGGCATTCCTGGCGAGAGTCGGCGAGCCGCCGGCCTGGTCGGGATGGGCGGCGCGCGTCCTAATGGTTGTCGCGATTGGGGCACTCGCGTGGTGGGTCCGTCCCCGGCGTCCATCGGGAGAGGCGAGGAGGCCCGACATGGACCCGGTCGTCGAGGCGTCGCCCAGGAGTCCCGATAACGAACGCATGGAGAAAACCGGATGATGCGTCGAGGTCGCGAACGGTCCCGAGGCGTCCTTCTGTCGATCGCGATGATATCGCCCCTGGGGATCGGGGGCTGTCGAGATCATGTCGCCGCGCCGAGGCTTCACGTCGTGTCGACTCAGCTTGACCTCGGTGTTGTCGACCCCGGTCAGCAGGCGATCTCCATCGACGTGGAGAATCGAGGCGGGATGCCGCTCCACTTCGAGAAGGTCGCCAGTAGCTGCTCATGCACGGTCGCCAATGCTCCCCGCGACCTGGCGCCCGGCGAGAAGGGCTCGATCCAGGGGACGGTTAAGGCCGGCGCGGGGCCGGGCTCCGCTCAGCTTTTCATCGGGAGCAATGATCCGAGGAAGGAGCAGGTGATCCACCTCGCCTGGTTCGGGAAGTCGACGCCTCGACTCATCCCGTCCTCGCTGGAGGTCTCGCGGCGCGCGGGCGAAATCGCGGTCCGAGAGATCGAGATCAGCTATCCCGGCGGTGCGTCCGGGGGTCATCTGGAATTCCTCGGTGCCTCGGGTCTGCCCGACTGCGTGACGGTCGAGCTGGTTTCCGAAGATCCTTATGCCATTCGAGCGATTCCCGGCCTGGGCGTCTCGCCGCGGGAGGCCCCCTCGCTCGTCGTGGGCAAGGCCCTGCTTCGCCTGACGTGCCGGATGCCCCGCGAGTCCGTACCGACGGCGACCGGGACCTTCGAGGTCCGGCAGCGGGGCGTCACCTATCCGCTCCCGTTCTCGATCGCCATCGACTCTCATGAGGGGCTGCGAGCGATGCCTCGAAGCCTTCTTTTCGCGGCGAGCAGCCCCGATCAGATGGCCAAACTCAGGCGAAGGGCGACCGTCACCGCCGACTCCTCCGAGAGCGGTCAACTCGATCTCGTTCGAAAGCCGTCTTTCCTCGATGTCCGGCTCGAGCGACTCGGCTCGTCCGATCTCCAGACGGTCGTCACGGTGCATCCTTGCGACTCCATCCCGGCCGGGTTGCGGGAGACCGAGATCGTCCTGAAGGATACGAAAGGCGCCCTGGTTCGTCTCCCGGTTTACCTGGCCTGCGATCCCTGATGGCGAGGCCGGATCGTCCGCCCCTCGGAGGCTGGCCCGATGCGTTTCCATCCCGGACCTGAACGTCGTCGCACCGCGATGACCTTGATCGAGCTCCTCGTCGTTCTTGGGGTGATCGCCCTGCTGGTCGCGATCCTGCTGCCCGCCGTCCAGGCGGCTCGCGAGGCGGCGCGGAGGGGGCAATGCCTGAACAACCTGCGGCAGATCGGCCTCGCTCTCCACGGCTACGATCAGGTTGCCGGTTCGCTCCCGCCGGGGCGGTACAAGCTCTATGATCCACGCTTCGCCGGCCCGAACCCTCCCTGCTCCGCCCGGTCGATCGACAAGAGCTTCCTCGTGGCGATCCTCCCCGAGATCGAGGGTGGGGCGCTCTTCAACGCGATCAATCAAAACCTGGCGATCCTCGGTCCGGAGAACACGACCGCGTGGTCGTTCTCGGTCTCGGCCTACGCCTGCCCGAGCGACATCGGGGCCGGCCGACCACGCCGCCTCAACCCCGACCGGTTGCCGACCCATGGCATCCCCGTCCTGACGGGGGATGCGTACTTCATGGTCTTCTCCAGCTATTCGGGATGCTTCGGCTCGCTCAACACCAGCGCGCTTCCCACCGAGGCGCGCGATTGTTTCGTCTCCCCGCGGAAGATCGAACAAAACAACGGATGTTTCAACGATCGATCGCCAATCCGCCTGTCGGACATCACCGATGGTTTGAGCAACACCCTCCTCGTCGCCGAGCAGACGAATGTGATCGGCCCCTACGATGGCTACGGCTGGTACGTGACCGGAAACCTGGGCGACACGCTCTTCACGGCCCTCTTTCCCCCGAACCTCCGCAATGCCGGCGAAAGTTTTCAACCGATTCCGTCCTCGGCCTGGAGCCTTCATCCCGGGGGCCTCAACGCTCTGATGGCCGACGGGTCCACGCGGTTCGTCAAGGAGACCATCGAATCCTGGACCTTCGACCCAAAGCGGTTACGGCCCACGGGCGCCTCCATCAACCCCGGCGGCTGGTGGGAGAATTTGCCGCCTTCCGGTGTTTGGCAAAAGCTGGCCACGCGCGCCGGAGACGAGGTGAGCTCCTCGGGAACCTACTGAGCAAGGCCGCTCGCCAGCCATTCATCCGATGGCCGCCCCAGTCGCTGCAACCGCCGGCGACCGGATCGGCTGGGGGCGCCAGTACGTGAGCGATCGCCAGAGCCATTCCGCCGGCCCGTATCGGAAATGCCGGAGCCAGATCGGGCTGACCGTGAGCTGCACCGCCCAGATCGCCACCACGATCGCGGCCAGACCGGTCCGCGGGATGGTGCCGAACAGGCCGAAGCCGTAGCCGTAAAACAGCGTCGTGCCGACGATCGATTGCGTCAGGTAGTTCGTCAGCGCCATCCGCCCAACAGCCGAGAGCCTTCGAATCGCAACGCTCCACACACCCGACTTCACCAGCAGCATCATCGCGCCGACGTGCCCCAGCGCCACGATCACGCTCCCAAACGCATTGTAAAGATACCCGCCTCGCATCATATATTCCGACGAGAATCCATGCATGATCAAACGCTCGGCGTCGAGCACCATCATCGGCAGGCCGATTCCGTATCCGAGGACGGCCAGGGTGGTGTAAAAGCGGATCGACCGCGCGGCCGAGAACACGCCGAGCTTCATCAGCCCCATCCCCAGCAGCATCCGCCCTCCGGCGAACGAGAGGACGCCGAAGATCAGTCCCAGGATGTGAACAAAAGGAAGCTCCCCGGCGCGTCGACGGACAATTCCCGCATACCCGCCGCGATGGATCGCCAGGCTTTTGTCCCACTCCGCGCGCTTCTGCTCGGGTGTTGGATCGACGTGCTTTTGAACATCCCTGGTCCAGATGTCGTGCAGGCGGAGATCGCGCGGGCGAGGGGTTTCGCCGGCCAGCCGCTGGGCCTCGACCCGGGCCGCGGCGGCCTTCATGTAGTCGAGACCGGCCGTGAGCCCCGTGACCAGCGGAACGATCAGCAATAAAAGGATGGTCCCGGTCGCGATCAGGGCGCGGGGCGAGAGGTTGCGGAAGAAGTAGAGAAAGAGTCCGCACTCGGCGTACAGAACCAGGATGTCGCCGCTCCAGACAAGATAGGCGTGGGCCATCCCGATCACCAGCAACCAGAGCACCCGACGGTAATACACCCCCCGGATCGAGGCCCCGCGTCCGGCCGCCCTTTGGTCCATCAGAACCAGCCCCGCGCCGAAGAGCATCGAAAAGAGCGTCATCATCTTCGCCTCGAAGAAAAGATGATTGACGTACCAGACGACGCGATCGCTCCCGGTGAATCCGCCGCCGGCAAGCGGGTTGGAGTAGGCGGCGTCGGGCCAGGCGAAGTCGACGATGTTCATCGCCAGGATGCCCAGCAGCGCGAAGCCGCGAAGAGCGTCGACCGCGAGGATCCGCTCGTCGGCCTCCACGGGCGCTGGCCTCGGACGATCGATCGAAACGGGCTCGGGAGGAGCCGGCAAGTTCTCAGGCGACTCGATCTCAATCGGCTCGATCGACATGACCAATCCCTCGGAAACCCCGCGCTTCGACGTCGGAATGTTGACGCCCGGCACATCATGTTTTCGTGAGATCGTCCGGATTATTCCGGCCGGCGATCCGGGCGGGTTGTCATGGGCACGCTCTCATTGTAAATTCGCCCGGGGACCGGACACATGACGGAGGACCATCGATGCAACGGCGAGACGCGCGACCTGGGCCCCTCGGGCGACGATCGGCCGCCGGGGTGCTACTGATCGGAATGATGGCGGCGGGGCTCAGCCTCGCCTGGCAACCCTCCGGCCCGCCCGAGGCCCGGGGGCAAGACCCGCCAGCCCGGCCGCTTCGGGTTGTTGTTCATGTGAACTTTGCTCAGACCACACGCGAGCGCACCGGGCTCTCCAACGTCGACAACATGCTCAAGGCCGCCGCCGAGGAGGGTGTTCCGATCGAGATCGAGGTCGTCTGCCATGCCGAGGGAATCCGCCTCGTCGAGAAGGCCCGGACCGAGCTGGCCGACGAGGTCGCCGACCTGATCGGCCGGGGCGTCCGGTTCGCCGCCTGCCGCAACACCATGCGACAGCGTTCGATCACGCCCGAAGGTCTTCTCCCCGGCGTCGTTATCGTTCCCTCGGGCGCGTATGAGGTCGTCCGCCGCCAGCAAGACGGCTTTGCCTACTTCAAGCCCTGAGATCGATCATCGCTCATGCCATGGTCATCGAATGTGCCATGGAGCGCCAGGAGCGGCCAGAGGATTCGCCCGCGGGGCTCGTCCATCGGGAACGCGAAGGCCCTCTCCGGGAACCTGCACGGGGGTGATTCGGTGGACCTTCCAGGTTCCCGGGGCCGTCTCGCGAAGGCCCAGCGACCAGATGGAATTCGTCGAGCCGAAGGCGGCCGAGGCCGTGGAGGTGTCGATGGTCCCCTTGAAGAAGGCGCTGAATTCGGCCGACCCCTGGCGTGATTGCCGTCCGGCGTTGACCTTCATGTTGCTAACCCGGACCAGGTCGAAGCGAACGCGTTCCAGATTGTCTCGGATCAGGGCGCGGGTGGCCTCGCCTTCGAGGGCGAGCTCCCCCTTGACGTACATCACGTCGGGGGTCAAATACTCGAGAACGGCATCGGCGTCGGAGCTGGCAACCGCCGTTCGGAGGCCGTAGACGACGTTCTCGATCCGCTCGTTGTCGGTCACCCAGAGCCATTCCACGGCGACCACGACCAGCGCCAACCCGGCGGCGGTCAGGGCCCAGACGAGGTATTTCCCCTGCTGCGTGGCCCGGAGCGCGACGACGAAGGCGCCGGCCAGCAGCAAAAGGCCGCCGGCCAGGATCGTCGGGTCTTCCGAAAGATACTCCATCGTCGTCCGCTCCCCAGCCTGAGCCCGGCCCCATGCCGTGCTCGCACACTCGTTCGCTCGTTCTCAACTCGCCGGATGGCCGCGTCAGTCGCGTTTTCGTTCGGGCTTCGGGGCCTCGGCGGCAGGGGCGGGGGCGGGAACGTTTCGGTCGGCCTTCTTGTCGTGGCGCACCGCCTGGATATCGCTTACGGCGACCGGCAGAAGATTGTACTGCGGCTCCCAGGCGACCGCTCGATTCTTGAGCGAGTTCTCCAGAAAGTGCATCAGTGCCGAGGTAACCTTCGGTTCAAGGCGAAGGAACTTGTAGCCGTGGAGGTTCGACGGGTACATCTCGATCTTGTTCAGCCGGCCGCGCTCGATCGCCTGACGAACGGTCTGGATGGCGTCCTTGCTGGGGTTATCTCGTTCGCCGGCCATGAGGAGCATCGGCACCCGGCTTGACAGCTCGGGGGCGATGCTTTTGAGCAGGTAGCCGGTTCCCTCGGGCATGGGCGAGATCAGAACCATCCCGCTGAGGTCGCTGGGGTGTCCCTCGGTACTGACCGCGGCGCCCGGCTGATGGGCCCAGGCCGCGGCGAGGTTGGCGCCGTCGCCGAGGCCGATGATCCCCAGCTTCGAGACGTTCAGCTCGCCCCGGTTGTGGCGATCGAGCAGAAAGAAGTACGCGGCCTGCAAATCCAGGACGATCCGGGACCGGTCGCCCCTGGCCAGGACGCGGCGGGGATTCTGGCCCTGGCCGCGAAGGTCGAGGCTGAGCACGGCGTAATCCTGCGATTGCAGGTACTCGGCCAGACCCTTCCCCTTGAGTTCCAGCACGGACTCCTCGAAATCCTTCCGCGACCGCCCCGACTCATGCACCAGGATCACCACGGGTGCCATCGTGCCGAGCTTCGATCGATAATACGAGGCGGCGAGCGGAGCGCCGTCGAAGGCGTGGAGTCGGAAGGTGAAGTGCGAGGTGCTGGGCCCCAGCGCTCCGGCGCCGGCACCGGCGTTGAGGTTATCGGCCGGGCCCGCGGCCTTGCCGAGTGGGTCGGCGGCGTTTGGCCGGGCCTTTTCCTTCGGGAGTGGTTGGCCGCCCTGATCGCGGATCACCCCCCTGGCCTTCCGCGGCGGCGGCTCCTGCTGCGCGTGGACCGTTGCGATCCCGATCAGTCCGATCGCCATCACCGCGGCGCCGATCGCCCGCGACGCCCATCTGCCCGGCCGGTCATTGGTCATGGGTCACTGGTTTCGGGTTAGGCGGTGTCGGCCGCGACTCCGAGATCTCATCGCACACTTCCTTCCATCGTAAAGCCGCCGTCCGCCATCGACAAGCGTCCGTGCGGCATGCTCGAATTCCGGGAACAAATCAGGGCGTTCGGGGCCACCAATCTCGGGAGGCGATGAAACGATGTCGAGGACGCCGGAGGTGGGGACGGGGATGGGCGGCTGGTCGGGATCGTTGCGATCGCTCTTCGGCGCTGGGACGCTTGCAGGGCTCTCCGACGGCCAGCTCGTGGAGCGTTATCTCCTCAGCCGGGACGGCGGCGAGTCGTCCGCAATCGAGGCCGAGGCCGCCTTCGCGGCGATCGTCGATCGACACGGGTCGATGGTGCTGAACGTCTGCCGGACGATCCTCGGCGATCGCCACGACGCCGAGGACGCCTGCCAGGCCACGTTCCTGGTCCTGGCGAGTCGGGCCGGGTCGATCCGGCGGGGGGAATCGGTGGCGAGCTGGCTCCACGGCGTCGCGAGGCGGATCGCCTCTCGGGCGCGTCGCGACCTCGCGAGGCGTCGCGAGCAGGAACGTCGTCGCCTCGAACGGATCGGCCCGCCCGACGAGCCGACCGCCCCGCCGCCTTCCGATCTGTTCCCCGAGCTGTACGAAGAGCTGGACCGATTGCCCGAGCCCTTCCGCGCCGCGGTGGTTCTCTGCGACCTGGAAGGACATCCCTACGACCGAGCCGCCGGGCTTCTGGGCTGTCCGATCGGGACCTTGCAGAGCCGCCTGGCGCGGGGCCGCGATCGACTCCGGAAACGGCTCGAACGCCGCGGCCTCGGCCCGGCGATGCTGGCGATCGGATCGGCGCCGCCTCCGATCCCGAGGGCGCTGGCGTCGGCGCTTGTCCGCGGAGCGCTTTCGATCGGCGGGAGTGGAGCGACCGCCGCGGCCCCGGCGGTGGTCGCGGCGATGGCCGGGGCCGAGTTGCGGAGGCAAATCATGCGGCGAATCGCGACGGTCGGGATGATGTTCCTCACGGCCGGGCTGACCACGGCCGCGGTCGGGCTGGGATCGATCGGAGGCGGTGAGGAGGTCGGGCAAGCCACCCGGAAATCGTCGCCTACGCCTCGGAATGATCCCGCCGGGGTCCGCATCCTGGTGGTCGATCTTGATGGGAAGCCGGTCGCGGGGATCGCGGTCGAGGTCCACCAGGGCGACCGGCCGGGCTCGTTCGCGACCGACGCCGACGGCCACGCGACGATCCCTCGGGCGGTCGTCGGCGAGCATGGTTTCCTGATCGCACGACGCGGTAACTCGCTCGCCTGGGCCTGGCCCCAGCATCGCGGCAAGGTGGACCCTTTGCCCATGCAGCTCATGCCGATCGACCGGCGTCTGGAAGGCGAGATCTTCGATTGGGCAAAGCGGCCATTGGCCGGGATTCGCGTTCGTGCCTACGCCTTCTCTCACCGGGACAACGGCACGCTCCCCGACGCTCCCGAGCTGTTCGAAGCGATCTTGCCGCCTGCCGTCACCGACGCCGACGGGCATTATTCGATGAGGGCCCCGCGCGATTCGTTCGTCACGTATCGGGCTCTGCATCCGAGGTACGTCGGGCCCTGGATCGTCGCAAGGCCCGATTCGCGAGACCTCGCAACGACGACGCTCGAGCCCGCCGGCGGGATCGCCGGTCGCGTGACCGACGCGGCGACCGGCCGCCCGATCGCTGGTGCTTCCGTGGGCGCTGGGCTGATTGAGCATCACCCTCGCTTCTTCGGTTGCAATGGCGAGGCGACCACCAACGATCAGGGCCGGTTTTTCGTCGGAGGGCTGCCGCCAGGGGTGTATAACGTGATGCTCCGCCAGGTCCCCGGCCGACCGCACGCCGCAGCGGCGGCTGTCGAGTGTCTGCGCGTTCGCCCTGGGGCCGACACAGAGGCCGACCTCGTCGCCATCGAGGGCCGACCGATCCGCGGCGTCGTCCTCGACCGCGACACAGGCAAGCCCGTCCCCGGCACGCTGGTCGGCTGCTACGGGCCGGCCCGGCCGCTGTCGTCGGGTGAGGTTGGGGAGCAGCGAACGGACGACCAGGGCCAGTTCGCGTTTTACGTCCCGCCTGGAGAACAGCATATCTATTGCATGTACGGCTACGGCAACTCACGACTGGACCATAAAGTCATCCTCGTCCCCGAGCAAGGCAAGGTCGAGCCGATCCGGCTCCTGTTGCGGCCACAGGGTCCCATGACGCCACAACCACCGGCCGCTGTGGCAAAGGCGGCTGTGCCTCAGCCGGCTCCCGCACCGGCACCACCTGTCGCCCCAAAGGCTGAGGTCGCCCCGAACCCGAATCCGGCACCTGAGACGCGGACCGTGACCGGACACGTCCGCGACCCACATGGGCGGCCGCTTGGCGGCATCCACCTGTGGGTCCCGCCCGAGAATCCCGGGCCGATCGCCGAGCGCCTCCAGGGCGTCACAGCGTCGACCGACCGCGACGGGCTCTTTATCTTCCCGGGGCTGCCGCGCGAGCCGATCGAGATCAGGATGGGCCACGCCTCAGACCGCAACATGCCCGTGAACCTGCCCGCCGATCGCGAGTCAGTGGAGTGGACCTTCACCCCCATCCCCGACCCAAGCAACAGCGGCCCGCCGAAGGCCGTCGATGAGCCGATCCCGCCCACGCTTCGCAATCGCTTGACTTTCGTCGACCTTGATCCGCTCGGCAACGATTTCCTGGCCGACGGACCCGGCGGCAACGGCAACGATCTCAATTGCCTCCCGCGCGGGATTCACAAGATGGGCGACACCTTCTTCCGGATCGGCGAAAAGATGGTCCACCTGAAGGGGCGCGAGCGGCCCGAACTGCCGGCCTCCGTCAAGGGAATCACGGTCGGCGCCCGGGGCCGGGTGCTGCACTTTCTCCACTCGACGCAGGGCGGGACCGAGGACGGGAAGATCGTCGCCGTCTACGTGATCCATTACGCCGACGGCACGCACGAGCAGGCCCCGGTCGTCTACGCTCGCGACGTTACCAACTGGATGCACCGCGACCCGGGCCGGCCGATCTCCCGCGCCATACCCGCCTGGACCGGCCCGACCGACATGACCGAGCGACAATCCCGCCCCGGCCTGATGGTCCGCCTCTTCGAGATGTCGTGGACCAATCCCCACCCCGAAAAGGCGATCGCGAGCCTGGACTTCCTCTCGAAAGGCAACGAGTGCGACCCGTTCCTCGTCGCCCTGACGCTGGAGCAAGATTGACCGATCGATCGCCTCCAGAGCCACCGCCCTCTTGCATCGGCCCGTCCGAGGCCCGATCCTGAACCGCTGGGTCACAGGATCGAGGATTCAGAGGCGAAAGCCGGGAGGGACGATCATGGACCGGGGTGAGAACTCCTCGAAGTCGGGCCAGGCGACGCGTCGGCAGTTCGGGCGATCGGTGGCCGCGGCGGCGGTCGGCGCCATCGCGGCGCCAGGTTTCGTCCGGGGGCGAAACCTCAATGAGAAGCTGAACATCGCCCTGATCGGCGTCCACCGTCGCGGCGAGCACAACATGAAGCAGTTCCCCGATGAGAACATCGCGGCAATCTGCGACGTCGTCGAGCCGTTCCTCAACCGGGCCGCCGAGATCCACCCCGCGGCGAAAACCTACCGCGACTTCCGCAAGATGTTCGACCGCGCCGCCGACTTCGACGCGGTCGTCGTCAGCACGACCGAGTTTACCCACGCCTTCGCGACGCTCCCGGCGCTTCAACTCGGCAAGCACGTCTACTGCGAGAAGCCGCTCACTTACAACGTCGCCGAATGCCGGATCATCCGCGAGGCCGCCGCGAAGGCGAAGGTCGCCACCCAGATGGGGACCCAGGTCCACGCCGGAGACAACTACCGGCGGGTCGTCGAACTGGTGCAGTCAGGCGCCATCGGTCCGGTTCACGAAGCGCACGTCTGGGTCGATCGCGCCTGGGGCCGACAGTCGGAGGAGGCCGCGAAGAGGCTCCACGATCCGCTCTTCGTCCTCGAACGGCCGACCAAGGCCGACCCGCTCCCGCAGGGGCTCGACTGGGACCTCTGGATTGGGCCAGCGCCTTATCGCGAGTTCAGCAACGTCTATTATCCCGGGCCGAAATGGTACCGATGGTGGGACTTCGGCAACGGGACGATGAGCGACCTCGGCAGCCACTGGAACGACCTGGCTTTCTGGGCGCTGAAGCTCGATGCGCCGCGGACGATCGAGGCGTTCGGTCCGCCGCCGCACCCTGAGATCGCCCCGGCCTCGATGCGCGCCGTCTACGAGTACGGCCCGCGCGGCGAGATGCCGCCCGTCAAGCTGCACTGGTATCAGGGCGAGGAAAAGCCGAAGCCCTGGCACGACGGCACCATCCCGAAGTGGAAGTACGGCGTCCTCTTCATCGGCTCGAAGGGGATGCTGCTCTCCGACTACGGCAAGCATGTCCTGCTGCCCGAGAAGGATTTCGAGGGCTTCCAGCCGCCGAAGCCCTGGATTCCGAAGTCGCTCGGCCACTGGGCCGAGTGGGTCCACGCCTGCAAGACCGGCGCACCGACGACCTGCAACTTCGAGTATTCCGGCCGCCTCACCGAGGCGAACCACCTGGGGAACGTCGCCTACCGAACCGGCAAGAAGATCGAGTGGGACGCAGCAAAGATGCGGGTCACGAACGCCCCCGAGGCCGAGCGCTTCATCCGCCGCGACTACCGCAAGGGCTGGTCGCTCGCCTGACCACCAAAGGAATTCCCAGAGCAACCACGAAAAACACGAAAGGAAAAAGGAAGAATCAAATTCCCTGTAACGACCTGGGATTTTGGCCTCTGTTTTTTTCGTGCTCTTCGTGTTTTTCGTGGTTCCTGCCTTTTCCCCCATTCTGGATACGCTTCCATGAGATGCGCCGTACTGCTTCTTTCGCTAACCTTCGTGGTTCCTTGCTGGGCCGACGATGCGGACGGCTTCCGCCCGCTCTTCAACGGCCGCGATCTCTCGGGCTGGGTCCCGGTGAACGTCGCGCCCGAGACCTTCACCGCCCGCGACGGGATGATCGTCTCCACCGGCAAGCCGACCGGCGTGATGCGGACCGATCGGCAATACGAAAACTATGTCCTCGAACTGGAATGGCGGCACATGAGGCCGGGCGGTAACGCCGGACTCTTCGTCTGGAGCGATGCCCTGCCCGATATCGGTGTGCCGTTCACCCGGTCGTTCGAGGTCCAAATTCTCGACGGTCAAAACACCGCCAATTACACCAGCCACGGCGACATCTTCGGCATCTGGGGCGCCACGATGGTCCCCAACCAGCCTCACCCCGCCGGCTGGATGCGATGCCTGCCGAGCGAGCGCAGGGCGAAGCCGTCGCCCGAGTGGAACCATTACCGGGTGACGTGCAAGGATGGGACGATCAAGCTGGAAGTCAACGGCAAGGAGGTCTCAGGCGCTCACGATTGCGTCCCGCGCAAGGGGTATATTTGCCTCGAAGCCGAGGGCTCCGAGTGCCATTTCCGAGGGCTCCGAATCAAGGAACTTCCCGGCTCGGGCGCGACCCCCGCGCAGACGGCGGCTCTCGACGAGGGCTTCGTTTCGCTCTATTCCGGGCTGGATCTCCGCGGGTGGAAGTCCGACCCGGGCCATGTCGGCCACTGGCAGGCGCGCAACTCGATTCTCTCCTACGACGGCAAGAGCGAGGCGAAGGACAGGGACCTCTGGACGGAGAAGGAATACAAGAACTTTATTCTGATGGCCGACTGGCGACTCCCCGGCAAGCCCGCGCCCCGGGCGCGGCCAGTGGTTCAGCCGAGCGGAGACGAGGCCAGGGATGCGGCCGGAAAGATCGTCACGAAGGCGATCCCCTATGCCGGCGACAGCGGCATCCTGCTCCGCGGCTGGGAGAAGGCTCAGGTCAACATCACCTGCAACACGATCGGCTCGGGCGAGTTGTACGGCTTTCGGGTCGATCCGGCGATGCCCCCCGCGACCCGATCCGGCTCGATCCCGAAGGAGATCGCCGACGCCCCGCTCGGCAAGTGGAACCGGTTTATCATCACGATGAAGGGGAACCGGGTCTCGGTCGTGCTCAACGGCAAGACGGTGATCTCGGAGACCGAACTGCCCGGCGTGCCCGCCCGAGGCCCGATCGGCCTGCAACACCACGGCGACCCGGTGCAGTTCACAAATCTGTTCATCAAGGAGCTGGAGTAAACCGATACCGAGCAGGCTCTCAACGCCAGCGATTCAGGACGTGCATGCCGTCCGCAATCGGGACGCCCGCGGCCTCGAGCTTGCTGATCGCCACGGCGATCGCCCGGTCGCTCATGCTCTGCCCAGGGTCGCGTGGCGGAGGATGAGCACGCCCGGATGATGTCCTCCGGAGGTCATGATAAGGTCGTGAAGGTCCTGGAAATCGTCGTAATCCGCGGTCAGGACCGGCACGCCTCGTCCGATGGCCCAGATCAGCACTCGGGGATCGGGACGGGAGAGCAACCCGGCGTCTCCCGCCAGGACCGGATCGTGTCCCTCGGCTCGGAGCCGGGACACCAGGCGTCGATCGCAAAGGTTCTCGTCGACCAGGAACCTCATGCCGACGGACCATTCAGAAGGCCCCGGGCGCGGAGGCTGGCCTCCTCTCGCTCCCAATCCGTCCGGAGGACTTCCGGATTCCGTTCCGCGAACTCCACCGCCTCCCGGACCGCTTCCACGGGAACGTCGTAATCCCGAGCGACTTCCTCCGGCGTTCGCGGCTCCGCTTTCTCGTGGACGGCGTGATACATCACCGCAATCCGAATCCGCCGCCCCTTCAGGAACGGCTGTCGGTAAGCCGAGCCGGGCCGGTACTCCAGGTGCGGATACGACTTCTCTGTGTCGGTGACCATAACTTTCCCTCCTGGTCTCGATCGACATTATACGCCGCAGACGATCCTCCAAACACACCGGGTTGAACCCCCGGTTCCGCAACGCCGGCCGTTTTGCTATCGTTTCACTCGACCGACTCGGGGTCATACGGCCGGGGATCGCACGCGAAAGAGGAGCACGCGCCATGTCGTCGGATTCGGTCGTTCGGCTCGATCGTCGTGGATTCCTCCGGGGGACGATGGCCGCGGCATCGGCTGGAATTTTCGGCTCCGCGGGAGCCCTTGCCTCGGCAACGCCCCAGCAGGAGGCCGACGCCTTCCTCGCCCGATTCGTCGAGGGTTGGCTGCCAAGGCTGACCGCCTCGGATGAGGCCGACTGGGCCGCTTCCACCGACGTCAGCGAGGCTCATACCACCGCGAAGGTCGCGAAGTCGATCGAGCTCGGCCAGTACGTCGGCTCGCCCGAGGTGATCGAGACCGTCCGCCGGCTCCTCGATCAGAAGGCGATGCTGAACGACCTGACCATCCGCCAGCTCGAAAAGATCCGGCTCCACGCCGCCGAGGCCCCCGGAACCATCCCCGAGGTCGTCAAGGCCCGCGCTGAGGCCGAGGCAAACCAGACCGCCACACAGGACGGATTCACCTTCCACATTCCGCGTCCCGAGGGCGCCCGCGAGGTTTCCGCCAACGAGATCGACCGCATCCTGCTCGAATCACGAGACCTCGACGAGCGACGCGCCGCCTGGGAAGCCTCCAAGGAGATCGGCCGGCCGCTCCGCGAGGGTTTGCTGAAGCTCCGCGACCTGCGGAACAAGGTCGCTCGCGAGATGGGCTTCGACAACTTCTTCGCGCTCCAGGTCGCCGATTACGGGATGTCGGTCGACGAGATGCTGACGCTCTGCGACCGGCTGATCGACCAGATGCGCCCCCTGCACCGCCAGCTCCACGCCTGGGCCCGCCGGACGCTCGCCGAGCGATACAAGACGAAGGCTCCAGGCGACGGACGTATCCCCGCGCACTGGCTCTCCAATCGATGGGGTCAGGACTGGCCGGGCCTCGTTGAGGGGATCGACATGGACGAGCCCTTCCGCGGCAAGCCCCGGGAGTTCATCACCGAGCAGGCCGAGCGGTTCTACGCCTCGCTCGATTTCCCCCGGCTGCCATCCTCGTTCTGGGCCAGGTCCGACCTCTATCCCGCCGACCCCAAATCGGGCCGAAAGAAGAACAGCCACGCCAGCGCCTGGCACATCGACCTCGACCGCGACGTCCGAAGCCTGATGTCCATCGAGGCGAACAGCCAGTGGTTTACCACCGCTCATCACGAGCTGGGACACATCTACTACTACATCAGCTACTCGACGCCGATCGTGCCATACCCGCTACGCGCGGGAGCGAACCGAGCCTTCCACGAGGCCATCGGAGACCTGATCGGGCTGGCCGCCGGACAGCGGCCGTACCTGAAGCAGGTCGGCCTGCTCAGCCCCGGCGCCGCCAGGGCCGACGCCACCACGTTCCTGCTCGACCAGGCCCTCGACGGATCCTCGGTCGTTTTCCTGCCGTGGTCGGCCGGTGTGATGACACGGTTCGAGCACGCTTTCTATTCGGGCCAGATCGGCGACGGCGAACAGAACGCCGCCTGGTGGAAGCTCGTCGGCCAGTACCAGGGAATCGCGCCGCCCGGCCCGCGCCCGGAGACGCTCTGCGATCCCGCCACCAAGACCCACATCAACGACGATCCCGCGCAATACTACGACTACGCCATTGCCACGGCGATCAAGTATCAGCTCCACGACCACATCGCCCGGGAGATCCTGAAGCAGGACCCGCGCGACTGCAACTATTACGGAAACAAGAAGGTTGGGGCGTTCCTCCGAGGCATTCTCTCGCTGGGCGCGACCCGCGACTGGAACGCCGTGCTTCGCGAGGCGACCGGCGAGGGGCTCTCGGCACGGGCGATGGCGGCCTACTTCCAGCCGCTCGGCGATTGGCTCGCGAAGGAAAACCACGGCCATCAGGTCGGCTGGGGATCGCCCGAGTAGGTCAGGCTTTCCAGCCGGACCCGCTTCCCGCGATCCAGCCCGGAGGGCTATTCGATCCTAAACCGGGTCGGGCCGAAGAGCATGTCGATCCGTATCCGGGGGTCAGGCGGTGACGCCGAACCTACTTCTTCGGAGGGGCCGAGACGCGATCACCAACCGGTCGGCGCCGAGTACGGGGGCCAGGGGACCATCGCCCCTCTCGGGTCGGCGTAGGGGTCAGCGCAGTAGGGACGCAGGTTCTCCCGCCCGAGCACGTAGCCAAACCAGTTCCCGCCCGACGGGTTCTTGTCCACGCCGTACCGATGGATGGTCCAGTGGCGATCGCCGAAGCCGTATTCGAGGCCGAAACCGTGGTATCCCGGGTAGAACCGGCCGTAATCCAGACCGTAGGGAACCGGAGCGGCGACCTCGTAGCCATAGGTCACCCCACCATAAGGCGACGGCACCGCGGGCGCTGGGGCCATCCCCTGCGCCCGTGCGGATCCGCCGCAAAGACTCCAGATCCCGAACGTCATCGCGACCACCGCCAGGCGAACGGCGACGACGCCCCGCAACTGAGAAGACATGGATGTTGCCCTCGTAAGAAACCCGGCGGATCGCGGTCCGAAAAAGCGACCGCCCCTCGTTTCTCCTTCGAGTATACAACAGGTTTACGAGCCCCTCCGCGATGGTCGCCCCATTGCACGTCCAAGACCCGGGAACGAGCGCGAAGGTCCGGCGGTCAAAACGTCAATACTTGGGCACAAACTGCTCGCGCTCGTGATACTTGGGATTGTGGTGCCACTCGTTGAGCGTCACGGAGAGGCCGCGGTTGAGGACGTCCTGGGCGAGGTCGCTCCAGGGCGTGTTCGGGTGCTTCTTGATGACGTCCTTGAGAAGCTGTTCGGCCTCGGCATACTTCTTGGCGGTCTCGCTGTGGGGAGCGAGCGGCTTGGTTGAGTGGTCGACGACCCAGGTGATCTTCAGGTCGGCGCGACGGAGGGGCTTCGGGACCGGAGGGTTCTTCGCGATCGAGGCCATCAGCGCCCGATATTCGTAAGCCTTTACCTGAAAGGCGACGGTCTGCGCCAGCATCAGGTCGTAGTGAGCCTGCCATCGCTTGTCGCCCTCGCGGTCGCGCGCCAGCTTGAGCGACTCCAGCCGCTTCTGAATCTTCAGAAGTTCCTGGAGCTTCGGAGTGGCCCTGGTCCCTTCTTCCATCGCCCCCTGCACCAGCGCGGGATGCTCGATCGGGAACTCGCGGCGATAGAGAAACGCCGTCCCCTCATTGACGATCGCGTGCAGGGTGTGGCGGAGCGACGAGGCTTCCCGGTGCTCGATGTAGGTCATCCGGTTGTCGTACTCGGGCAGATACTCCCTCAGCGCGACGCTCGAATAGGCTTTCTCGCGATGATGGATGGCCCGCATGAATTCCTCGGTTGGGAGGAGGAAGTAGATCCCGCCGGATTCCTTGGTGAGCCGGGCCAGCTCATAGGGCGCGAATCCGGAGGGTTGCTCGTCCCATCGCCTGTAGAGGCCATCCCACTGGTAGACTTCCAGGTCGGCGGTCTCTGGCCCCCGACGGATCAGCGGGTGGTAGATGTCGTGGGTGACCGGGTCCTCGTAGCGATGGTGGGCGAACGGATAGCCGAAGAGCGACTGCCGGCCGATCACGTAGAGCGGAATCTTGTGCTTCTTGAGAGCCTGGCGCGCTTCCTCGACATCCGCGCCGTCGTCGCCCGACTCGTCGGTCACCAGGACGATCAGAACCTTGCGGTCGCGGCGGACCATCTGCGCGTAGTGCTCGGCGACCTCGCGGACGGCGTGCATCGTGTTCTCGACGCCGGTGCTGTCGATCGGAAGCTTCTCGATCGCCTGACCGATCTGCTCCATCTCCGCGCGGGGCTTCTCCAGCACGTACTTGAGCTCCATGCCGAACCCGACAATCGCGTGGTTCAAAACACCGGCGTTCTTGCTCCTGGGATCCTGGGCGATGTACTTCTTCAATTCGTTGGAGACCCGGTCGAACTTCCCCTTGATGGATTTCTTGTCATCCTCCATCGAGACCGACTCGTCGAAGAGCCAGACGACCGTGACCTTGTGCTCGCGCAGGTGGCGGACGATCTCGTGGGCGAGCTGGTCCATGGCGGCGCCGATATCCTTGGCGACCCAGATCGTGTCGCCAGCGATCTGGCCGCCACCGGCGAGGTCCACGGTCGGAGCCATGGGAAGCAGGTTCATCGGCGAATGCGTGAGGCTCGCGATCTTGACTCCGGGAAGACTGGTTCCCTCGTTGATCCGACCTCGACCGGCGCCCCGAACCCTCGGGGTGGCCGAGGGACGTCCGGTGCCGACCCCGGCGACGATCACGCCGCCGCCGTCCTCGCCGTCGCCGCCGCCCTCGGTCATGGTGACCATCTGCGGCTCGCCGGGGGTCTCGGAGTGCTCGTCGCCAACGGTCTTGTCGCGGGGGATGTTGGCGGGGTCGGCGTAGATCGGTGTTAGCTCCTGCTCGCCGTTCCGGTAGCTGGCCAGGGCCGAATCAAACGAGAGAACCTTCTCGGCCGACTCCGACGTGGCGAACGTCGCGAACGCCAGCGCGGAGAGAAGCGCGGCGTGGACAACCAGCGAGAAGCTCCACGCCTGAAGCAAGTGCGGCAGCCGAACCCGGGCCCGACGTTTCGGCCGAAGCTTCCCACTCACGGGCTTCGTCCGTGAACCGCCCGGAGCCCTGGAACTCGCCTCCGTGGCGGAACTCTCACTCGCCGCGGCCTCGGGCGTTGCTGGCTCGATCGGCGGCTGGGCACCCCCCACGACGACCGGCTCCGTCTCGATCGTCGCCTGCGAACGCCCGCTCATCGTATCTTCCGGATGCGAGCCGGCCCCATCGCCCACCGGGCCAGGCGTGGCGAACTGGTAAACATCATCCATCGACGGATCAGCGGGATGCAGTTCCATATCTGGGCTCGCCTCCGGATGGCTGGCTGGGACCACCGATGATCGAGAGGAAGAGGATCGATGCCCGATCTCCGATCCTGGTCCAGCTTCGGCCTTCGGAAGGGCGAAGCCCGACGATTCCAGGCGCGGGTCGTGCACAACAATCCGGGAACTGGGTACGGGGACCTGGGATGCTCAGACCGACTCCTCGGGGCTTTCCCGCTACAGATTACCGAAAACCAGGAAGGGATCGCTACAGTTTCGGCATCTCCAGCGGCTTGGCCGGCTTCGGCTGCATCTTCTTTTTCTTGGCCTCGGCGGCGTTGTCGCGACGCGGGGCGGGCGGGACATAGGTCTCAACCCACTTGAAACCGAGGGGATCCTTGAGCTCTCGCTCGGCGAGCAGGGCCCAGGGAGTCGCGGGGTGCTCGTCGACCACCCGACGGAGCAGCGTCTCGGCTTCCTTCGCCGCGGCGGCGGCGTTCTTGCTGTACTGGATGGCGGTGTCGGGGACGAGCCGCCAGGCGTTGGACTTCGGATTGCTGAACTTCGGCGTATCCTTCTTCATCCGGGCACAGGCCCAGTTGTACTCGTAGCAGCGAACCTTCATGGCGAGAAGCCGGCCGCGGATGAGGTCGAAGTGAGCCTGCCAGCGCCGGGAGGGCTCGCGATCCCGAAGCTTGGCGGCGGCGTTGATCGGACCGAGGGCCTCGTCGACCGTGTAAACGGTCCGCTCGGCGACGGCCTGGCTGCGGGCCATGATCTCCTTGAATTCGGGCGAGTCGGCCGGGGGGAAGTTCAGGCCGGGCATGCCGGGGAGATTCTGCTGGGTGATCTGCGCCGCGGTTAAAACGGCCTGGCGAAGCGGTGAGTGCTGGATCCGCTTTTCGTACTCGCCGCGAGGAATCCAGTCGGGCCGATACTCGCGCATCCGGGCCGGGTCGAAGCCGAGGCGCCGGGTGTCGAACCGGGTGACGAAGTAGATCCCGCCGGTCTCGGCGGCGAGCCGGCTGAGGGCATACGGGCCGAAGCCCGACTCGACGATCTCGAACTGCGGCCCGTTGTACCAGAACGGCAGGCGAATCTGCTCGAGCATCACGCTTTCGGGCCCCTGTCGGACCGGGACGCCGTGGAAGACGTGCTTTGTTTTCGGGTCGACATAGGTCACATAGTTCTCGGTTCGGCCGAAGATGGCCTGCGAGCCGAGGACGTAGACCGGGATCTTCGCCTTCCGGCAGGCGGTGATGGCGTCTTCGAGGCGGGTCTCATCGTCGCCGACCTCGTCGGTGACGACGATCGTCATGGTCCGGTAGGCGTGGGTCTGGGCCTCTTTCCCCTTGTAACGGCCCCACTTGGCGGCGATCTCGCCGACCGTGGTGAACGTGGTCTCGACGCCGCTCTCGTCCTGGGGAACCTCGTGGATGGCGTTGAGAATCTCGGAAAGGTCGGCGGAGGGGTGCGCCAGCATCGCCTTTCGCGTCTGGCCGAAGGCGATCACCATCGTCAGAAGTCCGCTATCGGCTGAGAGGTGCGACTCGTCAAGCTGCTGGATGTGGGAATACACGGCCTCGATATGCTTGGCGAGCCGCTGCCGCTCGGCGACGAGGCTCCCGGAGGCGTCGAACGCCCAGACGACCAGCGTCGGACCTTTCTCCAGGTGGCGGATGATCTCGGTGGCGATCCGGTCGACGGCCCCCTCGACCCCGCCGACGGTCTCCGCTCCGTTGCCCCGGATCGAGACGTTCTGCGCCAGCAGATTGGCGGTGGGAACAACAACCTCCGTCGCTCGTTTCAGATCCAGAGGCGCCATCTCGGCGGTGATCGACCGCTCCTCCATCGCCGCGACCGGCACGGTCGAGGCCGAACTGGGCGCCGAGGTGATCGTCGCGGCGAGATTCGGGGCGAATGTTCCGGCGGCCGGAACCTCCGCGGGCGGTTCCTTCGACTGGTCGAGATCCTGGAAGACCGAATCGGCCGACTCGATCCGGGTATCGGTCAGCTCCGAGCGAAACGCACGTTGCGACTCGCGATGGACCGTGTAACCCGCGAACGCCAGCCCGGTGAGCAACAGACCGTGGACCAGCAGACTCACGCTGATCGCCGGCAGCTCCAGGTCCAGCCGTCCCCCGGTCCACCCCGAGAGCCAGGGATATCGAGCCTCCAGCTTCCGCAGCATCTCGACGAACACGATCGAGACTCCTCTTCGTTATCGAACTCCCTCGGATCTCCTCCGACCCCACCGGCCGCGCGGGCCGATCTCTCCCTAATCCCTATCTACGACACGAACGCCCATTCGTGACGGCCCGACTCGTCCGATGCGTCCAACCAGCCATTCCGCCGCTCTCTCCTGCCCCAACGATTCAATAGTACGGCGTCGACGCACGCGAGGCATCCCCGTCGGTCGTTTTTCCGCGTCTGCCCATCGCGCCGATGGCCCGAGGATGCCCGCCGGAAACCACCGAAATCTCAGTAGGCATCCTCGGAGAGAGTTTCGCCGCCGGCCCGGGTCGCCAGGGCCCGGTAGATCGGCGCCGGAAGCCGCGAGGGCAGAAAATGCACGCTCCCGTCGACGTAGAGAAACAGCGCGCCGCCGGGATGCCCCGACCCGAAGTCGTCCGGCCGGCGCGGGACGGCATTCGGCCCCTCACGGTCGCCCGCCCGGCCGACGACCAGCGCCGGCCCGCCGGCCGAGCCGGTGATGGCACCGGTCCAGGTGACGGGCGAGATCGAGTCGTCCCGCTCGCCGACGGCGATCGTCTGGCTGGTCCCGTCCTCGACGTCGATGATCCGGACTGATCGGTCTCGGAAGAACATCCCGTCGCCAGCGTCGCGACCGGGCGGCGGGGCCGAGGGGTCGAAGGGATAGAGGCTCGATGGGTCGCCGCTGCCAAAGCAGCCGACGTAGCTCGACGCCGCGACCTCGGCGATCGGCTCGCCGGCCTCCACGCCGACGCCCCTCGCCCCGACCGCGAAGAAGGTCCGCTGGCGACGGCGATCGCTCGGACAGGTCAGGGAGTTGATCGGGGTGACCCTCGGCTTCGCATTGGCCGGCACCTCGATCGGCAGTGAAAAATTGATCGTATCATAGACACCCCGCTGCTCCACCATCGGGAACATCATCGGCAACCAGCCCCACCCGGGCCCAGCGTCGGCGCCGGTCCCGGGCGACCGGAGCGAGACCCAACCCGGCGGGAACGCGTTCGCCGCTTCGTGGTAATTGTTCAGCGCCAGGCCAATCTGCTTGAGATTGTTGGCGCACTGCGACCGCCGAGCAGCCTCGCGCGCTCCGTTCATCGCCGGCAAGAGCAGCGATAACAGCATCGAGATGACCGCCAGGACCACCAGAAACTCGATCAGGCTGTAGCCTCGGCGCTCGGGCATGGATCAGGCTCCGGATCAGAAAGGCTCGGGGCGGGCGCCGTCGGATCGCAAATCGATCGGCCCCGCCCCCATCTTACCCGGAACCCTCCGACATTTGAAGGAGAGTCTCCGATTGATCGATCGGGTCAATACTGGTCGGCCGAGACGACCTCGCCGCCGGCTCGGGTGGCCATGGCCTGGAAGATGGGGAAGTAGATGAGTTCCTTGATAAAATGGACGCTGCCATCGGCGAAGAGAAAGTTGGCGCCGCCGGGGTGGAGTGACCAGAACTGATCGCCGTGGGCGAGCCCCGAGGGGGAATTCGGGCCGTGTCCTTCACCGGTGTGCGAGATCACCAGGGCGCCGCTCCCTTCGGGGTCGAGCCCGGCCTCGGCCTGGAGGGCGACCAGCGGGACCGCGGCGTTGGTCACAGCGCCGGTCCAGGTGGCGCGTGAGAGGTTCTGGCTTCGCTCACCGGCGGCAAACGTCTGGCTGGTTCCGTCGGTGATCTGGGCGATTCGGACGGCCTTGTTTCGGAAAAAGAGACCGTTGCCGTTGTCGCGTCCAGGCGGGCGATCGCTCCCGATCCAGGGATAGAGACTCGACGGGTCGCCACTGCCGACCGCGCCCACATAATCCGAGGCCGCCACCTGGCAAATCGGAGCGCCTGGAGTCGTGTTCGATGTCGATGAGTCGACCACCGTGAAAATGTCTTCGCGCCAGGCGTCGGACGGGCAGAAGAAGGTCTTGATCGTCGTCACCCGCGAGGTCGCGTTGGCCGGCACCTCGATGTTCAGGACAAAGTTGATGCTGTTATAAACCGGCGAGCCCTCCATCTGGTTCATGGCGAAGGCCGCCCATCCCCATCCGGGGCCGTCGTTCGCGAAGGTCGTCGGGTCCATCCGCGAGATGTACCCGGGCGGGAACGAGCCGACGGTGTCGTGGTAGTTATGCAGGGCGATCCCGACCTGCTTTAGATTATTGATGCACTGGGTCCGTCGAGCGGCCTCGCGGGCGGCCTGAACGGCCGGGAGCAAAAGCGCGATCAGGACGGCGATGATCGCGATCACGACCAGCAATTCGATCAGCGTGAACGCGCGGCGCGCGGGCATGGTGAAAGCTCCGGTTCGGGGAATGAGGCGCGTCGGGCGCGCGGGTGCGTCGCCGCCATCTACTGATGCGAGACGGATCCTCCTCGGGAGGAGTGGCGATCGCGTGCGCGGGCCGTCGGCCGCGGGAATCGTCGGGCGTGGTTGGACTCGGCCCGTCGGGAGGGATTCGCCGGACGAGCGGAGCGACGTCGAGGGGCCGCGCGCGGGGTCATTCCGCGGCGCGGGACGTCAGCCGCGTGGGGGCCGATCGATTCGCGAGGGATGCCTCGGGACGACCCGGGAGGAATCCGGAGGCGGAAGCAGGCCGACGGTCATCGTCGGCCGAAGGCAGGTGGCGAGCATTCGTGCCGCGATCCGGACGTGAGATCCAACCGGCGCGGCGGTGGGGTGCGCCGGGTCGCCGCAAGGCGCCTGGCCGAGGCAAGGACCGGAAAGATTGGCCGATTCGTTCGCCTGGGAAGGTGTGGGCGACGGCTTCAACACCAGGGCGTCAACCGGGATGGTCGCGGGGGTCCGGCGCGAAGACGAGCCACCACCGCAGCAGCACGAGGGGCCTCGGCAATGAGCGGCGCACTGGCAATCGCGGGCGTGGGCCTCGGCATCGAAGGTCGCCGAGACCATCGCATCGGCCCGAGCGCCGCTGGCCATGGCCGTCATCGCCGCGATCGCGACCACCACCGCCATCGGCAGGGTGTCTCGCCTCGATCGGGGATGTCGGGCTCTGGAGGGCATGGTAGACAGCCGTCGCGGTATCGAGTTCCGTTGCGAACCGGCGGGCGGACCCTCCCTGGATCGTCCGATCGGATTCATCGTCGACGCCGGCCGGTTGGATGTCAAGGGGGTCGCTCGGCTCCTCGACCTGGAGTGTCCAGCAAGCGGCGTATCGGCCGCCCGGTTCAGAAGTTTGGAAACGTTGATCGAAATATCCTTGACATTCTCCCCATTCGGCCTCTAGAGTAACCCGCCACACTCGAAAGGCGTCCGGCCGTCATGGGCCGGGCAGGAAGCCGGTGAAATTCCGGCGCGGGACCGCCGCTGTGAGCGAGGAGGTCCCCGGACACGACATCCACTGCGGGCACGCCGCCCGTGGGAAGGCGTCCGGGACCGTTTGACTCGCGAGCCAGAATACGGCCTTTCGAGTGCGCCAGGGGATGCTTCGGCCTCAAGCATCCGGGCAGGTCGGCGGCCGCGCGCCCCTGCGTCGCGTGCGCCCGGTCGACCCATGCCTTTCCGAGAGGTCCGTCCCTCGCGGCCCCGGAAAGGATGGTTCCCGATGTCCCTGCCTGCCCACCCTCGCCGGGCCTTCACGCTCATCGAGCTTCTGGTCGTCATCGCGATCATCGCGGTCCTGATCGCGCTTTTGCTCCCGGCCGTCCAGGCCGCCCGCGAGGCCGCCCGACGCCTGAGCTGTGTCAACAACCTCAAGCAGATCGGCCTGGCCCTTCAGGGCTACCACGACGCCAACTCGACCTTCCCGGCGGGCGGCTGGATCGCTCTCCCAACACAGCCGCGAACCGTCAATATGAACATCGGCTGGTCGGCGGTCGTTCTTCCCTGGCTGGAACAGGCCCCGCTCTACGCCGGTTTGAACCTCGCGTTCCCCTACAACGCCCCGGTGAACTCCACGATCGGCCACACGGTCCTGTCGATCTACCTCTGCCCCTCGGAGCCGCGAAGATCCAACTGGGACACCTGGCCGGGCCAGGCGATCTATGCCGACGCCGACTACGGCGGTATGTACGGCCCACGCGGACTGGTCCCCGGCTTCACCGACAACCCACCCGCCGGACCGATGATCTTCAACCAGTGCCTCTCGATCGCTCAGATCCTCGACGGCACCTCGATGACCATCCAGGCCGGCGAGGACCCCGAGGCGATCAATGCCATGTGGATCAGTGGACACAACATCTTCGATCAGTCGGCCCCGATCAACGCCCGGCCGCCCACCGAGTACGGCGAGGAACTGACCAGCCAGCACCCCGGCGGCGCCAACACCCTCTTCGCCGATGGCTCGGTCCACTTCCTCAAGAATCAGACCAACCCCTTACCCCTTTCCGCGCTCTGTACCCGGGCGCTCGGCGAGGTCGTCTCGTCGGATAGTTATTGATCGGATCACTCTTCGCAAATGGATACCACCGTGAATCTCAACCAGTCCTCGGTCGTCCGGCATGTGTTCGCCCTCGCGTTCTCGATCGGCCTCTTCATCCCGGCCGCTCGCGGCGGCGAGGTCGTCGTCAACTTCAACGATCTGACCTACAGCCGTCCCTATGACCCCAATGAGAATTACCCCAAGGGCCAGGCGCCGGGGACCGGCAGCTACGATGACGGCTGGGATCTCAACGGCGGGTTCACGTCGCACGGCACCTTCTTCACCAACTCTTATGACAAGACGTATGCCGCGTGGAGCGGCTGGGCCTATTCCAACGTCAACGATCCGACCACGACCGGATCGAGCCCGGACACCTCGGACTACCTCCACCAGTTCGCCGCCATCACCGGTACGGCCCCCGGCGGTTCGGGGAACTACGGGATCGAGGCCGGCACCGGCGGTGCCATCAATCTTCCGGGAAGCTCGACACCCCTCTCGTTTCAGGTGACGAACACAACCTACGATTATCTCTCGATGAAGTATGGCGATGGCTTCGCGAAGCAATTTTCCACCGGCGACTATTTCGAGCTGAAGATTTACGGATTCTCGGGCCTCAATGGCGCCGGGACGAAGGTGGGCGAGGTGGATTTCTATCTGGCGAACTTCACCGGTGGGAACACGATACTGGTCGACACCTGGACCACGGTCAACCTGTCGTCGCTGGCCGGAGCGCGAAGCCTGACCTTCGACTATGCCTCGTCGGATGTCGGAACGTTCGGAATCAATACGCCCCTATCCTTTGCGATGGATAATCTGACCCTGGGAACAACCTCGGTCCCCGAGCCGTCGGGGCTGGTGCTTGGCCTGCTGGCCTCGGCGATTCTCGGGGCGGCGGGGCGGTTCTGGCGGCGGTAGAATCCCGATCGGCCGGGTCAATCGAATGGAATGCCCGACTGCCGGGCAATCGCTCGCAGGTCGTCAACCACGGCGGCCACGAGGGGAATCCCCGAGGCCCGCCGATCGGCCTCGGCCTCGCGCTCCGGATCGCCAGGAATCCGCACACCCGGCGTCCCGGGCGCTGGTCGCGAGGCCCGGAAGGTCCGGATCCAGTCGTCGATCCGCGACCCGAACTCGTCGGGATCGAGAAATCCGTCGATTTGAAGGGCGCCGAAGAAGTGGCCGATCCCCTGGCCGACGCTTTGCTCGGGGATGTACTGCCGGAGGGCGAACGGCGGGGCGAAGGGTCCCCAGTTGGCTCCGGTCAGCACGGCGCAGAGGATATCGACCATGGCCGAGAGCGCGTAGCCCTTGTGCCCTCCGCGCTCGCGGTCGCCGCCGAGCGGCAGGAGCGAGCCGCCCTCGATCATCGCCGTGGGGTTGGTCGTCGGCGAGCCCGAGGCATCGACGGCCCATCCTTCCGGGATCGGCTTTTGCTGTCGCATCGCGATTTCGATTTTTCCGTAGGCGACGGCGCTGGTCGCCATGTCGATCACGATCGGCGGTTCCTCCTTGCCGGGGAAGGCGATCGCGATCGGGTTGGTGCCGAGCATCCGGTCGGCCGACCAGACCGGGGCGACCAGCTTGCTGGCGTTGGTCATCGCCCAGCCGATCATCCCGCGGGCCAGGGCCTGCAAGGGATAATAGCCGGCGATCCCGAAATGGTTGGTGTTGCGGACGCCGACCCACCCCGAGCCGACAACGTCGGCCTTCTCCATCGCGATCGCATTGGCCGCCGGGCCGACGACCAAACCGAGGCCGTTGTCGCCGTCGACCGTCGCCGTGCCGGGCCGCTCGCGAACGACCCGGATCCGGGGCCTCGGGTTGATCCGCCCCGCGGCGAGCAGGTCATAATAGCCCCGCAACCGGGCGACACCGTGCGAGTCGATCCCTCGGAGATCGCTCGCCATCAGAACATCCGCCGCCTGGCGAGCATCCGCCTCCGGAACTCCGACCGATTGGAAGACCCGCTCGGTGAACTCCCGAAGGCGATCGATCGGATAGGTCCGCGGCTCCGACGGGTTGGGCATCGTCACGAGACCTCCTCCGGGGCGCCTGGACTCGTTCAGGAGAGCCGCGGCAAGAGCCGCTCGACGATCGTCTTGCCAATGTTCAGCGAGGCGGTCGCCGCCGGTGAAGGCGCGTTGTTCACATGAACAACCCGGTCGGCTTCCTGGATCAAAAAGTCGTCGACCATCCCGCCATCGGGCAGCACGGCCTGCGCCCGGATTCCCGCCGGCGCGGCGTGCAGGTGCTCGGCACGAATCTCGGGGACAAGCCGCTGAAGCGCCCGGACAAACGCCGACTTGCTGGCCGATCGCCACATCTCGCCCAGCCCGGTCTTCCAGTATTTTGCCGCCAGCTTCCGAAAGCCGGGATAGGCGAGCGTCTCGGCGAGATCGGCAAGATTGACGTCAGTCTTCCGGTATCCCTCCCGAGCCATCGCCAGCACGGCGTTCGGGCCACACTCCACGCCTCCCTCGACCATCCGGGTGAAGTGCACTCCCAGGAACGGGAAATTCGGGTCGGGTACGGGATAGATCAGGTTCTTGCAGAGGTGCTCGGCGTCGTGAGTCAGCTCGAAGTATTCGCCGCGGAACGGGACGATCTTGGCCTCGGGCGCCTGGCCGCTCATCGCGGTGACGCGGTCGCAATGCAGCCCGGCGCAGTTGACAACCTGCCTCGCCTCGACCTGCCCGGCGGCCGTCGTCAGAACGACGCGATCGGCCGTCCGCTCAAACTTCTCGACCCGGGCCGAGGTGAGCACCTGCCCCTCCCGCTCGCGAACCCGTTCGGCCAGCCGCTGGCAAACCTGCTTGTAATTGACGATCCCAGCCTCGGGAACATGGATGGCACGAATCCCGGCGGCGTGCGGCTCCAGCTCCGAGAGACGCTCGCGGCCGATGACCTCGCAGTTCACGCCGTTGGCCTGCCCTCGCTCGTAAATCCGCTCCATCGCGGGAAGGTCGTTCTCATCGATCGCGACAATCACCTTGCCGCAGATCTCGTAAGAAATTCCCTCCTCGGCGCAGAAGGCCTCCATCCGCTTCTTCCCCTCCCGGCAATTGATCGCCTTGAGGGAGCCCGGCTTGTAATAAATGCCCGAATGAAGCACGCCCGAGTTGTGCCCGGTCTGGTGCTGGGCCAGCTCGGGCTCCTTCTCCAGCACGACAACCTTCGTGCCGGGCCGCTCACGGGTGAGCTGATAGGCGGTCGCCAGGCCGACGATCCCACCGCCAATAATGGCCACGTCCGTCGAGATCATGATGTCCTCGCGCCCAGGCGGTCCGGCGCCCGGCCACGCGCGGGGCCGCCGTCCCATTTGGAGCCACCAGCGTAACCGACACTCCGTCCCGCCGCCAGAATCGTTCCTCATCGGCCGCGCCAGACCATGGCCACCGAGCGATCGCGACTGATGCGATCCTGTCTCCGACGGACGGGAGGATGACGTGATGAGAGACCGAGACGGACGTGGGCGGCCGGACTCGATCGCGATTCTGGGGCTTGCCATGCTGAGAGGGGCGGCCAGGAACGACAAATCATCGACCATCACGCCCTGACCTCGGCCCCAAGTTTCCGCCCCGCGACCGCGCGGGCGATCTCGCCGGCCATCCCGGAGAAGGCGTCGTGATCGCTGGGGATCTCGGCGAAAACGTCGATCGGGGCTCCCGACTCGGCCGGCCCCCCCGACGGACGAGCCCGAACCCGCTGCTCAATCAGGTCGTAAACCCCATAAACCACCCGAACCGCTTCCACGCCAACACCCAGGCGCTCGACCTCGCGACGGACGTCGTAGGCCGTGATCGCGGCGTTCACATACACCGACGCCTCCACCAACGCCGATCGGTACGAGGGATGCTTCGCGACGTTCGGTCCGGCGATCCGGTCCAGGGCCGTCGCCGCGCCACGGACGGCCACCTGAATCCGGTCGACCAGCGACCGAAGCGAGTGCGTGAACGCAATGCTCGCGTAATCCTTGGGCGCCAGATACGAGTCGACGGCCGCCCCAACCGCCCCGCACGAGCTATGTCCCAGCACGACCAGAAGCTTCAGGCTATCTCCCAGATGGTTCACCGCGAACGCGATGCTCCCCAGGCACTCCACCCCCAGCACATTCCCCGCCACCCGAATCACAAACAGGTCATTCAGTGATTGATCAAAAATGCGCTCGATCGGCACGCGCGCATCCGAGCAACCCAGCACGAGAGCGAACGGCGTTTGCACTGGGGGGGCGTTCGAGAGCGTGGGCATCCCCAGCGACATCGGGTCGGAGGGAATCACCAGCGGTCCCTCGGACGGCTCGCCCAGAAACTCGCGCTGAACCCGGCCGACAATGCTTGCATACCGCTCGTGTCCCTGGCGAAGGGCCTCGATGGCGGCCAGGGCGTCGTCAAGTTGACGAGGAACGATCGGTGTGTAGGGATCGTACCGATAGATAATATCCATGTCGGTCCGCTGGAAGCCCTCGTTCGGTTCCGTCGAATTTCGTCGGGGCATGCCAGATGCTTGCCCTGAACGTACAATGGAGTGGGGACCGGACGTTGTCTCGCCGGGCCCTGGGCAACATGGTTATCATAGGGATCTTGAGGTCCGATCGCGAGCGCTCTTCAACAGGCAAGGTCGGACCGGAGTGGCCCCAGGGCGGGGAATCGGAACGAAGAGGCGTCTCGCGCATCGCGAGGAATCCTCGCGACGACCGCCGACCGGGTCGAGAAGATCGACCCGCATCGTTTTCTTCTCATCGTCTTGCATCCAGCGCCCCCGAGCCCGATGTTGGGGCCGGGCGGAGATCGGGGCGACCATGTTCCAGCTCCAGTTCCAGGCCAATGCCGAAGCGATCCCCTTCGCGACGACGGTTCTCATCTCCGGATGGCTCTCGGTGCTGGCCTGGCGACGTCGACGTCTCGGGTCGCTCCCCCTCGCCACCGCCTTCGCGGCAATGATGGCCGGCGAGGCCGTCTGGGCGCTCTTCGAGGTCGTCGAACTCCTGATCGTCTCCGAACCAATCCAGCGCGCCTGCTTCGCCCTGCGGGTCGCCGGGGCCTCGATGACGATGCTCGGCCTGCTGGCGTTCGTTCTGGGATACGCGGGACTCGAGCGCTGGCTCGCACCGCGCCGGTTCGCCGCGATCGCGGCGCCCTCCGTCGTCCTGACCCTCCTGGCCTGGACCAACCCCTGGCATCATCTCTACTGGAAATCGATCGAAAGCGCCTCGATCGACGGCCACGGATTCGCCGTGGCGACCCACGGACCCGGCTTCCACGTCCACCTGGCCGTCTGCTATGCGATGGCCGCCGCCTCGGCCCTCATCCTGGTCTTCACCCTGTTACGCTTCGCCGGAATCTTTCGCGTTCAGGCCGCCATCATGCTCCTCGGCCTGCTCGTCCCCTGGGTCGTCAACGCCCTGGAATTTTTCGACGTTTTCGGTTTTGTTCACGTCGACACCGTGGCGCTGGCCTTCGGAGTAACCGGCGTGGCGTTCTTCCCAGCGCTCGGGCGGTATCGCCTGCTCGACCTCCGGCCGGTCGCCTGGGAGACAGTCGTCCGTGGCATGGACGACGCCGTCGCGGTCCTTGACGGCCGCGCCCGGATCGTCGAGCTGAATCCGGCCGCCGAGCGCTTCCTCGGCCTACCCAGGGCCCACGCCCTCGGCGAACCCGCCGCCCGGGCGCTGGCCCAATGGCCTGCGCTGGCCGATCGGATCGATCCGATTCAGGGCCCGATCGAGATGACGATCGACCTCCCCTCCGCGACCGACGGCGAGGGACCGGTCATGACCTGCGAGATTCGCGTCTCCCCGCTCGTCGGCCACCCGGCCGTCGGCGGTGGCTGGCTCCTGGTCGTCCACGACATCACCACCCGTCGGCGAAGCGAGGCCGACCACGCCCGCTCCATCCTCGAGCAGGCCGCGAGGGCCGAGGCCGAGGCCGCCAACCGCGAGAAAGACCGATTCCTCGCGACCCTCAGCCACGAGCTTCGTACCCCGCTCAGCCCGATCCTGGCGACCGTCGCCGCGCTCCTCGATCGTCCCGAGACTCCCGAGGCGATTCGTCCCGCGCTCGAAATGATCCGGCGCAATGTCAACCTGGAAGTCCGACTGATCGACGATCTCCTCGACCTGACCCGCGTTCGAGGCGGCAAGCTCCACCTGAAACTCGAGCTGGTCGACGCCCACGAGCTGATCCACCGCGTCGCCGAAATCTGCCGCGACGATCTGAACCAGGCCCGCCTGGCTCTCGTTCTGGAACTCACGGCGCGCCGGCACGACATCCACGCCGACCCGATCCGGCTCCAGCAGGTCTTCTGGAATCTGGTGAAAAACGCGATCAAATTTACCCCGGCCGGTGGGATCATCACGATCCGGACCCACACGGGCGGCCCCGCGACCGCCCTCAACGGCCAGCACATGCCCGGAAGGCTCGTGATCGAGGTGATCGACACCGGAATCGGGATCGAGCCGGCGGCCCTCCCCCGGATCTTCGAGATGTTCGACCAGGGCAGCGCCGAGGCGACCCGGCGTTCTGGAGGACTGGGCCTCGGTCTCACCATCAGCCGATCGATCGTCGAGCGGCACGGCGGCTGCCTCTCCGCCGCGAGCGACGGCCCCGGACACGGTTCCACGTTCACCGTCGAGTTACCCACCGCCTCGGCCCCGCCCAGAGGCGGCGTTCCGATGATCGAGCCGATCGAGGAGACCGGCAAGCCTTCCCAACACGCCCTGCGCATTCTTCTGGTGGATGACAACGCCGACACCCGTTTGGCGCTCTCCGAGCTACTAACCCGGCGCGGCCACCACGTCCAGGTGGCCGACGGCGTTGTCTCGGCGGCCCATCTGGCCGCCGCGAACCCCTTCGACCTGCTCATCAGCGATATCGAGCTGGCCGACGGAACCGGGTTGCAGCTCCTGCGATCGATCCGCTCCGACCGTCCGATCGCGGCGATCGCGCTGTCGGGTCTGGGGTCGTCCGACGACCTGGAGATGTCTCGATCGGCCGGCTTCGCGATGCACCTGATGAAGCCGATCGACCTGCCCGCCCTCGAGGCCGCGATCGATCGCCTCGCCCAGACCCAGCCCAACGCCGCCGGAAGCCTCGTCGGCGACTGATTCACCGGCGGATCAACCAGACCTCCGCCACCTGGCAGCCCCGGCCATTGCCCCGGATGCGGTCGGCCTGGAACTCCAGCTCAAGCACGCCGTCCCTGGTCGCCGATGGCGGAACGTCAAACTCCAGGGGCGCCGGGTCTCGCGGCTTCTCCAGAAACGGATGAATCTCCACCGATCCGTCGGCAACCAGCCGCATCCGCGCCTGGAACATGTCGCCGGTGTAAACCACCCGCACCTTGTAAGCGGCCTCGCCATCGAGGTGGGCGTAGCGCATCCGGAGCGGTTGGCCGTAGAGCGTCCCCGCGTGTCGGCACCAGCTCCGCCGCCAGCCCGGATCCTGGTCGAAGGCCGTCATCGGACCATGAATCGCCGCCGGATCCTCGGCGTACGGTCGACCGGGCACCAGGTGCGGACGCCGCGCCGGATTCCCCAGCTCGTCGTAAAAACCTCCCGGGCCCGGATTCGTCCAGTCCACGATCGCTTCCATCGCCTTCAGGCGGTCGGCCTCGGAGCCGAGCTTCCGAATCGCCGCGAACCGGTCTTCCAGCCATTCCCGATCGTTGAGAATCTGGTCAATCGTGTCGAGGTTCGCCCCTCGGCCGACGGAGATCGCCCGATATCGATCGACGCTCAATTGCATCCGAATGCTCTGAAAGAGCGCCTCGCCCAGCTCGAAGACTCGCGCCCGAAGGTCGGCCGCCACCGGCTCGGATCGGGACCGGTCGAGGATTGCCGCGGCCCGCTCCATCGACGCGATCGAGCCGCGAGTCCGGGCCGTTCGGAGCGCCTCCATCGCGCGATTCTGAACGTCGGTCTCGTAGATCAGCCGGGCATGCTCGTAGGCGTCGTAATAGGCCCGGTAGAGCGCCTGTTGAAACCGCCAGTTCCCCAGCACCCGGGGCGCGACCCGGCGCTCCAGCGCCCGGAATTGAGCCAGCGTCGTCTCCACCGAATCGTTCGACAACAGCGGCCCGCGCCAGTTCTTCTCCAGGGCAAAGAGGCCGCGTGCGAAGGCATCGGCATCGGCGTCATTCAGGCCGATCAGGGATCGTCCGTAGTCGCGCAAAACGTCGAGCAGATCAACCGACGGGTCCCACCCCAGCGCGCTCCAGACAAACTTGTTCACGTCGTCGTTGCAGCCCTCGGAATAGCTGATGAAGCCGATCGTCCTGTCGGCGAAGGCGTGAAAAATCGCCGATTCGTCCATCGGTCTCGGGTTGATCGTCTCACGGCCCTCGGTGAGCGAGTAGGCGAGGTCCCAGTCGGGAACGGGGTACTGGCAGCGGAGGCTGTGGGTGATGTCGGGATAGTCGCGGATCGGATAGCGAGCCGGGACGAGCTTCCGCAATTCCGGGAGGCCGATCCGGACCTGCGGACCATACACGACGCCCGAAAGCCAGGCGGGTTCGGCCTTCAACAGCTCGACGAATTCGGCCAGCCATTCGGCCGAGAACCCCTGCGGCGAGACCCACATCTGGGCCTCGGGATGATACCGTTTCAGGTTGGCGGCCTGCTTCTCCAGTAGCGCCAGCAGGAACTTCGGTTGCGTGTGGCCAGGATCACCGCCGGGGACAAAAACGGCGTCGACCCTCGGCAACTTCCGGAAAACCTCGGCCCATTCCTCAACCGCGCGCCCGACCGTCTTCGGGTCGGAGTAATCGGCGTCCATCGCCGGGAACCAGAGCCAGACGTCGAGCCCATACTGATCGGCGATTTTTGACATGCCGACCATCATCTCCATCGGCGGACGCGGAAAGTGCGGGCTATCGGCGTCGTCGTCGGAGCGAGGCGGGATCAGCTCGATCGCGTTGGTGCCGAACATCGCCAGATCGCGGATGTAACGCTCCCACTGCGGAAGGTCCCAGGCATCATAGGAATTTGTCTTCGGTCGATAACCAAGCTGATGCCCACGAAGGCGATATCGAGGCGCCTCGTCCCGGTCGAGCGGCCCCGGAAGCGCTACCTTTCCTGGACCCGTGCGAAGCATCCGAAGCAACCGCCCGACCCCAAACAGAACGCCGCGCCCGTCGTGACCGGCGACGACGATCGTCGGGGCGCCTGGACCTCCCGCGAGGGTTCGGATCACGAACCCGTCGGGCTTGCCCTCGCCCGTCGGAACCAGACCGCGGAGCCGGCCGGTCGACTCGCGGAGCAATCGAACCGGCCCGATCGCGACGACCGGGACGTCACCGGCCGGCCACCGGAGCATCACATCCCAGCCGATCCCCGACCGCGCCCGGACCTCGTCCACGAGCACCTTCACCGCGTTCTGCTCGGGCCCCGAGAGCCCGTCCGGAACGACCACCACGGCGCGGGTCAGGTCGATCGGGTCGGCCGTCGATCGCCCCGGCGCCGCGGCGACCACGCCCATCGTCCACATCAACCAGCACGCCACTCGCATCGATCGCCCCTCTCATCCATCTCGGTGTTTGACAAACGTACGAAAGCTGGAGACAATCCCGAGGATACATCCGAAGACCGCCCGAAGCCACGGCGCGGCGGGGCTGGGTTCAGGATCGCGAGGAGGATTCGCCATGCGCATCGGACCTGGACCGGTGTTCGTCTACGAAGGGATGCTCGCGGCCCGGCGATGGCAGACCTACGCCGTCCGGGCGGTGGTGGTCGCGGCGATCCTCATCGGGCTCTGGCTGACCTGGCAGTCGCTGACGAGGAACATGGCGGCCGATCGCGTCGTCAAGATCCGCGAGCTGGCGACGTTCGGCGACTCAATCTACACGACGATCGCGATGATCGAGCTGACAATGGTCCTGCTGATTGCCCCGGCGACGACCGCCGGGGCCGTCTGCCTGGACCGGTCGCGCGGAACGCTCGCCCACATGATGACGACCGACCTCTCCTCAGCCGAAATCGTGCTGGGAAAGCTGGGCGTCCGGCTCATCCCGGTCCTCGGCCTGATCGCCGCGACGACTCCGGTCCTGTTCCTCGCCTCGTTGCTGGGCGGAATCGAGCCCTTGAAGATCGTCGGGCTACTGCTGGTCTCGATCGGATGCGCGGTGGTCGGCTGCTCGACGGCGATGGTCCTCTCGGTCCACGGGAGGAAGACGCAGGATGTGCTGATGCTCGCCTATCTGCTACTGGTGCTCTGGTTGATGGTTCCGATACTGGTGATAATCGGGTGCGTGCTCGTGACCGGAAGGTCTATTGGTCAAAATCCAACGGGCATGCAGATCTATTTGCATACAGAATCCATAAATCCTTACGCAATCATCCTGGATCGGTGGCCGCAGGGAGGGTCCTCGATCGAGGCCGGCCTCGTTTTCCTGGCGGGATGCCTGGCGATCTCGGCGGCGATGATCGCGGCGGCGATGTTCCGGATTCGTCGGGTGGTCGCGAGCGGGCCGGACGTCGAAAAACCAGAGCGATCGCGGGCTGCTCGTTGGCGGCTGCACATTCCCGGCCCGAGCCTCGACGCCAACCCGATCGCCTGGCGCGAGTGGCACCGGTCGCGGCCCTCCCGGATGATGCGATGGGTCTGGGCGCTCTACTCGATCCTCGGCCTGGCCTGGATGATCGCGATCGCCGGTTCGCCGAAATGGAACGGTCCGAGCGGCGTCGTCCCGGTGCTCTCGATGATGTTCCAGGTGATCGTCGGCCAGTTATTGCTGAGCCTCGGGGCGTCGACGAGCCTGGCCGAGGAACGGGCCAGCGGGAGCCTTGACCTGCTGCTCACCACCACGATCTCCACCCGAGAGATCCTTTGGGGGAAGTGGTGGGGGAGCTTCCGGAGGGTCGGGATCGTCGCGTTCTGGCCGATGGCGATGGCCGCGATCCCGGCCGCCTGGAACTTCGCCCCGTTCGCCTGGCTGGTGCTGCTGGGCTTGTTGCTCTCTTACGGAGCGGCGATCACCAGCCTGGGTCTTGCGGCGGCGACCTGGATCGAGCGCCCCGGCCGGGCCGTCGCGGCCTGCGTCGCGGTGTATGGCCTGATGCTCATCGGATGGCCGATCGTGGTCTTCCTCATCGTCAATACAGGGCCCGATCGAAACCAGCATCTCATCGGCCAGTTGCTCGCCGGCGATCCGGCCTACGGCGCGGCCATGATCACCGAGATCATCACCGATCCGAACATCGGGTTTCCGGGCCAGACGACCGCCGTCGACCTGGAGCTTGCGGCGATCTTCTGGACGGCGGCCGGCATCCTCGCCTCGGTTCTGATCAACGCATGGACGTTCCATACGTTTGACCGCAAGCTCGGGCGGATGCCCGAAAGCGGAACGACGCCGCCGAGGCCCATGCGAGGGCGATCGGCGGCGTCGGGTTTGACGGAGGTCTCGAAGGCCCCTGCCTCAATAGCGGTTGCCTCGGAGCGGCGGGCCGTAGCCGGTGAGCGGGAGCCAGATCACGTCGATGGGGACGGTGTCGCCGGGGCGATAGTAGCCGAGGTCGTACTGGGCCTCCCAGGGCGGGTCCATGATCGCCGTGTACGGCCAGACGCCGATCTGGAAGGCGAATAGCCCCAGCGAGAAGATCGGCTGCAGGAGCTGCATGTGCTGCGACGACTGCTTCGGGTCGTCGACCGGGTAGGCGAACCACATCCCGGCGGGCCCGAGGAACTGCTCGACGTTGTGGCCGTAGCGCTCGAGCATGGCGTCCTGGAAGTAGAGGGGCATGTGGCAGGTGGCCGCGGCGCTCCAGTACTTGCGTTGGGGGCTCCAGTCGCGAGGGGCGAGCGGAACCCAGTCCTCGGGAACGGGAATGGCCTTGATCGGCCGGGCCTCGGCAGGGCTGGGGGCTCGGGCGATATCGTACTGGGTCTGGGTCTGAAGATTGGAGGAGTTGCCTCGGCCATTGCCGTTCTCGCCTCCGTTGGCGTTCTCGCCCATCCCGCGAGGACGGGCCGGAGACTGCTGGCTGCGGAGCATCTCCTCGCGTTCGAGGCGGGCGATCGCCTCGGTGATCCTCCGCTGGTCGCCGGGCCTGAGCGCTAGGTTGGCCGCCTGTCGCTCGGGGATCGAGGTCGATTCGTCGGCCGTCAAGGGCCGGGCTGGAGCCGCCGCGGGCGCGGGGTCCGGCAACGGCTCGGACCGAGGATCCGACGCGGCAGGTGCCGCCTGGGCAGGCGCCGCCTGGGTCGGGGTCTGGGGCTGCTCGGCCGGCATCGCGGTCTGAGGAGTCTCGCCGGCGGGAAGCTCGGGCGCGGGGGCGGGAGCCGGCACGGGGACCGGCGCGCCAGACTCCGACGGATCAACGGCCGGCGCGGGAGCAGGCGCCGGCGCGGGACTCGGCTCGGGAGTGGGGGTTGGAGCAGGATTGGGCCGTGGCGCGGCCTCCTCGGGGAGCGGCGGCAGGCTCTCGTCGTCGGGCCGGGCGGCCGAGGGATTCGGAGCGGGCGCCTCGGTCGCGCCGAGCGCGAC
>DAIDKV010000053.1 GCA_027449865.1 Planctomycetales bacterium
CGCGTCGGGTTGGTAGTAGACATCGGCCATCCAACGGTAACGCGCTCTACTGAGCTTCTTGCCTTGCCGCCGTAATAGATAATCCTGTGTCGCATCAACGACAGGAGGTCGATGAGGCTCCTGGCGTTAGGAGCGACGTTCGAGGGGGGACCGAGCCAGACGGTTCTCGATCGCGATCAGTCGCGCTCTTCCGAGCGACCGTGTCGGAGCCCTTCGCGACGAGAGACGGTCCGCAACCGGCCTTGCGCTAACCCCGCGCCGGCCAGGATCGCGAAGAAAAGCCAGGTCGAGGGTTCGGGCGCGGCGACCTCGTTGCCGGGGGTGCCCTGTGGAACGAACAGAAGCTCGTGGCCCGGCCCCTGATAGGTCGCGCTCGTCTGAACGAGAATCCTTCCCTGATTATCAAGCTGGGCGGAGATGGGCAAGAGGGGTGACGAGGGCAGTCCGTTGATCAGTTGCGGGAGGGTCGAGAGGTCCGTGAGGGCGCTCGTGTGGGTATCGTACAGAAGGAGTTGCGGCCAGATCGGCCCGTAGAGATTGGGCTGGCCGATGCCGAGCACCTGCCTGTTGGCGGCGACGCCGAGAATCTGGACGCCGGGGCTGCCCAGGCCATCCATGGTCGAGGCGCCCTGCCACATCCCGATGGGTGGCCCCCAGCTCCCATCCGGCTGCTTCTGTGTAACAAACGCCTCGGCATTGACCAGGTGGCCGGAGACCCCGTAGGTATCGACTCCGGCGGCCAGTCCCTGGGCGTTCATCGCAACAAGTTGGGAATTGCTGAAGACGAATTTGGGATTACCGTAGGCACCGTTCCAACCCGCCTGCGGCGTAATGGGGATCGGAACGCCTGTCCCCGTGCCGGAGCCGGAGGGCAGGGCGTTGGTCACCGGGTTGAAGGTGTAGGTCTGGCCGTTCGAGCCGGTGACGGTCTCGTTGCCGAATGTGGGGGTGCCGGTGCCGAGGTCGATCGCCGAGTAGAGCGGATCGGCGTGGGCCGGTCTGGTTGTGGTGAGGTGACACCCGATCGCCAGAAGGAGGCCAACGCCCGCGCGGAACCCAATTCGCCCGACTTCCATGTCGATTCGCCCCCGGAAGCTGATGTCCTCATCCTGATGACCCTATCCGAGGGACGTCATGGTGCCCGCTCGGCCCGCGAGAGTCAAGGGCGATTGGATGCGCCGGGCGAAACCGCGAAACCTTTCCGGAATCTCGCCGCTTTTGATAGGGAATGGCCGGCGCGTGCGGACGCGAGGCGGTCCGCTGGATTAATCGGCCAGCTCACGTAGCCGGCGAACCAGGTCGAGCGCCTGATCGGGGGTCAGCGTTGTGAGGTCGACGTGGCGGAGTTCGTCCAGGAGCGGGTCGGGGAGCGCGGCGAAGAGGCTTCCGGCCAGGGCGCGGCCCGTCTTGACCTTCCGACGGATCGGAGCTTCCGACTCAGAGGTGGTTCCAGCCGGAGCGGCGCCCGGGTCGGGGCCGTGCTGCTTTTCCAGGAATGCCAGGATCTCTCGGGCGCGGTCGACCACAGGAGCCGGGACTCCGGCCAGTCGGGCGACGTGGATGCCGTAACTCTGATCGGCACCGCCCGGGACGATCCGGTGCAGGAAGACGATTTCGCCGCTGCTCTCGCGGACGGCGACGTTCGCGTTCCGGAGGCGGGCCTTCGTCTTTTGAAGCTCGACCAGCTCGTGATAGTGCGTGGCGAAAAGAGTCCGGCATCCGATCGCGTCGTGGATGTGCTCGGTGATTGCCCAGGCGAGCGAGATTCCGTCGAAGGTGCTGGTTCCCCGGCCGATCTCGTCGAGGATGACGAGGCTTCTCGATGTCGCGTTGTGGAGGATATTGGCCGTTTCGGTCATCTCGACCATGAACGTGCTCTGGCCCCGACTCAGTTCGTCGGTCGCGCCCACCCTCGCGAAGAGCCGGTCGACGATCCCGATCCGAGCCCGACGCGCGGGGACAAAGCTGCCGATCTGCGAGAGGATCGCGATGAGGGCGACCTGGCGGATGTATGTGCTCTTGCCGGCCATGTTTGGGCCGGTGAGCAATAAAAGCATGCCCGAGTCGGGACCGAGCCGGGCGTCATTGGGGACGAAGTCGCCGGGTCGGAGGACCGCGTCGAGCACCGGATGTCGCCCCGCCTCGACCTCGAAGACCGGATCCGCGACGATCTCGGGCCGGCAGTACCCGTGTCGCGCGGCCATCTCGGCCAGCGACGACAGAAGATCGAGCTGAGCCATCACGCCGCCGGCCTGGATCAGCCGGGGAGCCTCGGCCGAGACGCGGTCGCGCAGTGTCGAGTAGATCTCGTATTCCAGCTCGAAGGCCCGTTCCTCGGCTCGCGTGACCTTGTCTTCATACTCTTTGAGTTCGGGCGTGATGTAGCGTTCGGCGTTCTTGACTGTTTGTTTGCGGATGTAGTCGGCCGGAAGGTTGGCGCCTCGCGCCTGGGCCTGGGCGTGGGTGATCTCGATGTAGTAGCCGAAGACCTTGTTGTAGCCGACCTTCAGGCTGGGGATCCCCGTGCGCCGGATCTGATCGGCCTGGAACTTCGCGATCCAGGTTTTGCCGCCGGTCGCGGTGGCTCGAAGCTCGTCCAGCTCGGGATGATAGCCGTCTCGGATCAGGCCGCCTTCCTTGACGCTGAGTGGGGGGTTGTCGACGAGCGCCGATTCGATCTCGGCGCGGATTTCGGGGCAGAGTTCGATCGCGGCTTCCAGTTGATTGAGCCGCTTCGAGACGCGGGCGGTGAGCCGCGCCTTGATCCTCGGCAGGAGGGCGAGCGTTCGGGCGAGGGCGACGAGGTCTCGGGGCGTGGCGCGTCCGGTGCCGACGCGGGCGGCCAGTCGCTCCAGGTCGAACGATTCGGCGAGCATGGAGCGGAGATCGGCGCGAAGGGTGGACTGGTCGTGGAGTTCGGCGACGGCGTCGAGCCGCTCGGCGATCGCCTCGGGCGCGGTGAGCGGGGCGGTCATCCATTCGGAGAGCAGCCGCGAGCCCATCGGCGTGACGGTCCGGTCGATCACGCTCAGGAGCGAGCCCTCACGTTTTCCCTCGCGGAGAGTTCGGGTGAGTTCCAGGCTCCGACGGGTCATTTCATCCAGGCCCATCGTCTCGGCTCGCCGGTAGGGGACGAGCCTCGTGATGTGGGGCAGGGCGGTCTTTTGCGTCTCGCGAAGGTAGGCCATCAGGGCGCCGGCGGCCTGAACCTCGGGGTTTCGATCGTCGATGCCGAAGCCGGCCAGCGTGGTTGTCTGAAACTGTTCGCAAAGGCAATGTCGGGCCTGCTCGGGCTGGAAGTCCCAGGACGGACGAATCGTGACCGGGCCGACCGGCTGGCCGCGCAGGAGTTTGACCCAGGGGGCCTCCGCGCTCAATTCGGAGATCAGCACCTCGGCCGGATTGAGCCGGGCGATCTCGTCGATCAATTCATTGCGCAACAGACCGGTCAGCGAGAACCGACCAGTGGAGAGCTCGACCCAGGCGAGCCCGACCTTGCTCCCCACCTCGACCACCGCGGCCAGATAGTTCGCGGATCGGGGATCGAGTAACTCCTCGTCGGTAAGCGTGCCGGGTGTGACGACGCGGACGACCTCGCGCTTGACCAGCCCCTTCGCGAAACGGGCGTCCTCCACCTGCTCGCAGACCGCCGCGCGCAGGCCGGCCTGGACGATCTTGGCCAGGTAGGAATCGAGGGCGGGATGGGGAAAGCCGGCCATCGGAATGGCGTCGGCTCCCCGATCCTTATCACGAGTGGTCAGGGCGAGGCCGAGCAGGGGCGCGGCGCGCTCGGCGTCTTCTCCGAACATCTCATAGAAATCGCCCATCCGGAAGAGCAGCAGCGCATCGGGATCGCGGGCCTTCAGCTCGCGATACTGCTGCATCATCGGTGTAAGGGAGGGGTCGGGCATGGAGCAATTGGCAGGGCTTTCGGCGGGAAGAACCCCTCCCGGTGAGTCTCGGCCTGGCTGTTCCGTCGGGTCGGGCCCTCAAGGTTCGGATTGCGGGCGCGAACCTCGCCCCGATCCGCGCACAAAACCATAACGCGATCGGGGGCGGCGATCCGAGGTGAGCTGACGATCAGAACTTGTCGAGAGCGGCCTGCTCGTCAGCGTAGATCTCGAAGACCTGATCGAGCCGGGTGATCCGGAAGACTTCGAGGAGGTCGGGATGGATGCAGCAGAGCTTCAGCTTTCCCTTGACCGCGGCGACCTTCTTCTTGAGATTGATCAGCTTGCCGAGGGCCGCGCTCGAGAGATACTGGACGTTGCCGAAGTTCAACAGCAGGGTTTTGTGCCCTTCGTCCTCGACGAGGCTGTAAAGCTGATCGCCCACCTCCTGGATGTTCTCCTCGGTGACGATCTTCGATTCAACGAAACTCACGACGGTCACTCCGTCAACACTTTCGAGGCGGAGATGACGGCGAGGACCTTGCGACATCGCGGTTAAACTCCTGGCGGGACCAATAAACCGTAGGGACTGGGACCATCCTACCAGAGTCGGGGCCGGTCCCGCACGCAAGCTTCTCGGAGCGATCCACAAAATCCCGCGAAGATTCGTCCGAGCCGTTGGTCCAGCATCCAACCCAGAGTTACCAGAAAACGGTTCGGAATCAAGAGACCACTGGCGGAAAGAGGATCTGAAGACGCCTAATCGCCTCAAGGCCAGGTCGTGGCACGTTCCGCGGAACGGACGGACCAGCCTGGCCCGACTCGGTTCTGGACCCCCTCCGGCCGGAGCGCCAGAGAGCCCCACCCGACGGTCAACGAGTGACCTCGGAGATTGATTTTCAGCCTGGAGCCAGGCGGAATCGGCGCATCGAATCCGAAAAATGTCGGAGGCTGGTCCAGCGGCTTGCAAGACAGACTTCCAGCGGGTAAGGTAAAGCGTGTTCTGTTTGTATGCGAGCTTCTGTAGAAATCCTGGACCTGTCCGGATTCTTCTGGAGCTTGAGTGATCTGCTGTTGGCTTCGCTCACCGGATCGTCACGGCTGACACATTCTCCCTCGGTCGTCTTCCGACTTCTGGGGTCGCCCCTCCAGCGGGTTCGACAAACTCGGAACGGGGTGGGATGTTTCCGACAGCAGGATCGGCTGCCTTTTGATCCTCCCAGGATTCAAAAGGGCCATCGTATGCGGACGGTTCGATTTTCTCCCGGCATTCCCGCGAGAGAAGGTCGGCGGTCCGGTTGCGCCTGCCCAAGTCTTCGGACGGGGTGGGCCATTTTCGGTCGTTTCGAAAGGAGCAGGTCTTTTGAAGAATGCATTTCGTTCTCGGGCTCGCCGCGTGAGTGTTGGGGCTGGATTCACGCTGATCGAGCTTCTGGTCGTGATCGCCATCATCGCCGTGCTGATCGCGCTGCTGTTGCCGGCCGTCCAGGCGGCCCGGGAGGCGGCTCGTCGCGCTCAGTGCACCAACAATCTCAAGCAGATCGGGCTGGCCCTGCATAACTACCACTCGAGCAACGACACCTTTCCCATGGGGGTGAGCCGGGCGATCGTCTCGGTTCCAGACGTCTACACGAACAACTGGTGGGCGAACTGGAGCGCCCAGTCGTTGATTCTGGGGAACATGGAGCAGACCACCCTCTATAACGCGGCCAACTTCAATGTCGCGTGCAACGAGGCGCCTGGTTTCTACATGAATGTGACCGTGACCAATTCGCGGATCAAGGCCTTCATCTGTCCGTCCGACCCGAACGCCGGGAGCGCGGGGATCTCGACCTACAACATCACCGGTACGCTCGACAACAGCTACAGCGGCTCGATCGGGACGACGACGAACCTGGCGTATGTGACACCGCCGGGCGTTACGGCCACCTCCAACTCACCGATCGGGAGCACCGGCCTGTTCGCCTACTGGATCTGCTACGGGATCGCGAGCTGCACGGACGGAACCTCGAACACGATCGCCTTCAGCGAGGCCCTCGTGGGGTCTGGGAACAGCGCGACGGTCGGATATCGAGGTAACGCCGTTCTGGGCGTCGGCGCCGCGAGCACGGGTCAGGTTCTGGACGCCTCGGCGGCCTATACAACCCTTATCGTGCCGGCCCTGAACACCTGCACGATGTCCTGGAAGAGCGGCTCGGGAATCAACGGCGCCCGGGGGGTCTTCTGGGAGGTTGGCGCCAACGGCGTGACTCTGTTCAACACCGTCGTGACCCCGAATTCGCAGCTTTATCCCTGGGGTGCCTGTCGGGTGTCCGGCGGCGGGTGGCCCGATCAGTCCACCTTCGCCAATGCCTCCAGCCAGCATCCTGGCGGTGTGAACGCCCTGATGGCGGATGGCAGCGTTCACTTCATCAAGAATACGATCTCGCCGAACATCTGGTGGGCGCTGGGGACTCGCGCCAATGGCGAGGTGATCTCGTCCGGCTCGTATTGACCGGCGCGTTCGAGCCGTCTTTGTTCGATGCGAAAGAGCCAGCCTCCGACGAAGAGGGCTGGCCCTCACGCATCACATAACATCACATCGTATCACATCAGTTCGGTCGGTGGATTGGCGGTGTCGACCAGGCGGATGGGTCGGCCGTCGGGCGATTCGAACCGGGTGGTCTCGGGATCGATCCCCAGACTGTGATAGAGGACCCAGGCCAGGTCGGCGGGCGTGACGGGTCGTTCGCTGGGCGAGTCTCCGGTGGCATCGGTCCGGCCGATGACCAGTCCACCCGGTACACCGGCACCGAAGAGCAGGACGCTATTGGCCCGGCCGTGGTGGTCTCGGCCGGCGTTTCCGTTGATTTTCGGCGTCCGTCCGAATTCGCCCATCATGACCACGAGCGTGTCGTCAAGTCGTCCGCGTTCGCCGAGGTCTTCCAGCAGCGCGGAGACTCCGCGGTCCAGGGGAGGCGCGAGCGTGTTCTTGATGGTGTTGAAGTTCTGAGCGTGGGTGTCCCAGCCGAGAGGGCCGTTGCCCCGATCGTTGATCGTGACGAACGAGACGCCCGCCTCGACGAGCCGGCGAGCCAGCAGGCACGACTGGCCGAGTGTGGTCCGGCCGAACTTCTCGCGGACGGCGTCCTTTTCCTCGTCCATCCGGAACGCGGCCTGGGCGGCGTTGGAGGTCATCAGTGCGTAGGCCCGCTCGGAGAACTGGTCGCGGCTGGTGGTCAGCACGGTCGGCGGAACGTCCCGGGCGAACTCGTCGAGCGATTTGACCATCTCCCGGCGGCGGAGCAGGCGAGCCAGCGTCAGGCGGTCTGGCGGCGTCAGGTTCTTGACCCGGAATCCCGGCTGGTTCGGGTCGCCCGAGGCGGCGAACGCGTCGTAGGCGGGTGTCAGATAACCGCTCCCTCCGGCGATCGGAGCGTCAGGGACCGCGACGTAGGGCGGGAGCATTCCGCGGTTGGCCTCGCGTAGCTTCGCGACGGCGCTGCCGAAGCCGGGATACTCGATCGCGGGCGACGGCCGGTATCCGGAGAGAAGATGCTGGGAAGCCCGACCGTGGTCCGACTCGGGCGAGGTCATGCTCCGGATCAATGTCGCCCGGTTCATCACCTTCGCCAGGTTGGGCAGGACCTCACTGATTTGAAGGCCAGGGACCGACGTCGCGATCGGCTTGAACTCGCCGCGGACGTCCATCGGCGCCTTCGGCTTTGGGTCGAACGTGTCCAGGTGCGACGGTCCGCCGGCCAGCCAGATAAGAATGCAGTTCTTCGCCCGCTTTTCCCTCGTTCGCTTCGAGGGACCGCCGCCGTTTCCGGCCATCGACTGAAGCCGAAACCAGTCGTCGAGTCCCAGGCCGAGGAACCCCAGAGTTCCGGCCTGCAGCACGTGCCGTCGCGTCGGTCCGCCGCACCGCGCCGCATTTCTCGCCCGCTGCTGGTCCATCGAAAGGGCTCCTTCTTTTCTTGTTCTTTGTAATTTGTAATTCGGAATTGGTTTCTTGTGATGGATCATACTTGGTTGACTTGCGTCGAAGATCCGAAACCAATAACGAATTACCAATTACAAATTACAAATAACAAAGAATCAGTGATTGAAGGCGAATTCGCGGGAATTGAGGAGTGCCCAGAAGAGGTCTTCGGCCACCTCGGAGAGGGACGGAGCACTTTTTAGCTCGGCCGTCCATCGCGAGAGTTCCTCGGCGGTGGGCGGACGGCAGACTGTCCGGTAATACAGACTCTCGACCAGTTCCTCCGGCTCAAGATCCAGTTTCAGGGCGCTGGCGAGATAGCCGTTCAGATTTGAGACCTTGTTCTCGATCAGGTCGCCACCGATCAGGAGGAGAGCCTGTCCGAGGCTGAGCGTTGGTGTCGGGGTCGGGGCGCAGGTCGAGGTGCGCGCGCATCGGCCGAAGGTGTCGAGGATCGCGCTGCCGGTCGTCGGGTCGGAAACCTGGATCGCCCGACGCGCCGCGAGGCGGCCGAGGCGACCATCCCTCGCGAAGGAATTTGGAACGTCGGTCGCCTGCGCCAGCGCGTCGGCCATCTGGTGCGCGGTCAGCGGCCTGGGGAGATGGTGCGAGAAGAGGCGATGGTCGTTCGCGTTGCCTGGAACCGTCGATGAGGAGAGGCCATAGGCCTCGGAGAGCGCGATCGTCCGGATCAGGTCGCGAAGGTCGAATTTGTGGTCGACGAAGTGCTTCGCCAGCGCGTCGAGCAGCTCGGGATGGACGGGCGGGTTGGAACGGCTCATGTCGTCGGGCGGGTCGACCAGTCCCTTGCCGAAGAGCTGCGCCCAGACCCAGTTCGCCAGGGCGCGGGCGAAATACGGGTTATCTGGCGAGGTCATCCAGTCGGCCAGCGATTTTCGGGGGTCGTCGGAGGCGCCCAGCTTCACCGAATGGCCGTCGAGCAGCCGGGGCTCCGCGGGTTTCATCGTCCTCTGGTGGACGACCTGCCCCTTTGGATCGATGGTTACCTCGGACCGGGCCATCATCATTCCGGGTCCACCGGTTCCGCCCCGCGAGACCTTCGCGAAGAAGGCGGCGAGTCCGTAATAATCGTCCTGCGTCCAGACGTCGAACGGATGGTCGTGGCACTGGGCGCATCGCATTCGGAGGCCCAGGAACCGCTGCGCGGAGAGTTCCGCCTGTTCGATCGCCGGGATGGGTTCCATCGCGTAGTTGACCGGCCCCCCCTTGTCGATGTCGAGCGGATCGCCGAGGGCCGTCAGCAAGGTTCGGACGGTCGTATCCCAGGGGCGATTCTCTTCCAGTCCCTTGTTGATCCAGGCCTGGTAACGCGGGGCACCTGTTCCCTGTCGGGCGGTCGTGATCTGGAGAAGATCCCCCAGCTTGATCCCCCAGAACTGCTGGAATTCCTTCGTCACGAGGAGGCGGTCGACCAGCTTCTCGCGTTTCTCTGGATTTTCGTCGTCGAGGAAGGCCCGGATGTCGGCCGGTAGGGGCTGTTCGCCGGTCAGGTCGAGGGAGATCCGACGGAGGAACGTCGCGTCGCTCGCGGACGGACTCGGCGGGACCTTCAGTGATTCGAGCCGTTGAAAAAGCAGGTTATCCACGAAGTTGCGGCGTTTGAGCGTCCGAAAGTCGAGAGCCAGGTCCGGGTTGATCACCGTCGAGATCCGGGTCCCCAGGACGTGCGACCCATACCGGACGATCACGTCGGTCTCGGCACGGGCGAGGAGCTGCACCGTTCCCTTCGGAGTGACCGAGGCCGCCGCGTCGTTGTTCGACTTGAAGGAGGCCAGGCGGGTGACGTCGCGTTCGTGGCCATCGGCGAATTTCGCGATCACCCGGAGCTGCCGGGGCCCTGGTTCATCGAGGCGGATCGGTCCGCCCGGCTCGACCCGGACGCTCGCGAGGGCACCATGCGGGGAGCCCTGGCGCTCGGGGGCACCGTCTCGTATCCAGGAGAGGAGGGTCTGATACTCGGTGGAGTTGGCTGAGAGGCGCCGGCCGCCACCATGCGGCGCCCGACCGGCCGCCTTCACAAGCAGGAGGCTCTCCTCGGGGACAATCCTCGAAATCCGACGCTGGCCGAGGTCGCGGACCACCGACCGGTAATCCTCCGAGGGATCGTAGCCGAAGAGAGAAAGGTGGAACCCGTTCTGGCCCGCGAGCCGGCCGTGACACGACCCCGTGTTGCAGCCCATCCGGGTGAAGATGGGAACGATGTCCTCGCCGAAGTCCCACGACCGGGACGCCCGGGGCTCGACCGTCAACCGCGCCTCGGCCGGCGGCGCGTCACTGGCGCCTGGGATCGAGGCGCGGATCGTGACCTTCCCCTCGGCCACCGGCCTGACGTATCCTCCTGGTTCAATCGTCACGATGCCGGCAGGCTCGGCGGTCCAGGTAGCCTGGGATGTTCGATCGCGGGCCGGATCGGTGGCGTCGGTCGCCAGGAGTTGCAATCCGGAGTCATCTGCCGTTATGGTGGACGACTCGGGCGCGACGACGAGCACCGGACGAGCCGGAATCGGCGGGGCCTCGGCGATCGCCGAAGCGGTCGGAGCCGTCCGCGTCGGAACCGGCGCCTCGACGGAAGGATCGTTGCCGCGACAGCCGGCCAGAAGCACGAGGATCGAGGTGAAGGCCGCCCATCCGGGCGCCCGACGACGGGTCGACATCAGACCTCCTCTCGCCTCCATCGCGGTGACGTGCCGGAAAACGACAAACGTCAGTGACACGAGCCATCGTAATCGGGTACGATCGGAATCTCAAGGGGTCGCGTGCCCGATCGTCGGGCGAACTGGAAACGCAAGAGCGGAGTGGAATTCATGGGCAAGGGCGATCGTCGGTCGAAGCGGGGCAAGATCTTCCGGGGAACCTTCGGCAAGAAGCGGCCGAGGCCCGAAATTCTGCGCAAGGCGGCCAAGGAAGCCGCGGCGGCAGCGACGGCGAGCACGTCGAGTTGAGCATTCTCCCGCTGGCGATCCGGAGGAGGCTCAAGGAGCCGAGAAGATCGCCGGCGGGAGCAATCGGCAAACGATCGGCCGATCGCGAAGCACCGGGTCGATAGCCCGTGTAGGAGCCAGCTCCAGCTGGCGACCCGGACGAAGCCCATGGTGTCGCGAAGATCGCCGGCTGGAGCCGGCTCCTACAACGGATAGGGTTCCGGACGAAGCCCATGGTGTCGCGAAGATCGCCGGCTGGAGCCGGCTCCTACAACGGATAGGTTTCCGGACGAAGCCCATGGTGGCGCG
>DAIDKV010000054.1 GCA_027449865.1 Planctomycetales bacterium
CGAATAGGTTCTGAATGTTCACCATGATGGGGCGGCTCGCGGCTCCGATCGCGTCGGCGGTCAAGGGCGTCCGAGACCCTCGATCCTACCGAATCCGGACGCCGAACGCCCCATCACCCTGGAATCCGTCTTGAGCCTCAACGAAATGAGGATCCTGGCCGCCGAGGTAATAAGTTCAGGATCTGGATGCTCCTGGACGATGCGAAGCGGACAATGTGGCATGGTTATGGTAGGACCGCATGTTGCTGGTTGATTCCAATCTACAGGCCACACAAAAAAGGTGTGAATCTTCGACAGACCCTGGACATGCCGTTCTCACATGAGCTATGCTCCTTGCTCAGCTCTCCAAAAGTAGATTTCTGAACTATCTACCGTCGTTTCGGCGCATACTGGCTAGATTTCGCCTTTATAGGCGTCTAGTAGATACGCCTATCGAACAGTGGATGACCGGCCTGCGCACCCGGGGGAGGTCACGATGGCCACTCCGCGGGCGGAAAGGGGTGGGACGACTCCATGGACCATCCGCTCGATCGGGAGATCGAGTCGTTTCTAGCGGGGAGGCTGGACGCCTGGCGTCGTACTGAGGTGCAATTGCATCTCGATGCATGTCCCTCGTGCCTCGGCCGCCTGGAGCGGATCAGGTGTCTCGCAGAACCGACCGAGGCCCGTGGTCAGGGCTCGGCTTCCGACCCGTCGACTCCTCCGAACCCGCTTGCCGACCCGGGGAGACCAATCGAGACGGCGGTGCCGCTGGGCACCGCGGTTCTTGTCGGACCCTCGGTGGATGGGGCGTCACCGGAGACCACGGCTCTGGTTACCCCCCAGGCCGATATTCGTCCGACGGGAGAGATAAGGTCGGCCTGGGGGCGGCCGGGCCTGGTGCTCAGCGAGGTGACTCGGTACGAGTTCCGCGACGTCATCGGCTTCGGCGGGGTGGGCGTTGTTTACCGGGTTTATGACAAGGTTCTTGATCGCGAACTGGCTCTGAAGGTTCTACGAGATCATCTGCGGGACGACCCTCACGCGCAGCGCCGACTGATCCGCGAGGCTCAGCTCACCGGACAACTCCAGCATCCGAACATTGTGCCGGTCCACGAACTTGGCCAGTTCCTGCCGCCTGATCACCGGCTTTATTTCGCGATGAGGCAGGTACTGGGCCAGACGCTCGCGGTGTATCTGGTCGATCCGGCTGTGAGGCGGGTCGCAGATGACCTGAGCCTATTTCTGAAGGTCTGCCAGGCAGTGGCCTACGCCCACAAGAAAGGTGTCATCCATCGTGATTTGAAACCGGCGAATCTCATGGTGGGCGCCTTTGGAGAGGTGCAGGTGATGGACTGGGGCTTCGCCAAGGTGTTGCCCCGTCGAGGAGGGCCAGAGCTTCCGTCCGACGACGATCCGGGGTCGGAGCCGTTGATATCAACCGATGGAATGACGGGTCCGGTCTCGCGACGGGGCTCCATCGTCGGCACTCCCCCCTACATGGCCCCGGAACAGGCCCTGGGACGAAACGACGAGCTGGACGAACGGACCGACGTCTTCGGACTCGGAGCGATACTCTGCGAGATGCTGACGGGTTTTCCGCCCTATCGAGGCGATTCGACCTCGTCGCTGAAGGCGGCGGCGGCGGCGGACCTCTCGGACGCCCGGGCGCGGTTGCGGGAGTATCCGGACGCCGATCTCACGGAGATCGTCCTCCGATGCCTATCGCCGGAGAGGGAACATCGATACGCCGATGCCGGAGCCCTTGCCGCGGCGATCGGGCAATACGCGATCCGTCGGGAGGAGCGACAGGAGCGGGAGCGGCAGGAGGCCGAGCGACGGCTCCGCCGTGAGCGCGTCCGTCGTATCCGGACAGCCGTCGGCACGGCGGTGCTGGCGGCGGCGGTCGTGGCCTCCGTGTTCTGGAAGCGCGACCGCGACGCACTCGAAAGAACAAGGCTCCTCGCCAGTGACGAACTGACTCGTGGCCGCTCCCTACTCGAAACCGGACGCTACGATGAAAGCCTGAGACTACTGGAAGGCCTGGAAGCGGCCTTGGGAAACGATCGTCGGCTGGCCGATTTCTGGGCCCGGGCCGATGAGATCCGCGACCGGGCCCAGCTTCTCCGCGACGCCAGGCGCTCGTCTGAGGCACGCGACGCGAAGGAGCGGGCCTGGTATCTCGAGTTCGCTCGGCTCCGCGAGGGTGCGCTACTGGCGCTGGCAATATCTCGAGATGAAGATCCGGTGCAATCGACGTCGGAGGTCGCGGAGAGGGTCCGCCTGGCCCTGTCCGCCGTTGCCTATCGCGACGACGCGACCTGGGATCTGTCGGCCGCGACCGGCCCTGTGTTCTCCGAGGAACGTCGGGATGATGTTCGACGAAGTGTTCTCGCCTTGCTGCTGATCCTTGCTGACTCCGAGTCGCAGGCGACGTCGGGCAGTGTCTCGAATCGTGCCTTACGTGCCCTCGCCCAGGCCGATTCACTCAGTGGCGGGGCCTCGTCCCGTGCCTGTAAGCGGCTTCGCGCCCGGCTCGAGGCACACACCGGGCCCGAGATCGATCCGGTTGCCGTCGAGGCCGGAGGGCCGCCCGACCAGTACGACGATTACCTCGTCGGCTACCTCGACTATCGCTACGGGTCCCCAGAATCGGCCGTACTCAATCTGAAGATCGCGCAGCGGAATCAGCCGGTGCCGCAGGCTTGGTCTCGACTCCTGCTGGCGAAGTGCTATCTCCGACTCGGACGCCCGGTGGAGGCCATGGCCGAGCTCGACGACTGCCTGAAGAGCCGGCCGGATCTGGCATGGGGCTTCGCCCTTCGCGGAATGGCCCGGACAGAATCGGCGCGGAAGAGCCTTCGCGAAGGCCCCGCCGCCAGGGAACGCGTCCGCTCCCTCATCCGAGGGGCCGAGTCCGATTATGGTCAGGCCCTCAAACTCACCGATGATCCACGGCATCGTGCCGTCCTGCTCTACAATCGGTACGTCCTGCGGACGCTTCCCGGGCACACGACCGACCTTGACCTTGCCGGCCGCGATCTTGAGGAGGCCGTGCTTCTGGGCGGCCGCTTCTGGATCAAACCTCGCCTTGACCTGGCCCGTTTCCTCGCGCGGAGGGACCAGCGAAAAAGGGCCGAGGATTGCCTCGCCAAAGCGATCGACCAATACCCCAAATCAGCTCTGCCCTATCGAGAACGGGCGTTGCTCACGCTGGCGAGACGGCCGATGACCCGGACCGAGGAGGACCGGGTGCTGGACGACCTCGAGGAAGCCGTCCGCCGCGAAGGCAAATGCTCGCTCCGGGCCCGCGACCTGGTCTTGCAGGCCCGATTGCTCAGCGATCGTCACGATTATCCGGCAGCGGTGCAGATCTGCGACCGAGCCCTCCAGGATTCGCCGGGAGACCTTGATGCCTCGATTGTCCGGATCGACACCCTCTTGCTGGCCGGGCGACTGAAGGAGGCCGATGAAGCCTGCGGCCGTACCCTCGCCACCGTGCCGGCACGCGAGCGAGAGGGCGCCGAGCTGCACCTTCTTCATGCCTTGACCCGTCAGAAACTGGGCGATTTTCCCGGTGCGATCGAATCCTACACCAGCGCCCTGGCCCTGGAGCCCAACTGGGCATTGGTCCGATTGAGGAGGGGGCTCGCCTATCTCCTGGTGAACTCTCCCCGGATGGCACAGCAGGATTTTGAGGAGGCGCTGAATGGCGGGGTGCCCGCCGCCCGGGTCTATTTCGGCCTCGCCGCCGCTGGCGCGGGCCTGGGGCACTACCGCGAGGCCATTGAATATGCCGAGAAGGCACTGGCGGCCGAGTCGCCCCCAGTGCCCCAGACCCTCTACTGGGTCGCCCGGACCTACGCTCAGGCCTCCGACTTGATCAAGGATATCAGGGCGGTCCGCCGCCACCTCGATCGAGCGCAGGAGTTGCTGATGGAGGTCGCTGCAAGCCAGGTCCCGGAAGTTCGCCGACTGCTGTGGCAACACGTTGACCGGGATCCGGCGCTGGAATCACTCCGCAAGCGTCGGGGCTATCCGGAGTGGTATCGGCGGGCCTCGGGGATGGCGCCGACGACTCACTCGACGCCGGACCGAAAAAAGACCTCCTCGCACCAGACCGCGGAGAAGGCGCGGGACACGTCACCGTTCACAGCCCTGGTTGGCGGGATGCCGGGGAAGTCGGCGGATCGGCGTCTCGAAGATACATTTCTGGGAGAGTTCCGAAGTTCGGTCGTATCGGGTGAGTGACGGCCGCACCTTCGAAGGAGATGCACCATGCCGCGATCGGATGGTCGACGTCGTCGGGGCCGCCAGCCCTCGGCCGAGCCGCTGGAGTCAATCCTTCTCCTGTCCGTCGCCGGCCGGATTGCCCTGCCGGCATCGGCCGCCCCGGAGATCCGCCGGGCCCGAGCCCGCAGCCGATTGCACCGTCCATCCGCCCTTCATTCGCACGGAGGGCAGCAGTTCGCCTTCTCACAGGCCGCCTATCAGTCCCCCGAGAACTCTGGCACGATCTCGATTCCGATCCTCCGCACCGGAGTCCTCCGCTTCCCCGCAACCGTCACTGTCTCGACCAACAGTTCCGGCTCAGCCGTCGCGGGCGTGAACTATATGGCCGCCGAACAGAGCTTCATCTTCGGAAAGAGGGTCCGAGAAGAGACGTTCGTCGTTCCGATTCTCGACGACCACGTCAACGATGGCGCGACCACCGTCGGCCTCTCGATCTCGGTCACGGGAAGGAATGCCTCACTCCGATCTCCAGCAGCCGCCACCCTGATCATTCAGAACACCGACCCGCCGCAAGTCCCGGCCGTGATCCAGTTCGCGACGGCGAGTTCTGTGATCGGCGAGGACGCCGGCACGGCCACGATCCAGGTGACCCGCTCGGGCAATACGGGAATTCCTGTCTCCCTGGTCGTGACCACAACCTCCACGGGCTCGGCCGTCGCCGGGGTGAATTATATTCCCATCGAACAAACGCTGACTTTCGCCGCTGGCGTCACCTCTCTGGCCTTTGCCGTTCCGGTCCTAGACGACCACATCGATGACGCCGCGACCAGCGTCGGACTCTCGATCTCCCCGATAACTTCGGGTGTCCTCCTTGGAGGACCTTCGACGGCTAACCTGGTGATCGAGAACGTGGACCCGCCGCCGGATCTGGTTCTCGAATCCCTCCGGGCGGATCCACTCTTTGCAGGAGGCTACCAGGTCACGGCGACGCTAACCAACGAGGGTTCGAATTACGGCGGCGGCGGCTTCGTCGACATAGTCTCGAACAGCGAGGCCACGTCCCTGAATCAGCCGCTAGCCAACGGTAGCCCACCCTCGCCGATCGCTGTCCCGTTGCCGGAAACGCAGCTCGGCAGTGACCCGATCCCTGCGATGGCCCTCGGACAGACGGTGGTCTTCACGGCCCCAGCGGCGAACCTGGCGATGTTCCAGGCCCAGATCGTTGCGATCGCCGGTGCGACGACCCCCGGCATCTCGGGCGTCACCGGGCCGACCGGAGACGTGTTCTCCATCGATCACCGTCAGCCCCAATCGCAGGGGATCACCGGGAGTGAACTCGCCTCCGCTCTGAAGCTAGACAGTGCCTCGGCCCAGATCGACGCGAACAACTCCTATATCAACATCCCGAATCTCATCAACCAGACTTTCACCGTCCCCGCGATCCCGGTAACGATCCCGGTCCTGGGCACTACGGAGTCGTTCGAGCCGAATCAGATCAGGGCCGACTCCTTCCAGGTCGCCATCTCGTCCGGCGCGATCGTGCTGACCGTGGGCTTCGCCGACAATCCGCAGGCTCTTGTCTCTACCGATGGATTGTTCTCCGTTGGTGTCAATAACTTGTCCCTTACGGTCACGCTTCCGATCGTCTTCGACTCGACGGACCAGTACCTCCGAATCGAGAACCAGACGGTTGTCATCCAGGGCACCTGGACGGGCAGCATCCTGGGCCTGAACCTGGACCTGAGCGACACGATCAATTCGGCGATCGGCACGAACGTGAGTCCGCTACTCGACCAGGCGACGACCCACGAGGCTATGGAGTATGGGCTCAACGTCCAGGTTCGCACGTATCTTGGGCCGCTACGTACGGTCCGCATCATCGCCCTGCAATCCGGCCTTGCTTCGCTAACGCTCGAATATGAGTTGTCATGAGTCTCGACCTCAACGCAGCCAGGCGGATCCCAGGGAGCCTCGATCGATGCCGATGACGCGAGCCGGTTCGACTCACTGTCGTCCAACTCCCTCGCTTGAAATTCGCTACCGGGCCTTCCTCCCGCTCGGCGAGCGGCTTGAGGACCGGACGCTGCTCTCTGGCGGAACCACCAATGCGGCAGTGGCCGGCTCCATCCCCCTGAAGCAAGGACCCTCAGGGTTGGTGTCGGGAACAATTGTCCTATCCGGAACGATGGGCGCGGACGGTCAGGCGACTTTCCCTCTCGACCCAACGACTGGTGATATCGCGGTTTCCGGAGGCCGGTTGGTGGTGAGTCTCGCGCCATTGGCCGGGATTCAAGTGACCCTCCGTCAGGCAGCCTCCGGCGCGATCTTGATTGAGAGTGACGCCCCACCCCCGGGGGGCTCCGGCGTCCGGATCGATATGCACGTTGCCGCTGTGACTCAGGTTGATTCGGGAGTGGCTCCGCTGGAGTTGGAGTTGAGTGGACCGCCAGGAGAACCCTTCCAGGCCACCGTCTCCTTCACGCCAGCGACCGCCCCTGGGGCGCCGCTTCCGGGGACCGGAACGGGTCAGTACGCCCCGCTCCTCGCCGCCGACCTCAACGGCGATGGCATCCCCGACCTTGCAACGCCCGGCGGGGTCTATCTCGGCCTCGGTGATGGGACCTTCCAGCCAGTCCCCGGGCAATTATTGCTGGCAACTCCCGGGGGCGACCCCTCAGCAATGGTCTCCTCCACACTGCTCGACGACGGCCACCTCGACATCGCGATCACCGACGCGCAATCTGGGGAGGTCTCGATCTTCGCCGGCCGCGGAAACGGGACGTTTGCTCCTCCCATCTTGATCCCGGTTCCAGGGGCGCCGGTCGCACTGGCCGCGGCGGAATTCGACGGCGACGGCCGGGTCGACCTGGCCGTGGTTTCGCAGACTCCGGGACAGGTCGAGATCCTCCGAAATCTTGGAGCCGGCATCTTTCGGCCCGAAGCCCCGATTCTATTGGCGGACTACACCAGTTTCGGCCAGCCGCAGTCGATAGCCGTTGGCCATTTCGGCGCCGGGCACGGCCCGGTTGACCTGGCAATTGCATGCGGCGAGACGCCCGGAGGACAACCCGGCGGGCTCCTCATCTTTCCAGGAGCCGGCGACGGCTCGTTCGGCGTTCCCCAAATCGTGGCGGCCGGTCTGAATCCGGTCTCTGTCGTCGCCGCCGACCTCAATGGCGACGGGCTCAAGGACCTTGTCGTCGCCGACCAGGGAGATATTTCTCAGTATGCCGATTTCAGCAACTTCTCCCATGTCTCGGCTCTGCTCAAGCTGGGACAGATCGCTGAAGCCTCGGCAACCTCCAGCCCGGGAGGCCTGGTCGTCCTTCTCGGGAAATCCAACGGGACCTTCACGGCCGAGCCAGAAGTCTCCGCCGGCTTCCTCCCGCAGTCGGTCCTGGTCGGCGATTTCAACGGCGACAATCGCCCTGACGTGGTTGTCCTCCACGGGCTCTCCATCGCGGCCACACTGTTCCTCGGCAACGGCCAGGGGGGATTTGCCCCGCCGATCCAGGTCGTGCCAGCCTACCCCGCCTCGTCCTTTTCCCCGGGACCGGTTTACCGGGAATCGATCGTAGCGGCCGACTTCAATGGAGATGGCCGTCTCGACCTCGCCCTGGCGAGCTCGCTCTCCAGCGTCGTCCCGGTTCTGCTCGGCGACGGCGACGGTCGATTCCAGGGCCAGGGGGCCAACGCGACCGGCGACGCACCGATCTCGGTGGCCGTCGGCGACTTCAACGGGGACGGCATACCGGACCTGGCGGTTGTCGACGCCTTCTCCTCTCAGGTGACCATCTTGCTCGGCCGGGGGGACGGCAGTTTCGTCGCGGCGCCGCCGCTGACGACCCCAGCCTTCCCCACGTCAGTTGCCATCGCGGATCTCAATGGCGACGGCCGGAAGGATCTGGTCGTGACCGAGGCCGGCTCCGCGTCGGTGACGGTCTTCCTCGGGAATGGCGACGGGACCTTTGTCAAGGAGGGGCAATTGAGTGTCGGCTCGGTCCCCACCTCCGTCGTCGCCTGCGATCTCAATGGCGACGGTATCCCTGACCTGGCCGTAGCCGACGCGGGCTCACATTCAGTCACCGTCTTGATGGGCCTCGGCGGCGGACTCTTCGCGCCCCCGGTCTCTTATCCGGTCGGACAGGAGCCGGTCTCGATCGCGGCCGGGAACTTCGAGAGGAATGGCCGGCCCGACCTGGTCATCGCCGATGCGGCCTCGAACGACATCTTCGTTCTGAGAAATCTCGGCGAGGGCGTCTTCGGCCAGGCCGTTCCAATCCCGGTCGGCCAGGAGCCCGATGGCGTGGCGGTGGCCGACCTGAATCGGGACGGCACATGCGATGTAGCCGTCTGCAGCGCCTCAGGTTCTGTGACCGTGCTTCTCGGCGAAGGCAACTCGGATTCCTGGAACCTGGGTGTACCACCGCTTCGGGCCCTCCCCGCGATCCGACTGCAGGTCCCCAAGTCCGATCCCATTTCTCTGACTATCGGCGATTTCGGCAACAACGGCGTGCCAGATATCGCCGTGGCGGACGCGGGGAACCTCCTCGCCGGGTCGATAGACCTCCTCCTGGGTGCCGGTGACGGCACCTTCCCGACCGAGCGAGATTACGCCGAGGGCTCGCTGCCCGTCTCGATCGCTTCCGGGAGCTTTCTGCACAACGGCCGGGATGACCTCGCTGTCTCGCTTCTGATCGACAACTCCGTGGACGTACGCATCAACCAGAACGGCTCCTTCAACGGCGGCGCGGCGACGGCGACGGCGGCCGACACGGCCCCGCTCGTCGGCGACTTCCAGGGCGATGGGACCACCGGCGTCGTCTCACTTGACGCGCAGGGGCATTTACTCTTCCGGTCGACGGCTTTCCAGAACGGTTTGCCACTCGGTTTTGGTTCATCCATCCAGGTGAATCGAAATCAAAATCATCAAAAATATCCATCGATGGGGATCGCCCTATTACCCGGATCGCCGACCCCGTTGATCGCGAGCCTGGACGGCCCGGGCCAGCGAGTCGATCTCTTCAGCGCCCAGGGCAAGGAGTTCGTCCTGGTCGGCGAGCTCGCGGTGCCGGCCGGCACCTCGGAGATCTTCGCCGAGGGGACAAGCCCCAACGGGATTCCCAGGCTGCTCGCCGTCGACCCCCAGGACGGTTCGATCTCCGTTCTCGATGTCGGCGGCGGTGTTTCGGGCCCGATGAGCGGTGCGGGAGAACTGTTCGTCGACCCGGGCCTCTCAGACATCGTCGCTCTGCCGGGGACAGGAGCGATCCCAACAATGATCGCATCGAACCAGCTCAACGGCGAGGTGCAGGTGTTGACCGCGTCGAACCACTTCCTCGATACCATGCCCCGCTACGCGGCTGGGACCGGGTTGTCCGAATACAGTCCGACGGGCGCAGGCTCTTCGAACAATGTGACCAGCCTCCAGGGGGCCACCGCGTTGAGTCTCGGCAAATTCGGGCCAGCAGGCGGTCTTGGTCTGGCGACCATCTCCCCGGGATCCGACCAGCTCAACCTCCTGCAAAGTCTGGGAGGTGGGCGTTATGGCGACCCAGTCTCTTTCGCCACGGCCGGAGCTCCCTTGGCCATCGGCGCCGGAGATCTGCTCGGCAATCGCCTGGATGACATCGCCGTCCTCGAGCCGGGCGAGGTCCAGGTCTTCCTTGCCGACGGTGGGGGCGGCTTCTTCCCGGGAATGGTGGTGAGTATCTCCGCTGGATTCGACCCGACCAGTCTTCGTGTCGTTTCCCTGGACGCAGGAGGCCTCCCCGACCTGATCGTGAGCAATCCCTTCGGCGACCTGCTCCTCTTCGTCAACCAAGGGAACGGCTCCTTCGTGACGCCGCCTCCGCCTTTGCCACTCACCAAACTGGCGTCAACCCCGACCGGCTGGCAGTTCGCCATCGCCGATCCGCTCCACAACGCCGTCGTCGTCCGGTCGCCCGGCCCAACAGCGGGAACGACGCTGGCCGACATCTCAAGCGGTTTGCTCGATCCGGGCCCGCCGGTATTCGCTGACCTCAACGGCGATTGCATCCCCGACCTTATCTTCGCCGATGGCGGTGGCGACCAGGTTTGCATCTATCTGGGCGTCGGTAATGGACTCTACCGGAGCACGCCGATCGACTTCGCCGTTGGCACCGATCCGGTCGGCATCACGGTCGCTTCACTGCAGGGGAGCCAGAATCCTCCTGACCTCATCGTCGCCAATGAGGGCTCTAACGATATCTCGATCCTCCTGGGCCGTGGCCAGGGGGCAGACTGGACCCTGATCGATGGTCCGCGACTCCGGGTCGGGGCCGGGCCGGTCGCCACAAGCTTGATGCAGCCGACACCGGGCGCACCGCCGGAGCTGGTCGTCAGCGAGGCCCTGGCGAGTGACGTTCGGTTTCTCCCAAGCGCTGGGGATGGCTTCTTCAAAGACCTCAATCCGCACACCGTCCTGACCGGCCGGATCCCCGGTCCGCCAGTTATTGTGTCCATCGGCTCTCCGCAGGCGCCACAGCAGGATGTGGCGGTGCCCGATGCCGGTTCCAACACCATTTCTCTCATCAACGGCCTGACTCTGAACGCCACGACGCTCCCCTCCGAGGGGACGACGCCGGTGGACCTCCTCTCCGTGGACTCGACATTGTTAGTAGCCAATGAAGAAGACGGACACCTCGGCTTGCTCCAGCTCGACGAGTCAGGCAACCTTCTCTCGGCCGATTTCCTGACGGACCCTGAGCTGCCGCACCTCTCGTCGCTGGCGTTGGCCGAGAGACTGGGCATCTCGACCCTTTTCGCCACAAGTGAGGGATTCGATTCGGCGTTTCCACTGGACCTGGCCGGTCCTCCAGCAGTCCCGTTATCGAGTACCTCGGTTCCCGGGCCGAGAGCGGAGTCAACGTCAAGCACGGTCCCGGAAGGGTCGGATATCCCGGCCTCGTTCTCGCCGGAAGCGTCCCAGGTCGCGGCCTTGGCGGCGGGGGCGGGCCCTTCCGAGGAGGCCAGCACAAACGGACTCGCCCCGAGCCCGGTGGCCATCGTCGCCACGCTCGCGATGGGCCTCGGCCAGCCTCGGCCATCGGGAACAGGACCCGGGTCCAATTCAGGTTCGGACGACCCCGACCTGACGGGTCGGGCGCCTGGCGACTCCGGCCACGAGCCGCCGACCCCGGCGGAGTTTGCCGACGCCCGGTACATCGAAGAGGCGCTGGAGGACTTGCGCGGGCGGATTCGCGAGCGACTGTTTCCTGTAGCGGCCCAAGAGGCGGCAACCGACGAGCCCGCAACAGACGCGCAATCGCCACCTGAACGCAACCCGATGGGTACCTGGACCGATTCCGAGACGGACCGAACACGTCCTGCCGCAAGTTCGATTTCCCTGGAGCGAACGGAGCCATCATCGGTCTCGGCCGTAACGGGCTGGATCGTGGAGAGCCGCCGAATCAACGGGCCGACGGTGGCGATCGCCCTTATCGGGGCGTCGATCGCCGGGGTGGTCTCGATCCGGCGATCGGCCCGTTCGCCCGGAGGGGTAGCCTCAACGGGTGCTCGAAGGCGATGGTACAGGGGGATCGACGGCCCGACTCATGGCGGGAGGAGCTATCGCGATGTCTGATACCTGGCTGGTGTCCGTCCACGAGGGCGAGGTCCTGTGCCTATTCGAGGAATGCGAGGGTCCGATCGAGCTGGGCCGCCAGGAAGAGGCCGCCAGTGAGCGGCTCTTCCAGATCACCCGCCGGCCCGGTGGGGGCACACGCGTGGTGATCGCCCGCCACGATGAGGTGAGCGTCTCGCGAAAGGCGGCACTGGTCGAGCCGATCGCCTTCGACCAGCTCCTCATCCGGAACCCGAGTACCAGCGTCCCGCTGGCGTTGGAGGACGGCTCGCAGATCCTCCCTCGGCAGGTTCAGGCGGCGCTGATGCCGGTCGTCTTGCGCCTTGGAAGTCGCCTTATCCGGATCGAGTGGTCCGGCAACCGGCCGTCCGATTCGTCCATCCAGAGCCTGGACCAACCGACGATCGTCCACCTGGCCGAAGGGGTCGGCTACCCGATCTCGCGGCTGGACATCCATGAGATCCCCGCGCCCGATGTCCCCGGAATCCTCGGCTGGCTCCGGGGCATGATCCGGGCACTCCAGAGCGCCGCCACGGAGGAAGACTTTTTCCACAAGGGGGCACAGGCGGCTGTCGAGATCGTCCGCCTCGACTCCGGGCGAGTGCTGGTCCGCGACGAGGGCGGCTGGAAGACGGCTGCTGCCTTCTTTGACCCGCAGTTCAGGCCGATGCCCGAAGGCCCGCCCAGCCAGCTCGTTCTCGGCCGTGTCTGCCGAGAAAAGAAGGCGAGCTGGTTCGATCCACTCCGGATTGACCACAGACCTCCCAGCCTCGATGGCGTCTCCTCGGTCGTGGCAGCGCCGGTACTGGACCGCGCGGGCGAGGTGATCGCGGTGCTCTACGGCGAGCGACGTACGAAGTCCCACACGGGTATGACGCCCCCGGTTTCGAAGCTCGATGCGATGCTGCTGGAGGTCCTTGCCGTCGGGCTCTCCGCCGGGCTGGCACGGGTCGAGCAAGAGCGGGCCGCGCTGGCCCTGCTCGGTCGGTTCGAGCAATTCTTCACGCCACGCCTCGCCCGGCAGCTCGCGACCCATCCTGACCTGCTCGCCCGCCAGGACAGGGAAATCACCGTGCTGTTCGGGGACATCCGTAGCTTCTCCCGGATTACGCGAAAGCATGGGACGGCGTTCCCGCTCGAATGGACCTCCGATGTTCTGCGCGCGATGTCGGAATGCGTCCTGGATCACGGCGGAGTCCTCGTCGACTACATCGGTGATGAGTTGCTGGCGATGTGGGGCGCCCCCGAGGAGCAAACGGATCACGCCCGACTTGCCTGCCGCGCCGCCCTTCAGATGCTCGCGGCCGTCCCCGAACTGGACCGTCGCTGGCGGGAGTCGCTTGGGGCCGCGACGGCTATTGGCATCGGCATTAATACGGGTGTTGCCTGCGTCGGCAACATCGGAACAAAGTACAAGTTCAAATATGGTCCTCTGGGTGATACTGTCAACGTTGCCAGCCGGGTGCAGGGAACGTGCCGGTATCTCGATTCCCCTCTTGTCATCACACGGGCAACCCGCGACCGCCTGGGGAGCGAGTTCCTGTGCCGGGGGCTGGGTCGAACGCGGGTGCTTGATCTCGCCGAGCCGATCGAACTGTTCGAGGTGCACTCGCCGACTTGCGAGAAGGCGGCAGGAATCTGTGCCCGACACGACGAGGCCCTGACCGCGTTCCAGTCCGGCGACCTGGATGGCGCCATCCGAATTCTCGACGCCCTGACCCGGGATCACCCCGATGACAGCCCGTCCGCGTCCTTGCTGGCCCGCGCCCTCTCCTTCCGGCAAGCTGGTCGGCTCGACTACGACCCCATCTTAACTCTAAATCAGAAGTGAGGCTCTGACACTTCTCGACGATTACTTCCACCCTCAAGGAGTCGAGGTGTCCACCGTAGGTTCCCGCATTGTGAGGGATCAGCCAATGCCTCAGGGTCGATCGGTCCTTCGATCCGTGTCGATGGTCGATGGCCGAGGATTCACGGCCGATCATCGGGAGAACCCGGGCCATTGACCATGCCACGCTCGCCGGCTTGAATGCCCGTCCCGATACCTTGGTTGAGGGCGACCGTCGGTATATCATCGGGGAGGCCATCCCTCGCTCCAGCGTCGAAACACGCGAGGGCTTCCGACCTCAATCACGCAAGGAGCTGCCATGTTCTCAACGATCCGATCGATGGCGCTGGGCACGGTCTTCGCGATGCTCGTCGCGCCCACCGTCCACGCCCAGGTGAAGGATCGAGCCGCGCGGGCGGAGCAAACCGCATCGAAGGTCCGCACGGAGGCGCCGGCCGACTCGCGGACGGCCCCGCCGGAACCGCCGAGAATGAAGAGCCTGTTCAACGGGAAGAATCTGAACGGATGGAACGGGGACCCGCGGCTCTGGTCCGTCCGCGACGGCGCCATTCGCGGAGAGACGACGCCGGAGAAGCCCGCCAGGGGCAACACCTTCCTCATCCTTCAGGATGTGATCCTCAAAGATTTCGACCTGCGATTATCCTTCCGGTGCAGCGATGCGAACAACTCGGGCATCCAGTATCGCTCCCGGCACATCACCGAGGGAAACCCGCGGAACGACTGGGTCGTCCGAGGGTATCAGCACGAGATCCGCAATTCCGAGACGCTGCCGAGCGTCTCCGGATTCATCTACGATGAAGGGGGTAAGCGCGGCCGGATCTGTCTGGTCGGCGAGAGAGCGGTCTGGGATGCTGATGCTCGAAAGAAGGTCCTCGAACACATCATCGACCAGGAAAATTTCAAGGATTTATTCAAGGTCGACGAGTGGAACGAAGTCGTCATCCGTGCTGAGGGAAACCGCATCCGCCATTACCTGAACGGCCGGCTGATCCTCGATTTTACCGACGCTCCCGGTCTGGCGATGGAGCGAGGCATAATGGCGTTGCAGCTTCATGCGGGAGCCCCGATGTGGGTCGAATTCAAAAACATTCGCATAAATGAAGTCGAATAGGATGTCGAGCGGGCGTCTCGCCTTCCTTGCCCCCGGTTCGGCCGCGAACGGGCCGCTTGCCAGGGAAAAGTCGGTCCAGCTTGCCGAGGGCGACCAGGGAGCCGACGTGGCGGAGCCGCGTCTTTCGGACCAGGCCAACGTCCTTGCGGAGACTTCGCCGTGACCACGCGACCTTGCCTCGGAACCGCCTTCGTCCTGGTCGTGATCGCCGGAGGAATCCAGGCCGACGAGCCGCGATCGACCGCGATCCAGCCCGAGCGGGACATGGCTCTGTTCAACGGCAAGAACCTGAACGGCCTGACGACCTGGCTGAAGGAGACCGGGCACGACGACCCGCACCGGGTCTTCCGTGTCACTAACGAGGGCCTGCTGCACTTCACCGGCGAGGGCCTCGGCTACGTCGCCACCGAGCGGGCCTACCGCGACTACCGCCTCGTCGTGGAGTACAGGTGGGGAACACGGACCGACGGCGGGAAGTTCGTGCGCAACTCGGGAATCCTCCTGCACGCGACCGGGCCCGACGGTGGTGCGGGCGGCACGTGGATGTCCTCGATCGAATGCCAGCTCGCACAGGGTTGCGTGGGCGACCTGATTGTCATCCGCGGCAAGGAGGCGGCCGGACGAACAATTCCGGTGGAACTCACGAGTGAAGTGGTGCTCGGCCCCGACAAGCGGCCTCGTTGGCGCGAGGGCGGCACGCCCCGCGTCTTCAAAGGCGGCCAGCTCTGGTGGTCGAAGCACGACCCCGATTTCAAGGAGTTGCTCGACACCCGCGGCAAGGACGACGTCGAGAGCCCGACCGGCGAGTGGACCCGCGTCGAATGCCGGTGCGAGGGCAGCCGGGTCGAGGTGGCCGTCAACGGCGTGACAGTCAACAAGGCGTACGGTCTCTCGCCCGCAGGCGGCAAGATTCTCCTGCAATCCGAAGGCTTCGAGCTGTTCGTCCGCAAATTCGAGTTGCGCCCCCTGTGAAAGTGACCAGGAAAGGAACACTCATGCTCACGTCGATCACTCGCCGCGATCTCCTCATGACCACTGCCGCCACCGGGACACTGGCCGCGGTGCCGAGCGTCCATGCCGCGGGCAGTGAGACGCTACGGGTCGGCCTGGTCGGCTGCGGCAACCGAGGCACAGGCGCCGCCACGCAGGCACTCGCCGCCGACCCAAACGTCCGGCTCGTCGCGATGGCCGACGCCTTCGAGGACCGGATCAAAAACAGCCTCTCGGTTCTGTGCGGCGACCCGAAGGTCGGATCGAAGGTCGACGTCCACGAAGACCGGCAGTTCGTCGGGTTCGACGCCTACAAGCAGCTCCTGGACAGCGGGCTCGACGTGGTCTTGCTCTGCACGCCGCCTCACTTCCGCCCCCTGCACCTCAGGGCCGCGGTCGAGGCCGGCGTGCATGTCTTCGCCGAGAAGCCGGTGGCCGTCGACGCGCCGGGTGTCCGCTCGGTACTGGAAACCTGCGCCGCGGCCAGGAAGAAAAACCTCTCGATCGTCTCAGGGCTCTGCCTGCGGTACGACAACGGCTTCCGCGAGACGGTCCGGCGCCTCCACGAGGGCGGCATCGGCGATGTCGTTACGCTCCTGGCCAACGACTACCGGAGCGGGCGCTGGGCCAACCCCAGGCAACCGGGCTGGACCGAGATGACTTACCAGATGCGGAACTGGTACAACTTCACCTGGCTCTCGGGCGACTTCAACGTCGAACAGCATGTCCACTTCCTGGACGTCTGTGCCTGGGTGATGAAGGATCGGTATCCCGCCCGGGCGATCGCCATGGGCGGCCGGCAGGTGCTCACCGGCACCGAACATGGAAATATCTACGACCACTTCTCCGTCGTCTACGAATACGACGACGGCGCCAGGCTGATCAGCAGTTGCCGGCAGCAGCCCGGGTGCAAGAACGACATGAGCGTCCAGGTACTCGGCAGCCGCGGGCAGGCCGACATCTCCGAGCGTCGCAGGGGTCTGCGCATCCGGACGGGCTCGGGAACCTGGGTCCATGACGGCCCGAAAAATCAGATGTATCAGGCCGAGCACGATGAGCTGTTCGCCTCGATTCGCAACGACAGGCCGATCAACAACGGCGAATACATGGCCAGGAGCACGCTTCTGGCGATTATGGGCCGGATGGCCGCGTACACCGGCCAGCAGGTTACGTGGGAGATGGCCATGAACTCGAAGGAAGACCTCAGCCCCGCCCGATACGACTGGGCCGCAGGCCCGCCCTCCTCGCGGATCGCCGTGCCGGGTACGACGCGGTTCGTCTGAGGAGGGCCATCGGAGGAAACGCGATGCGACCGAAACCAGAGACCGATCCCGACACACTTGACCGCCGCTCCTGGCTCCGGACCTCGGCTGCCGGAATCGCTGGCTGGGCGGCCTGCCCGGCCACCACGAAGTCCGGCGGCCCTCTGCCGAGGGCCGAGGATCGACCGATCGGAAAGGGCGACCGGACCCGGTTCCAGATCGCCTGCATGACCCTGCCTTATGCGCGATTCTCACTTCAGCGAGCCCTGACCGGAATCCGGGCGGCCGGGTATCGGTACGTCGCCTGGGGCACGACCCACCAGGAAGCCGATGGTCGGACCCCGGTCATCGCCCCTGACGCCCCCGCGGATCGGGCGAAGGAACTCGGCAAGCGATGCCGAGATCTGGGCCTCGAACCTCTGATGATGTTCTCGGATATCTATCCTGAGGCGCCCAATGCCCCGAAGGTCCTGAAGGCCCGAATCCTCCAGGCCGAAGCGGCCGGGATACCACAGGTCCTCACCTTCGGACACACGAAAGGGGGAAACCATCGGCTCTGGGTCGAGCGGTTCAAGGAACTCGGGCCGATCGCCCGCGACCACGGCGTGCTCCTCGTCGTCAAGCAGCACGGCGGCGAGACCGGCACCGGCGCGGCCTGCGCGGCGATCGTACGCGAGGTCGCCGACGGGGGCGTGATGGTCAACTACGACGCCGGCAACGTGATGGATTACCTCGATCTCGACCCGATCCCCGACATCAAGGCGTGCGCAGATCTCGTCCGTAGTTTCTGCATCAAGGACCACCGCAACTTCCCCAAGGATCAGGACTGCGGCCCCGGTTTCGGCGAGATCGACCATTATCGCCTGCTCCAATCGGTCGCCTTCACCGGCCGGGCCATGCCGCTGTGCTGCGAGAACATCTCCGCTCCCCTGCTCCCTCCGCCCGCCGACCCCAACGGGGTCGACGTCCTGGCCCGCCGGGCGCGTGAGTTCCTCGAAGTCGTGATCGACGGATTACAGGCCTGATCGAACTCCGATGAGATCGCTCCGGGAAGCCATCGAGTGACGGGCCCGCGTCTGACGCGCCAGCGGCACGACGCGCGGCGACACGGTGTGAGCGCTGAAGCCCCCCCTGGCTCGGGCGGCTACGGTCTACCGGAATGATGCGCGCAGGTTGGCACCATCCCCGGCTCCGATTCCGTCCCTCACGAATCGCGGCGGCGAGGTCCCGCCTGGTCGCGACGATCGCTTTCCCGTGGAACGCGCGCAGGTCCAGCCTGGGCTCGCCCACCCTGGAGAACCATCGGTCCTGGAGGACGCGGAGGAGCTTGACCTGAATCGCCTCGCCATCTCGCCGATCTCGCCCAGGAATCAAGCGTTGTCCACGCCCTGGCAACCGAACTCCTCCAGCCAGCCGACCTGATCCGATCCGTTGCGCTACGGAAGGCGTCCTTGACGCTGCCGAATCGCTCCGCCTCGACCAGGGTCGGCGTGAACGCGGACAGGTTGAGGGCAAGATACCGGCTCTCGGTGAACCGCATCCTCGCGGAGTCGAACCCCGCATGGAGAAATTGGCCCACAGCCCGGGCGACGAACCCTTGCCGCTCCCCGACGGTCCCCAGGTCCGAGGCAGAAGGCCCGGAGCCAGCCCGTCGGATCAGCCCAGACCGGGAGCGAATTCGATGAAATTCCGCGCCCGGTTTCGCGGCTCCAAACGGAATGAAGAGTAGATGAGGTCACAGGGTCCCGGGCGGCCACGCCGAGGAGAGTGCCCTCGGCGAAGGCGGGCGCCTGGCCTCATCACCGTTGGGAGACCACTGATGGACGAGTTACGACTGGGGTCGTGGTGGCACCGCTTTACATCGCCGACCGTACAGATCCTGATCGCCATGGCTCTCGGGGGCCTGGTCGGGGCGATGCTGGGTCCTCGGGTCGGCGGGATCGGGAGGGCCGGAGAGGTGGTGATCGGTTTCATCAAAATGCTGGCGGCTCCGCTGATCCTCTTCGCGGTGCTCGACGCCTTCCTCCGAACAACGATACGGGCGAAGAGCGGCATGGTCTTGCTCGGCATCTCCGCGGTCAATGCCGCATCCGCCGTGGTGATCGGGCTAATCCTTGCCAACACGCTGCGCCCCGGGCGGTTCCTATCAACCCCGGCCGACCTGATCTCGTATCGCGGTGCCGTCCCGGGCGTGCGCCCCGCCAGCTTCCTGAACGACCTGCTCCGGGTGCTTCTGACGAACCTCATCGAGCCGTTCCGGACCAACGCCATTGCCCCGATCGTCGTGCTGGCCGTTCTGGGAGGGGCGGCGTTGCGGCGGTACAATCGCGAGCAAATCGCCGCGGGGAGCCGTGATTATCGAGCGATCGAGGCGCTCGTGGCGGGCGCCCTGAGGGCGATCGAGCTGGTGCTCGGCTGGTTCGTGGCTCTTCTGCCCGTGGCGATCTTCGCCGTCGTGGCCCAGACCGTCGGGACACAGGGCCTTTCCCCGCTTCGCGGGTTGGCGGCTTACGTCGGCGTGGTGATCGCGGGACTGTTCCTCCACGTCGGTTTGGTGTATCAGTCCTGGATCATCTTCGTCGCACGAATCCCGTTGAGGTCCTTCTGGACGGCCCTCCGCGCCCCCCTGGCCTGCGCGGCCGGTTCCAGCAGCAGCCTTTCGACGCTGCCGGTGACGCTTCGAGTCCTCAAGGCAATGGGCGTCTCCGACGGTTCGGCGCGGATGTCCGCCTGCGTGATGACGAACCTCAACAACGACGGTATCCTCCTCTACGAGGCCATGGCGGCGCTGATCGTGGCCCAGGCATCCGGGATTCCACTGGGCTTCGGCCAGCAACTCGTGGTCGCCGGGTCCTGCATCCTGGCGAGCATCGGGATCGCGGGAATCCCCGAGGCCGGCCTGATCTCGCTGGCGGTCGTGCTCGCCGGCGCCGGGCTGCCACTTGACCTCTTGCCCTTGCTCCTGTCGGTCGACTGGATCCTGGGACGCTGCCGGGCCATGACCAACGTCGTCGGCGACATCATCGGGGCCATCCTGCTCGACCGCCTCGGCGGATGGCCGCTGCCCGAGCCGGATCCCGAAGAACCCGGGATCGTCGATGAGCCGTCCACCCTGGCGATCGTGGCCTGATAGGCCAGAGGGAGCCCGACATGCTCGATCACACGAACCACGACTTCGGCGAGTATCGCGCCTACCTGAAGGTGCTCGCACTGGCCCAGATCCCGATCGAGCTACGGGGTCCGGTCGATCCCTCCGACATCGTCCAGCAGACGCTCTGCGATGCCGTCAGGCGGAACCTCCAGAATCAGTACACGCCGGCCGAGTTGATCGTCCGTTTGCGCATCATCCTCCGGGACAGGCTGGTGGACGTTTTCCGCCGGCGCAGACTCGAAAGTCGGGCTAAATCACTTGATCATCTTCTTGATCAAACCTCGATCGGGCTGAGTGAGTTCCTCTGGGACGGCCGACCTGGACCGGCCAGCGCGGCCATGCTGGGAGAAGCGAAGGAGTTCCTCGAGTCCATGCTCCAGCGACTCAGCCCGGCCCAGGCCGAAGCGATCATCCTGAGATACTTCCGTGGCATGAGCATGGCAGAGATCTGTCGACACATGGACCGTACCCCCGAAGCGGTCGGGGGGCTTCTTCGCGATGGGAAGAAGAAGTTACGCGAGCTTTGCAACAGGAGGATCGAATAATGAGCATCGGCACGTTCGAAGAGATCGACCGCCAGAAGCTCGTCAACCTCGCCATCTACGACTTCCACGAGGCGATCGACCGCGGCGAGTCGCCCGACCCGGCTGGGTGGGCGGCCCGCTATCCCGAGATCGCCGCCGAGCTCCGGTCCTATTTCGACGACCTCCGGGCGCTTCGGCTCCTCAATGCCTCGCCCCCCGGGTTTTCGAGAGATGAGCCTGGTCCCGGCGGGCCCGAGCCTCGCCCGATGGCCGCCGAACTCCAGCCCGGCGATCGGCTCGGCGATTACGTCCTCCTGGAGAAAATCGGGAAAGGTGGCCAGGGGGAAGTGTGGAAGGCGAGCCCCGTGCTCGCGCCGAACACGGTGCTGGCGCTGAAGACGCTACGAGGCACCGACACGAACGATCCGGTCGCGATCGCTCAGCTCCGCTGGGAGGCCAACGCGATCTCTCGGATGAGGCACCCGCACATCATCCCGATGTTCTTCTTCGGCGAGGATCACGGGCGCTGGTACTTCGTCATGGAACTCATGGAAGGCAGGACCATCGCCGATCGGCTCGAGAGCTACCAGGCCGATCCCCGCTCGGCAGTCGTGCTCCTGGAGAAGATCGCCGGCGCGATCCATCACGCCCATTCCCGGCGCCTGGTCCATCGCGATCTCAAGCCCAGCAACGTCCCCTTGACCGAGGAGGGTGAGCCCAAGGTGAGCGACTTCGGGCTGTCGGCGCGGTACCGGGTGATCGAGGAAGCAATCCGGGGAGAAAGATCCGAGTGTCCCGGCGAGCCGGGCGCCTGTGACGACACCTCCTGGCCCTTCGCGCAGGCAGGGATCGTCGGGACGATCCCCTACATGTCGCCCGAGATGGCCGACGGCCGATGGGCCGATGTCTTGACCGCCTCTGACGTCTACGGCCTCGGCGCGATCCTCTACACCATGTTGACCGGCCGGCCACCGTTCCGGGGCCGCGACGTCAGGGAGACCCTGACCCTCGTCATCCAGGGCAACCCGACAAGCCCGCGCGCCATCAATCGAAAGGTCGATCGCGAGCTCGCGGCGGTCTGCCTGAAGTGTCTCCACCGCGATCCAGGCGGGCGCTACGGGTCGGCCAATGAACTGGCGAACGACCTCCGCCGCTGGCTCGGGCGCCGGCCGACACTCGCCGGAGGGAAGCCATCAGTCGGTCGGGAACTGCGGTTCTGGGTGCGACGGCACCCGCTCAGGCTTGCTCTGGCCAGCGTTGCCGCCCTCGCGCTATGGTTGGCCGGCCTCGCGATCTCGGTCTCCGAGTCCCGCGCAGAAAACGCGAGGGAGGCCGCCCGTCTGGCGAACGACGTGAATCGTGATCTCAATCTGATCCGCCGTGCGGCGCGGATCTGGGCAAGCGATCCCAGGCTCCAAGCAGCCTTCGCCACCTCTCGGGCACAGCAACACGCGATCCAGGAGTTTCTCAAGATTGTGGTCGAAAAGGAGAACCTGTTCGATATCGTCGGGAGGAACCCACTTGTCAATGTCTTTGTACTCGACTCCAGTGGAATCCTGCTGGCCGACACGATGGTCTCCAGTCCTTACGTCGGCAAGAACTACCAGGCTCGCGACTACTTCCGAAGCCTCCTGATGCGAGAAGAACCGTGGGATCGTGCCTACGTGGCCCGATCGTATCTCTCGACGAAGGACGCTCATTACAAAACCGCCGTCTCGACGCGGATCCGCGATGGAAGCGGAAAGCTCCTCGGGGTCCTGGTCGCGAACGTCCCGATCGGCCCGCGCCTGATCGACGTTGATCTGGGACACGAGCCCGGCGAGGCCGCGATCCTCTGTCCGGTGGATCAGTCCGACCCCTTCCGCGGGGTCGTGGACTCCGGGCGACTCTGGGAGGACATCACGGCTCTCGACGGGCACTACACGGAGCACGCGAAGAACCACCCGTTCCAGATGGACCCATCCCATCTCCCCGATTTTCAAAATAACCCGGAGCTCGATCACGCCACGGTCGGACCGTGGGGCGGTCAGCTTGTCGACTACCACCGGGTCGGTCAGACCCCCCTGATCGTTGTGATGAGGCGGAAGTGCCCGTGGCCGCTCTCGTGGTTCTCTTTGCTCTGAGGAGGTCCAGAAAATGGCTCGACGAAAGATCGGACTGGTCGGCGCCGGGAACATCGGCGCCGAGCTCGCGAACCAGGCCGTTGCCAGGGGATTGGGGGATGTGGTGCTCCTGGACCTCCCGAAATATGAGGGACGTACCCGGGGCAGAGCGCTCGACCTCGAACAGGCGGCCGTCCTCTCGGGTGCGGACGTCCGCCTCATCGGGACCAGCTCCTGGGACGAGATGCGCGGCTGCGACGTCCTGATCGTGACCGCGGGGATCCTGCGACAGCCAGGGCAATCTCGGGAGGAACTCCTCTCGAGCTTCATCCCTATTGAGATCAATTAATACGATTTATTTCGTTTCTTAAAAAGTGATTCTCGTAGTATTTTCAACAAAGACAAAGTCAAAGTGAAAGAGTGGGATGGCCCCGGGATGGACGGATTCCCAGATCCGGATTGTAAGGATTTCGGGCCGAGTGCGTAGCAGAAGCAGAGCCCTGCCATTTCGACAGGGACTTCTCTTTCAGAACTGGGACCAGGCGTCCGTCTGGGTGGTTCCAGGGGTCGCATCGCCGAGAGTTTTCCGAGTGAAGGGGGAGCACCATGATCCGATCGAGACTCGGCCATATCACCATCCTGATCGCGATCGCTTTCCCGGGCATGGGATGGGCCCAGGGAACCGAACGCGCGGACATTGTCGGCCTGGGCAAGTCGGCCACGGCGCTGATCGAGGTCACAGCCCCTTGGCTCGGGGAGGGCAGCTCCGGCTCGGCCTTTTGCATCGACCGGTCCGGCCTGTTCATCACAAACGCCCACGTCGTCGTCGGGGCGGAGGGAGGACGGGCCGATCTGCGGCTCGTGCTCAATACGGACCGAGGCTCGAAGCGGTCGATCCTCCGGGCCAGAATCGTCCGATCCGACGACCGACTCGACCTTGCCTTGTTGAAGGTCGAGCCCGTCGCCGAGTTGACTCCGCTGACCCTCGGTCGGGAGGAGGATCTGAGGGAGACGATGCCGGTGACCACATTCGGATACCCGTTCGGCAAGATCCTGGCCTTCCAGCGCAATGGCTATCCGGCGATCACGATCCTGAATAGCAAGATCACCGCCCTTCCGAAGAACCAGAGCGGGCTGGAGAAGATCCAGTTCGACAACCAGCTCAACCCCGGGAATTCGGGCGGTCCGGTGCTGGGGCCGGATGGTCGGCTCGTGGGCGTGGCACAGGCGACGATGCGGGGCGCCGCGATCAACTTCGCCATCCCCGTCGGGCGAGTCCGGGCCTTCGTGGAAGCGCCTGGGCTTGTCTTCGATCCCCCTGCGCTTCCTTACAAGGACCGATCCAAACCCGTGACGTGGACGATCAAGGCCCAGCCCGCGACCCCGCTCGGCGCGCTCCCGGCTGGCCTTTCCGTCTCGTTGAAGGTCGCCACCGATGTCACGCCGCCCCGGTCCTTCGCGGCCAGTGAGATCGCCAGGGGCACCTTCCGGGTGACGCTCACACCCGTGCCGAGCGATTCAGAGGCCCCGGTGGAGCTTCGCGTCCTGATCGGCCGAACCTGGTTCTCGGCGACCGTCAGCGATCGGGTCATCCGTGTCGGCCGGGCGTCGTTCCTGCTAAGGAATAGGCCGAGGATAACTTCCCGGTCTCGGTTCGAGTATGATAGCCGGCCTCGGGCCAGGTCGGGATCATCAGGGAGGGCCGAATGGACGCCTACACACCGGAAGTCGAAGCGAAGATGAAGCGGCTGTTCGACTC
>DAIDKV010000055.1 GCA_027449865.1 Planctomycetales bacterium
TTAGTACTACCCCGTTAAAACTTTCAGCGTGCAATCAAAAACATGAGCATGAGGATTGCAATAGGTGCAATCCGGCTTGGCCGTCGGCCTCAGGAGCCGCTGCAACGCTCGCCGGATCGCCGGCAGGGTGATCCGGGGGGCGGTTCCGCTTTTGCTCCCCGGCAATGCCGGGGCCTCCTTCTTCTCGCGGTGTTGTTCCAACGCCAGGAACCCGTACGCCAGCATCACCAGGCAGGTATGGTGATGGAACCCACGCCACGACCGGCCCTCGAAATGATTCAGGCCCAGTTCTTCCTTCATTTGCTGATAGCCTTGCTCCACCGGCCAGCGGCTCTTCCACTGTCGGACCGCCTTGATCCGGCTGGTCCGCGGCGGCAAGTTCGAGAGGGCATACTGGATCTGCCCATCGCTCCGCTCCTCGATCAGCAGCCAGATCGGATCGGCGCCGGCGCAGGCCCCTTGGGCCCAGCCCTGTCCCGGCCAGACCCGGACCCAGGCAAACTTGGCCGACAGCTTCCCCTTGGTCCCCTCGCGCCAGGTCACCTTCCGGCGCGGCAGGGCCTCCGCCAGGGACTTCACGCTCACCGGTCGCGGCTGGCCCGCGGCCAGCCGGGGTCGCTGGCGCGACCGGCCGCCCGTCCCCGTCGGCCGCACGGGCGGTCCCGGGGCCTCCCAGACGGGCTCATCGGTGAAGACGACCGTCTCCGGCGACACCCCGACGATGTAGGACAATCCCCGCTGCGCCAGCCCTTCGCGGAACGGCCCGGCGGTCCCGTATCCGCAATCCGCGACGACCAACCGACCGGGCAGCAGCCCCTCGCCTCGGACTTGGTCGAGCAAGTCCAGGGCGATCTGACCCTTGGTCCGCGCGGCGCGATAGGGCTCAGGGACGCCGACCTCCTCGAGCTGCTGCGGGGAGCCGGTCCAGGACTTCGGGAGGAAGAGTCGCAGCGCCGCCGGGAAATGCCCCTCGGGGCTGACATAGTGGAGCGTGACGGCGACCTGGCAGTTGGCCTGCTTGCCCAGTTGGCCGCAGTATTGATGCTGGACGCCGACGGAATGCTTCCCCTGCTTGGGGAAGCCCGTATCGTCGATAACGAAAATCCCCTCGGGGCTGGCGAACGTCGGAGCCATCACCGTGCGAAAGCGATGGAGGAGGCGTTGTTCGTCCCAGGGGCTCTGATTGACGAATTGCTGCAGGGCCTGTTCCGAATCGCGGATCGCGAGGAGTTCGGCCGGGAGTGGGACCCGGCCGACCATGGGCTCGATGCTTTTGCGTTCGCCGTCCTGGAGTAGGCCACGTAGATAGACGCCGCTCCAGGAGCGTTGTGCCTCGTGGCGGAGATCGTCGTGGAAGAGCTCGGCGTAGACTCGGAGCCGGCCGAGGACCTCAGGAGAGAGTTCGGGTGTGTAGGTCTTGTTCATACTATTCATACGAACAACGCCACGGGAACGTTCGTAAGATTTAACGGAGTAGTATTAGCCGCTGCTGGTAATACACGTTGGCGTGGGCCTGATATGGGCCCGGCTCGATCGGGACCTCCTCCGCCAGTCGAGCGATCAGATCCGTACGGCGCGCGGCCAGCTCGGCCTTAACCCGACGTTCCTCGGCCTTGAGCTGGTGGTATCGGCGGAGTTCCTGCTGTGTGATCGACGCCGGACACCTGAGGGGCCCGCCCCAGAGTGGAGGCGGGACAGAAGCACGTCGCGGGGCGGGCCTGTCGGGCGTCTGCCTCGGGTGGCCGCTCTTCCTCGATTTCAAAGGAATCTCCCTGATTGCGGTCCGGTTATTGCCATCGGGCGAGACGTACCGGCAATCGGGTGTCCCGCTTCTCGGCTGTCATCGACGGCAACGGACGAGGCCGCTTTCGCCCGTTGCCGCGATCTTCACTGAGATCGCTCATGACGATAGCTGCGGTCGCCGGCCGTCGCAAATCGACCGGGTACTCATCGTGTTCCTCCAGGAAGATATGTTGGCGAATTTCGGAAACCGGCCCCACGCGATGACCAGGACGACGATGACGCCACGACTCACTGGTACACGATGACATCAAGAGGCGAAACCGCCTGCCCGGCACTTGAGGGCCGGTGGAAGTACGGCACGATGACAGGCGGCCGTTCCGTCGAGTAACCAGGGCCGCCCTGGCCGATCTCGCGGCAGCTGGGGCCACCAGAACGGGCGGCGACCGGGCAGAGGCGACGCGACAGCGGCGAAGGCGGCGTCGAGCCACTCCGACCAGGGTTGCAGCAGCGGAGATCCGCCACGGCTTCGTCCCATCGGGACCGAGTGGGCAAGAAGGACAGCGGCTTTCAACAGGCTGGGCGACAAGGACTTATGGTCGAAGTTCATCGGCCACGGGATCAACGGGACCAATCCCGTCTCTTCTTATATCCCCTGGCGTACTCTTCCTGATCCATGGCTTATCTCACGTATCACTCAAATCTCACCTATTCTTTTCTGAAGGATAGTCCCGTTGGTCCCGTTCCAGAAAAAATCCTGATATGCAAAGGGATTGTGGCGATTGCCCTCGATCCCGGACGGGACAAATACCGCCTCGGCGGGATCGGTCCAGTGCGAGCGCGGGACCGAAGGCCCTGGGTTCGGTTCTCCCGCGACCACGACCATGGACGAGGGAGGGGCGCGGTCGGCGTCGTTTGACTCGCGACCCCCTCTCCATCGCATCCAGGCCGGTCACTGGCCGCCCGCACTCGTTCGAGTCGCCCACGCTGGCACCTCAGCAATAGGCCTCGTCGAGGGTCATCCACTCCGGATCAGGAGCCTTCTCCAGGTCGGAGAACCGCAGATCCCGGATCGGCGTGTGCGGGCCGGCCTTGGACCCGGTCCAGACGTAGCCCTTGAACCCGTTGTTCTTGTAGGGTTCGAGCGTCTTGAGATGCAGGGCCTCGAGCCGTCGCTTGTAAGTCACCTGGCTGATCCGCTCCCCCGTCACCTCCTTCAGCCAATCGCAGACGACGGGCCCCCGAATCCTGATCCGCTCGGTTTCCGGATCGTGGCCATGGTATCGCAGGCGGCCGGCCATGTAGTCGGCCACCGCTTCGGCCTCCTCCTGATCGACGTCCATCTCGCCCTGCCGCTCCAGGATCAGGGCCTGGCATTCCTCGACGCGTCCGGTCTTGCTCAGGACACCCTGTTCCCAGGCCGCCCATCGGGTCCGGGGCTGGACCTTGACCCCATCCGACCGGAGCGTCGCGAGGATCTCGCCGAGGAGCGTCGGGTGGCCCTCCCGGATGAGCCGGCGGATCTCCTTCTCCCACTCCGCTTCAAACTGCGGACGTGCCAGCTTGATCGGGATCACGCGCTGAGCAAGGTCCATGCTCAGCCCGGCGTTATTGAGCGTCAGCAGCCATGTCAGAGTATTCGGCCGGTGGCCCTCGCCGCGGTACAACGCCTTGCCCGAAATCACCGGCGCGGTGATCAACGCCTCCAGATCCGACCACGAGAGCTTGCGATTCTTGATGTTGTCGAGCCGGACCGCCCGAAGGCGGGCTGCCTTGGACGACAAAAGACGGGTCTTGACGCCGGCGATATCGTCGCTGGGGGTGACCTCAAGCAGACCGCCGGCCAGCTCGCCGGCGAGGATGTCGGTCAGCTTGGACTTGCCGACGCCGCGACCTCTCCCGGGGTCGTGGTCCGGGCCGGTCACGAGGAAGGCCGGTCGCGCCCCGGGCTCGCCCCCCCCAGAACAGCGTCAGAATCAGGGCGCGGATCAGTTCGCGATCCGCCTCCGTGGCAGGGTGGAACATCCCCAGTAACTGATCGAGAAGCCCGGTCCCATCCGACGGGATCGGTGGGTGGGCATAGTAGATCCCCGGGATGGGAGGGTGGTGCGGCAGGACCTCGACCGCGTCGAACGCCTCCGCGGTCATGGCGAGGTGCTCATAGAATTGCTCCTGGCTCGTGAGCGAGGATCCTTTCTCCCATTCGACGTGAGCCCGGGCCCTCATCCAGGCGAAGAGCTTGTTGGACGAGTCAAGTTCGACGACCTGATGATCGTCGTTGACGGCGAACAGCCGGCCCTCGATTCTCTTGGGAAAACCGTCGGTGATGGCGTACAGCTGGGCCGCGATCATCTGGGGGTCCATCCCGATGAGAAGGGGACTCTTGTTATCGGGCGACTTCGAGTAGTTGATGATGCAGGGGGCCCCTGCGCCGGCGAGGGGCATCCATGAAGCGTCCCCCTGGGCCTCCGCGCTGTGCTGGAGGAGCATCTCGCCGACCCTCGCATCGAGGGCGGCGCGGAGGGCATCACGGGCATGGGCGGCCTCGCCTTCGGGCACCTGGAGCCGCTGGACCACGTTCTCAACAAACTGCTTACGCCGCTTGGCGATATCGATGTCGAACTTGTCCATGTAAACGAAGGTGTTATTCACCTGATCGCGGACCGCGACCCGCCACTGATGGCCATGGTCTCCCTGGACGATCAGGATTTCGAGCGACGGCAGCCCGGGCAGGCCAGGATTCGGCCCCTCCTCGGCGTCGCCGTGCTGCGGCGCGGGTCCTTGCGATACTTCCATCATCGGGATGCTCAACCTCCTCAAAAGCCCGTCGGACTTACAGCTTCACCTCGATACTCCAGCACCGTCGAAGGCCCCTGCGCGACGGCGGTCGCCTTCCGGTCGGTCGCTTCCAGCCGTGCTGTGCCGCCCAGGCGAATAGCGAAGGGAGGCGGATCAGGCGGTCCGGCCGGCCGGGTAAGGCGTCGGTCGCCGTGTCGAACGTCATCCATTTCGAATCGAGGTCCTCCGGCCGATAGCGGCGAGACTGCGCAGACCATTCGTGCCAGAGGGCAAGCCCCTGGTCGTCAAGCTGGCGAAGGGCCATCCCGACGCGGAGCCATTTGTCGTAGTCCTCGTAGTACGCCTCTCCGAGGTGGCGCAACGCACCGCGGGCCAGGACGGCATCGCGGGCGAGATCCGTGGGGTCGACGATCCATGTCCGCTCGGTGAGGACTTGCCGGCCGACGGGCCGGACAAACTCGAGTGGGACCAGCGGCGAGGTCGGCGCCCGATCCGGCCGACTCCGCGTCCCCAGAATGGCGGCCACGGCAGCCGCGCCTCGCCGGAACCCCACGATGGGGTCGGCCGTCTCCCCGTCCCAGACCGCGGTCCAGTGAGGACGAACGTGATGTCGCCCGGGCAGCCGAATGGCCTGTCCATATCGTTTGCCGGACAACGCGGGGCTCTTCGGCAACGATTCCGGCTCCTTCCGGAGCCCGTGCTCGGCCCAGTCGTGGACGAGCCACTTTCCGAAGCGATAGGAATCGGCACACGCAATCGGCGACGGGTGGAGGACCCAGATGTGGTAGCCTCCCGCCCCATTGGAGTCGAGGACGAGGGTCGGGACACCGCGGTGGCTCGCCCGCCGGGCGACGACCCTCGCGAAGGCCCAGTTGGTTCGTGGATCATCGTCTGGCCCGTGAGCGTCGATGTCCACGATCGTGACCTTGCAGGTCTCGGCAATCGGGCCGACAACGTGGACCGCGATGCGATCCTCGCCCTCGGTTCCGGCGAAGTGCCGGACGAGTTGTTCGGAATTCAGTGGGGCGTGAATCGTCATCAACTGGATCGCCCTGGCCCGCTCCGCCGGTAGAGAGCGGTAGGCGACGAAGGCATCGGTCCGGACGATGACCTTTTCAAGAGCCCATGCGGCCAGGTCGGCGGCCTGGGCCCTCCAGGCCGGTCCTTCGCTGGCGAACTCGGTCGCGGGCGAGGGAGGCCGATCCGGCAGGCCGTCGACCGACTCGGTCGATTCGCTGGGGCCGCCGGCGATGGGCGTAAGGACAGGTTTGTCCGCGGGGACGCGGAGCTGGTAGGATGACATTTGTTCCCCTTTCCCTGGCCCCGACGGGACTTGACCTCCCGCGGGGCCTTTATTGTTCCGGTGAAACCTGTCGCCGGAGCCGCTCGACTCCAGCCCGGGCGACCACGTGTACCGAACGGCCCCGGCCTTTAACGGGTGGCGCCATGCTCCAGGAAGTGACGTAGATCGTCCCTGCGGACGTATCGGCGTCCCGCCAGCTTCACGCTCGGCAGCTTCAATCCGCCCAGGCCGTACAAGGCCCACCGCGCCACGGTTGAGGGGTGTACCCGGCGACCGTCCGCCTGGAGCGGCAATTCGCCGACCACCGAACGGATCGGAATCCACTCTTCGGGAAGAGAGTTCAGCATGGTCTTCTGTGTTCCTCGGATCGTTGCCTCGTCATCAAACCCTCCCGTACCAGTCCTACCCGAGACCCCGATGTGGCTCGAAATGCGCTCAAGGTCCTCAAAAGGGGAGGACCATCAGACCGCCTCTCTTGGGACCTTTCGTTGCTCGCCTCGGCCGGCAGCGGGAAAGATCGGGACCCTGTGATCGAGTCCGGAGATCGCCTTGTTGATCGCTGCGAAGCGGAGCGATCGGGTCCAGACGTCGGCCATGTCTCCCGCCGACGAAAACCGACGTAACCCGGCCCACCGGGGAGGGATCACCTTCGACCTGGCCCTCGATGTCGAAGACTTTCCTCCGATAACAACCTGCATCCCGGATGAGGCCGCCGTGGTCCATCGCGGAAATGCGGTCGCCCCCGGATGCCCGATTCCCGACGCAACACCCGAGCGGCCCGGGTTGCAGAACGGCCAACGTTCGCCGTTCTACGAACGCCCACCCCGCCCAACCAACCGGCGATCCGGGCTGAGATTGGTTTCGCCTGTCGCCTTTCTCCTGGGTCTCGCAAAGGTCGCCGAGGCCGACACCCCGGCGGTGAGGGCCATCGATCGGATCATTGCGGCCCTCCCACACTTCCCGGGGCCGCCGCCTCGTACTTCGTGACGACCGGGCCGGCGGTGGCCGCGCGAACCACGGCCAGGATGCGACTGGCTGGCGTCAGAATCGCATGCTGTTCGAGGTCGCCCGAGTCGTTCTTCGGACCATGGACGGCACCGACGCGATCTCCCGCAACGCCCAGGGACCGCTTGATCCGCCAGGCCGCCCTGGCGCACTCCCACCCGCGGAGCCGCCTGGTCTCGGAGGCTTTCTGTCCGCACGTCTTCGTCTCTCTCGCGTTCCATTCCGTGGTCGGCAGGCTCATTCGGGTCTCCTGGGTGATTCGCACGCTGGTCGTGGTCTCCGTTGATCGGTCGCACCAACTCTGGCACGCCCCGATTCTGGTCCCAGAGGCCGGGGCGGCCGTCGCTCGCGATCCACCCTCAAGGGGACGCCGTGGACCTCCGATCGACGTGATCCACTCGAAACCGTCCCGTCTACCGTCGCAAGATCACTTCGGTCTGGCCTCCGGCTGAAGTCGCGTCGGGCGGCTCCGGGACGACGGACACGACCGTGCCGACTGCTCCGTCGATCCTGCAGGGCGCTGATGCGGACGGGGGAATCGAAACGGTGCTGCCCTGGCCCTTCTCGGGACGGATGCCGATGGCGGCCGTCCCTCCCTGGCATCGATTCAGGGGAAATCCCCAGGGACCCGGATTCGCGGTCGTCCCCACTCTCATGCCCCGGTCGAAGAGGCTACTCCGCCTGGGCCAGCGCGACCGGACTTTCGGCCACGCGGGCCTCACGCTTAGGATCGATGTTGGTCATTCGGCCTCGTCATCGACGGCGGGGACGGCCGGGATCCTCGTCGAGGTGAGGCGATCGAGACGGCCGAACGGGTGGACCGCGGCGGGTATCGTGTTCGCAGGCCAGGTCGGGCGATTGGGGGGCGGTGGCATCGCCACTCCTAGCCATTGGGCCGAAGCCGGCGGACAAGGGCACGAGGTGCAACACTGATGGAAGTTGAGCTCGCGACGAGATTGGACCGCATCGAGGGGATGCTCGCCACGCTGGTCGAGCGTCAGACGATCCGCGACTACTACTCGACCGACGAGTTCGCACGGCTCGTGGGCAAGGCGGAGTTCACGGTCCGCGAGTGGTGCCGGCTGGGACGGATCCAGGCGGAGAAGCGACGGAGCGGCCGGGGCGCGCACCCGGCCTGGGCGATCAGCCACCAGGAGATGGTCCGCTACCAGAAGGAGGGTCTGCTCCCGCTGGGAGGCGGGATACTTCGGGGATCGATCGACGCGAGAAGTTAGGGGAGCTCCCGGATCGCGAACTGGCCGCCGGGGCCTGAGCGCGGGGGGCCGCACCCGGAGTTGATCGAACGCCGAACGTCGCAACGTTGCGGCCACGCCCTTCTTGACCCCTCGGGGTGAAGGAGGGCGTTCTCGTTTACCCGAACACGCTGCGGATCGCCTCGGCCTGGACGCCTGGGTAAAGGTGGCGATACCGTCGCCTTTGCTCGTCCGTCTGATGCCCGACCCATTCGTCGATCAGACGCTGGTCGATCCCTCGGCTGGCGCAGGCCGAGATGAAGCTGTGCCGGAGGACATGATAGCCTCGGACGAACTCCCAGTCGGAGCCCGCCAGCGTTCGATTCAGGTGTTGGCCCGCCTCGTCCTCGGTCAGGGGCAGAATCCCGGGCCGCTCGCGAAGGCGGACGCCAGCCAGCCGACCCTTGCTCGCACCCGGACGATCCTTCCCGATATGTCCTGTGGTCCGGCTCCGCTTTTTGCTGCGATTCACCCGCTCCGGTTGGGCGAACAGATTACGTCCGCCGGGATCGAGCTGCTGCCATTCTTGAAGGATTGCGATCCGGGTGCTCTGGCAGGCGTGGACAATCTTGTATTCGTCAAGCACGACGTGGTTTATCGTGAGGCCGCCGTCGTTCATTTATGTTTGGGGTGGCTGGTCCTCGAAGCTCGGGCGCGGTGGCTGTCCCCAGCGAACAGCGGGAGAAGGAGACCGCTCTCATGGCGGTGTTGCGTCGGGTCTTCGCCGCGAGGCTCGGATGCTTTAGCGATCCCGGCTCTGCCTTGCGGATTCTTGACGCAAGAAGATTCGTTTCGTACCCCAGAAGACGTAACTTCTCAATAACTCCGGGGAACCGTGGCGCGTCTGGTTGGCGCGCAGCGAGAGCGCTGAAGTCCCTCGCATGGATCTCCCCGGCGTTGGACCCGCTGCGCCGCCCTACGCCTGGACCGGCAGCGCGGCCGCGGCCTTCCTGACCGCAGCCTCCTCCGCCTTCCGGCGGATCAGCACCGCCAGGTGGGGGATTTGGCCCATCCCCCGCACCCGATCCTGGAGATAGGCCCAGAAGTTCACCCCCAACTCCCGGCACGTCTTCTTCAGACTCGCGAACGTATCCCGCGCCCGACGACCCAACTCACTCCGCGTGCTCCCGCTGATCTTCCGCTTCTTCACGTAGTCCCGAAGATGGGTCTCGCTCAAATTGGTGTGCAACGGGATCACCGGCCGCTCCAGCACTCGCAGCAAGGCCGACCGATGCCTCTTCAGACCCTGGAGTACCCTGTCGATGTCCGGATACCCGGTGCGCTGGTCACACATCGCGTCGAAGCGAGCCTCCAGACGAGGACGTCGCGCCGGCCGGGGACACAGCCGATACGCCTTGAGATCCAGGTAGAGCTCCCACATCTCCCGCTGGATCCGCGCGATGGCTTCCCGGTGTTCCTCATCGGACGGGACCAAGCGGGCCAACGGCCGCTCCGCATGAATCCAGCAGGCCGCATGCACCAGTACGTCGTATTGCCCCGCGCCGTCGCTGAGAATGATCAGTTCCGGCGAGACCCCATGAGCGATCAGACTCCCCAGCAAGGCCCCCTCGGTGGCGATCCGCACGTGCCGCTCTCCGGTGATCGCCGACGTCTCCAGGTGAGCCCGCCAGGCGGTCGGGTCCGCAAACGCGGACCGCCCCTCCTGGAGCCGGTCCACCATTGCCTTCGGCAGCTTCCGCCGCCGCCAGTAGGACACCGCCGTCTCGTTGATCACGTAGTCGGTGTCCGGCCCCCGGAGAATCTCCAGGAAGTTGAGCCGGCTCTTGCTCGCGGTGCAGGCGAAGGACGCGAAGAACTCGTTGCCGATCTGGGTGCCCTTCCCCTCGGTGAGGATGCGATTGAGCTGGCCGCTGGAGATGTCGATGCCCAGTTGGCGCACCTGCTCCAGCAGCAGCGGTTGGGTGACATGCTGATGATGATACTGGTGGAGGAGGAAACAGATCAGGTCGGGTCCGAAATGGTGGCCGGGTCGCACCTCAGCAGGGAGAGGGGCCACCAGGCTCCGGCCATCGGGGGTCTGTCAGTGTTTCCGGCGGTAGCGGATGACGCGGGGCTTGAGGACCAGATCCTGGACGACGAAGTCCTCATAGCCCTTGAAGACGGCGTTCTCCGGGACGTGGGGTAAGCGGAGGATGGTCTCTTCGGTGATGGTCAGCTCGGCGGTTTTGGAGCGATTGGCGGAGCCGGGCCGCCTGGCATTGGGGTCGCGAGGGAGCCGGGGCGACTCCAGAGAACTGGGGGCGATCCTCGGCCGAGCCTTGAGCCCCTTGAGTCGGGCGAATTCATCTTCGAGTTGGGCGATGCGTTCCTGCTGGAGGTGGATGATCTCAAGCAGCTGCCGCGCCAGCGGCGTGCATTCGGCCTCAGGGATGTCGGTCAGGAGAATCGACATGACCCGATTCTATTAACTCCTCCACTCGTTTGCCCGGGGTTATTGAGAAGTTACATTGGAAGGCTCTCGCGACCCGGGACATCCTCGTCTCGAGAGGGTCGTCGATCGTCCGGCCAGCTTTTGGGAAGTCCCGGGGTGGGCGTCGATCGGCCGTCGGCAGCCGGGTCGACCGGCGATCCCGCCCCTCCGCGACGTCCATGCGTCCGGGCCGCGCCATGGTCGTCGGAGGATTTTTTCGATTTTTTCGTCCCCGATCCTGAGATTCGATCGCGAAACCCCGTATCTCTTGGAGAGGCTTGACGGGCGATGTCCGCGACCGGTCTGGATTCCCTACGATCCACGACCAGGGGTGCCCGCCCGTCCAGATCCGAGTCCGCCGATGGCGACGATCCTGGCGCGGAGCTCCGGGATTTTCTCCGAGGAAGGAGCCAGAAGATCGGCCGCACCGATCCCGCGGTCCGGGATCGCGTTCGTCCGCCATGATCGGCCCGCGAAGGCCGAACCGCCGGGAGAGGATCCAGATGAGCCGCCGGAATCACCCGACCGCAGCCAGCCCGTTCGCCCGCTTCCGTCGTCGTCAGAAGGGCCGGATCCTCCGGCCATGGATCGAGAGCCTGGAAGACCGGACCATGCTCGACTCCGGCGGGCTGCCCGCGGCGATTGTGATCGGGCGGACGCTGGCGACGCCCTCGACGGCCGGCACATCGACCCCCTCGCCGTCGTACTTTGTCGGCGAGGTCCAGAACAACCAGGTGACGATCACGATCACGGTCTACAACGAGCAGGCGAACCCGGAGACCGGCGTCCTGGTCACCGATACCCTGGCGCCCGGGGTGACGCTGTCGAGCGCCTCGCAGTCGCCTAATCAGAGTGGCCAGGATCTGGCCTGGGGCCTCGGGACGATCCAGGGGTACGACCGCGCCAGCGTCTCGATGACGGTGGACCTGCCGAGCACGAGCACATTATCGCTCGACACCGGCGCGAAGGCCTACGCGATGCTCGACGCCGGCGCCGTCTCGGCCTCGACGCCCGCGGCGACCCTCCAGCCGGGGAACGTCTCCGACCCGAGCCTGCTGGCCGCGACCGTCGACGCCGACACGAACGACCCGTTCATCCAGGAAGAGGCGGCGAAGCTCAACTACGACCCGACGCAGATCTTCAATTTCCTGCACACCTAGGTCGGCTACAACTCGTATCTCGGATCGGTCCGGGGCGCCCGGGGGACGCTCTGGTCGTCCGCTGGCAATGCGCTGGACGTCGCCAGCCTGGGCGTGGCGCTGATGCGCGCCTCGGGCATCCCGGCGCAATACGCCTCGGGGACGCTCTCGTACAGCCAGGCACAGACTCTGATCCTCTCCATGTTCCCGGCCTCGTACCAGACGGTCGGATACATCCCGTCCGGCACGCAGACCTCCGACCCGGCCAATGATCCGCAGCTCCAATCCGAGACCCAATCGCACTACTGGTTCCAGTACGACACCGGCGGCGGCATGACCAACGCCGACCCGCTGATGCCGGGCGCCGCGATCGGCCAGACCTTCACGACGTCGACCGGCACGTTCGCCGCCGTCCCGCAGAGCCTCGAGGAGACGACCGAGATCCAGCTCGTGGCAGAGATCTACAACCAGGCCGCCGCCGCGTTCGGACTCAACCCCCTCCAGGACACGGTCGTGCTGGATCAGACGTTCGACGACTCTTACTTGGTCGGCCGGCCGTTGTCGATCAGTAATCTTGTCAGCCAGAGCGGCGTTGGTGCGCTCTTCACCGAGGTTACAAATACCTATACACCATACGTGCACATCGGAGACGAGGCCTATCCTGATGGGAGTCATGACGAGATCACCGACGGCACACCCTATCAGGAGGTTCTCACGAGCTTCCCACTCGCAAGCCAGGTACTTACGGGCCTCTCCTTGAACGTTACGCTGAGCGGGCCACAAGGTGCGCCGGAGACATACGAACACACCATCCTCGACCGGATTGGCTACGCCGCCAGGCAGGGGCTCGTGCCACCGGATGTCAGCGTCGACCCGTCCGCCCCGCCGGCGCTCGACACTTACGACGTGACCACGGTGAATGTCCTGGCTGGCTTGCAGCACCCATCGGCGCCGGTTCGCCTGGGCTCGGAATTGACGTCCGCCCAGGACCAGTTGCAGGCGCTCACCGCTTCCACGAACGGGAACATCCCCCTGACGACGCAGGTCTCCAACCTCCTCACCCAGCTCGCCACCGGGTACACGCGCCTCCAGGGAGAAAGCGATCTGGCGACCTCGGATGCACTCACCGCGGAGCTCGCGACGAATTACGAGATCCTGGCGTACTCCGAACGGCCTCGGATCGTGGTGACATCGATCCAACAAACGCTGAACGCCGGATCGAAGAACGGATCCCTCTCGACCGCCGTAGACCTGCTGGACGATCGGATCGGGGCCATCGCGTTCCCCGGACAGGCGAGCAATGCCACGTTCAATTTCAACGTCGCCCGGGGCCTCACGGAAGATTCCGTCGAGTACGAGGTCTCCGCGGGCGGCATGAATCAGGGCACGCCAGAGTCGGCGGGAGCGATCCTGGCGGCCGCGATCCAGCAAGGGATCCCCCTGGCGATCCTCACCTCCGACAACATCGCCCAGCTCGCCGCCTTCAACCTCCCTGCCGAGGTGACGGCCCGGATCACACAGGCCTTGCAGGCGGGCCAGATCGTCCTCGCGCCCTCGGCTCCCGTGACCATCGACGGCGGGCAGACCGCCGCATGGTTCGAAACCGACCCCACGACCGGCTATACGATCGGCGTCATGCAAGACGGTTCGCATCAAGGAGAGGAGGAACTCGCCGCGGCGAATCTGGCGGCAATGATCGTCATCTCGACGGTCCTCGGTGTGGAGATCGGCTTCTTTGACTTCTACCTGCGGATCAACAAGGCCCCGAATCCGAAGCGGACGAAACAGATTACCGTGACCACGGCCGGGACCATTGTGACGGGCGGCTCGGTGTTCTCGAAGATATTGCCGACGAATGCGACGACCATCGTGCGGGCCGAGGTGTTTGGTTATGCCGTGGCGATTGCCGCCTTGGGGTTCCTGTCCGGAGTCGATCCCGCCCTCAGCGGCGAACTGTCCGATCTTGCGGTGCCGCTCCCTTCGCCCCCCAATGTCTCCAGCACCACGAGTCCCGCCGGCGCGGGAGTCTCGAGCGGAATCCTGGCGGGCCAGGTGGCGGTGCCGAATCTCAGCGTATCGAACCAGGTCGCCGCGTCGTGGCGCACCTCCTCGACCAGCCAATTCCAGGCCCAGTCGATGACCGCGGGTTCGGCGACCGTGCTCGGCGCCAGCGGCCAAGTCCTGGGCACCGGGACTGTCGCCCTCGCCGCGCCGACCGTGGTGTCGGTCTCGGGGAGCACGGATGACAGCATCGACGGCCAGGGCAGCTTCTCGCTCTTTGGGCCCTCCGAATCCAGCCTGGGCGTCGGCGGCAACTGGCAGAGCTACACGGCGACCGTGGCGGGCGCCGTCTCGATCGGGGTCACTGTTCCGGCCGGCGCCCTGACGCTCAACGGCCGGGCTCTGCCTGGAGGGACCTACAAGATCACGACGAGTTCGGCCACGATCTCGGGGAGCGGCACGACGTCCTCACCAACCTTTTCCGGATCGGCCTCGATCACCACGACGGATGGAACGATCAACATCGGGCCAGGGAACGGGACGCTCTCGGTCGGTGGCAAGCCGCTCGATCCGACCGACGAGACGACCCTGGACGGCTACAGCGGGACGATCACCGTCTCGGCCAACGGCGACGGCACCGATACCGTCGCGCTCAGCGGCAATGCGGGGAACGCCCTCCAGGTCACGGCCAGTCAACCGACCCTCACCACCGACCAGAAAACGCCGGTCACGTTCGCGGCGAACGTCCTGACCAGCCTCGCCGACACCTACAACCTCACCGCCAGTGCCCCGCCGGGCTGGACGGTCACGATCGACGGCAGCGGCAACGTCACCGCGACGCCCGCGCCTGGCCTGCAAAGCGGCACGTATCCGATCCAGATCATCGCGCAGTCGCAGACGGATTCCAACCTCGAGGCCCAGACGACCGTCGAGGTGACGATCACGCCGACGCAGCCCGGCATCAACTTCACCGTCGCGAGCGACCCCCTGTTCACCGTGCCCTACAACGGGGCGCAGCTACCGACGGCCTTCCGCGCCACGATCCAGAACCTCGGCCCCGCGGCCGACACCTACAATCTCAGCTTCTCGAACGTCCCCAGCGGCTTCTCCCTCGTCAATAGCGGGACCAGCGTCACGGTCCCGGCCGGGGCGCCGGGGATCCTCGGCGTCTACCTTGTCCCGAACCCCGGCCAGCCGATCCCGGCGCCGGGCACGCAGCTCTCGTTCACGGTCACGGCGACCAGCGCGACGACCTCGACGATCACACAGACCCAGACCGTGACGTTCACCGTCCCGAACATCGACGCGGTCACCGTGACCGCCGGCCCGGCCGCCGTCAGCACCATCCCCGGCGCCCCGGTCACCGACACGCTCACCATCACCAACGTCGGCAACGTGGACGAGGACAATATCACCCTGACCGACACGCTCCCCTCGGGGCTGACGCTGACGGGCTTCACCCCGGTCTCGCTGGCGGTCGGCCAGTCGACGACCGAGACGATCACCCTCACGCCCGACGCCTCGACGCCGCTGAACACCTCCCTCGCCGCGACCATCACCGCGACCTACGGCCCGTCCGCGTCGCCGGTCACCCAGACCGCCGATCTCACGGTCGACGTCGCCGCCCCCGGCGTCCCGGCGCTCGAGAACGCGGCCGTCGCCGCGGGCCAGCTCGGCAATTCCGGCCTCGCCAATCAGCTCAATAACCTCGCCACCGCGCTGACCAACCTCGTCGGCAGCCCGACGAGCCCCGTCTACCTCGGCCAGGCCCAGGCCAGTCTGACCAGCCTCATCAGCCAGGTCACGGGTGCCCCGTACATCGGGCCCTTCGCATCATCGCTGACCTCGGCGCAATCCGCCCTGGCCGCGGCCACCACGCCGGCCGAGATCGACGCGGCGATCACCAACCTCGGCACGGCCCTGGGCTCGCTCTCGCAAACGCTCTCCGACGAGGCCCTCTACGGCTTCACGATCAGCCTGCCCAGCCCAATCGCCGAGGCCGTCCCCGGCGGTCCGATCAGCTACGAGATCGACATCACCAACAAGGGCAACGCCGCGGCGACCTATGACCTGAGCGTCTCCGGCGTCCCCTCGGGCGTGACGGCGAGCTTCAGCGTGCCGTCGGTGACGGTCCAGCCGGGCCAGACCCTCACCGGGACCGCCGCGCCCACCCTCACCCTGACCGAGTCGGGCGGCACGCTCGTCGGCTTCGGCTTCACGGTCACCGCGACGGCCGAGGGCGCCTCCGAGATCAACCAGGGGGCCACCGGGCAGGTCGCGCTCCGCACCCAGGTCATCCAGGTGGCCGGCGTGACCACCACGCCGCCGTTCACCCTCGCCGGGGGTCAGGTGGCCGTCTCGGCGACGCTCCAGGACGTGGTCAACGGGCCGACGGACGTCGAGGTCTCGTACACCGTCACTGACGCGAACGGCAATGCGCTGTTCACCTCGACGCCGGTCTCCGCCTCGCTGACGACCTCCAGCAACTCGAGCACGGTCGATCTGGGCACGCTCGACACGACCGGCTTCGCGAACGGCTCCGATACCATCAACGTGACAGTGGCCGACGCGTCGGGCCACCCGATCGCCGGCGCCACCGGCCAGGCCCCGCTCGTCATCGGCCTGCCGGTGACCGCCACCCTGTCGACCTCCCCGACCACGCTGCCGTCGGGGAGCGGGGTCGTCACGAACACGCTTCAGGTCGATGGCCAGATGACCTTCCCGAATCCGCTGACGCTCGAGAGCACGGCCAGCACCCCCGCGCCCGGCACGTCGGTGGCCCTCTACCAGAACTACGCCTACGAGAGCGGCACCGGCGGCATCGACATCTTCGACGTGTCCGACCCCGCCAGCCCCCGGCTCGTCGGCACCATCGACACCAGCAATATCGTCCAGGGCACGCTCGGCTTCAACGTGGTTCGCGTCGTCGGCACCAACCTGTTCCTCGCGACGACCACGACGCACAACGCGACCCAGTTCGACCTGCTCGATTATTCGCTGGCCGATCCCGCCAGCCCGCAATTCGTCAGCGATACGCCGATCGATTACACGTTCCTGTCCGACCTGCTCGTCAACAGCACCGGGACGGCCGCCTTCGTCCCCACCGACGGGATCAACTATGTCGCCGGGACCTTCATCACCGACTCGTACGGCTCGTTCCTGTCGGTCGACCTGAGCAGCCCGTCGAGCCCGAAGCTGGCCGATGTCCTCCAGAACGACCGGGGCGCCCCGCAGGGCGGCGACTACTTCCAGCCCGGCGCCGCGCTGGTCAACGACCAGATCGCCTACGTGGCCAGCACGACCGCGACCGACGGCGACACCGGCGGCGGCCAGGGCCAGGTGCTCGTCGTGGACATCGCCGACCCGAGCAAGATGAGCCTGGTCACCTCGCTGACCATCCCGCACACCGAGCAGATCCTCGAGGTCGGGGTGCAGGGGAACTACGCCCTGGTCGTGGGCAGCACCGGCGGCCTCCTCAATCCGCTCCAGAACGGCATCACGCACTTCACCGGGAACGTGACCCTGACGCTGCTCGACATCTCCAACCCGTCCAGCCCCCAGGTCGTCGGCTCGACGCTCGTCACCTCCGAATCGCCTTACGTCCTCGGCGACTCGGGCGCGAAGATCGACGTCGCCTCGCTCGGCAACGGCGAGTTCCTCGTCAGCGACGTCTCGCTCGACCCGACCGCCGCCAACCCCAACCCGGTCGTCGTGCTGGTGGACCCGAGCGACCCGACCGACCTGGCCTTCAGCGCCATCCCGGTCCCCAGCGCCGTGCACGGGATCGCCGTCTCCGGCGACCTGATGTACGCCACCACCGCGGCGGGCCTGTCGATCTACCAGGTCGGCCCGCTGGTCCGCGACCCGGTGACGATCTCCGTCCAGGTGCCGACCGGGACGAGCAACAACAACAGCTTCAGCCAGACGCCGACGATCACGACCTCCGGAAACGTTGACACCCTCACCTGGACGCGATACCTCGCCTTCGGCAACACCGGCCTCACGTTCACCTGGCAATCGTCGGTGAACAACCTCCCGGGCGGGCAGACGCAGGACGTGACACTCGGCACGACCGTCGACTTCAACGACCAGGGCACGCCCGGCACGATCACGCTCCCCGCGACCACCGTGGCAGGCGCGCAGATCGTCAGCGTGACGCCGGCCGCGCAGACCGCCCGGCCCGGCGCCACCGCGACGTACGACGTCCGGCTCTACAACCCCACCAGCTTCCCGCAGGGGTATGGCCTCGCGGTCCAGCACCTGCCCGGCGGCTGGACTTACCAGATGCCGGGCGGCGCGAACATCCCCGCCGGTGGCTACGCCGACGTCCCGCTGACGATCACCAGCGGCGCTGGCGATGCCCTCGGCACCTCGACGTTCACGGTCTTCGCCGGGGACGCCAACGGCGCCAGCGGGACGACGACGGCCAGCCTCACCCTCGCCGGCGCGCCGGTCCTCGTCCCCGATACCGAATCGCATGGGATCGTCGCGACGATGACGCCCGCCCAGGCGACGGCCGGCCAGGGGACCTCGGCGCGTTACGTGATCCAGTTGACCAACACCGGCAGCGAGGACGACACCTTCTCCCTGGCCGTCGCCGGCCTGCCCGTCGGCGTGACGTCGACCCTCGGTCAGACCACGATCGACGTCCCGCCGGGCGCGAGCAACTTCCGCGACGTGACCCTGACGCTCACGCCGGCGGTCGGCACCGCGACGGGGAGCCTGCCGTTCACCGTCACGGCCACGTCGACCACCCTCTCAACGGTCAGCGGATCGGCCGACGGCACGCTCGACGTGACGGCCGGGGGCGTCCGGGTGACGCTCAACTCCACGTCGGTCGCCCCCGGTGGTATCCTCCAGGCGACCATCACCAATACCGGCACCGCCGCGGATACCTTCGACCTGGCGCTGGGCGGCCCGGCCGCGCTGGTCTCCAGCCTGGGGATGTCCCGGGTGACGCTGGCACCGGGCGCCTCCCAGGTGGTGCCGATCGCCACCGGGGCGGTCGATTTCGCCGTGCAAGGGGACCTCGATCTCACGGCGATGGCGACGTCGGCCACCGACCCGGCGATCCGGGGCGCCTCGACGTCGGCGCTGGCGATCCCGCCGACATCGGGGATGACCGCGACGTTCAGCCCGGCGACCCAGACCCTCTCCGCGCCCGGAATGGCCACCTTCCTGCTGACCGTCCAGAACACGGGCAACACCGAGGGTTCGTACTCCGCGACGATCGTCGGCACCACCGGGCGGGTGACGGCCACGCTCATCGGCCTGGACGGCTCGCCGACCGGGTCGATCCCGACCTTCATCCTGCCGGGCCTCTCCACGGGCGTCATCGAGGTCCAGGCGGATCTCTCGGCCGTGGGGCGAGGGACGGTCACGGTCCTGGTCAAGTCGCTGACCGGCGCGGAAACAGCATCGCCCGTCGCCCTGGCGATCGCTGCCCCGCCCGGGACGACGACTCCGACATCGACGCCATCGACGCCGGGCCAGACGCCGTCGGGCCCGGCCCAGGTCACGTCCCCCACCTCGACGGCACCGGGCTCGACGTCCGCCCAGGGCCCGAGGGTGGAGAAGGTCCAGCGGTTCGGTTATCACCGGGAGCCGACCACGGTCGTCCTGACCTTCGACCAGGCGCTCGACCCGGCCACCGCCTCGGACGTCCGGGATTACCGGGTCGTCGGCCTCGGCGGTCGGACGATCCGGGTCCGTCGTGCGGTGTACGACCCGGTCGCCCATACGGTCACCCTGCACTTCGCCCGTCGGCTCAGCGTCCATCACCGATACAGCCTGACCGTGATCGGCACCGGGCCGGATGGGATCAGCAGCTCGATCCACCAGCGGCTCGATAGCCAGCAGGCCGACCAGCCCGGCGGCGACGATCGGATCGATCTGACCTGGCGACAGCTCGTCCTCGGCGACGTCTCCCGCCGATTCCTTGAGCGGTACGGCATCCTGCCGGACCACCACCGGCCCGGGGACGAGTCACGTAGCCCGCGCCCGATCGCTCGCGGCGAGGTCCCCGGCGGTCCCGCGCCCGGCCCGTTCTCGAGGCCCGTACCGTTCGCCGCCCACGGATCCGCCGGGAAGTCCCTTCGCCGGGCCCGGGATTGACGCCGAGGCCCCGCGGTCGGCTCGTCCTCGCAGCCCTTGAAGGCGACCCGGTCACGTGGCGACGATCAAAACATTCCTTGATTTTTTGTTGCGTCCCGCGGGTCTTCCGATAAGATTCAGCGAGACATCTCAGGAGGGACCGATCCGTCCGGCTCGAGGGGGGATCCGCGACGGCGCGAGCCGCGACAACTATGAGGGTACGATGTCACGTCCCGCTCGAGCGATCGGCCTTGTCTGCGCCGCGGCGGCCTGGGCGGTGCTCGCCCCCGGGGCGCGGGCGCAACCGGTCGTCCAGTATTCGGCGCTCGATCTCTACTTCTCCGTCACGAGCGACGCGACCCCGGGGTACTATGACTACACGTTCCGCCTGGTCGCGAACGGGGTTCACGTGCCATTCCAGCCCGGCGAGGGATTCGGGGGCATCGTCTTCGGCGACGTGTACCAGGCCAATAGCCCGCTGATCGACTTCGCGCTCAATCCGGGCGGGGACCTCGGCCCGTAATGAACTTTGACTCTCAGAATCGGTAATTAGGGTGGGACTCGGAGGGCCTCGGCGAGCTTCCCCTTGCCCTGGAGCCCCACATAACGGAGCAAATCTTGCGAACCCTTGGCGAATTGGCCCAGGAACTGGTGGACTCGGCCCTGGAGGGCTGACCAGTCCCCCGCCAGCCGGTGGAGCTTCAGCACGTCCTGCCTCAGCCACCGCCACAGCTTCTCGATCGGGTTGAGCCACGGGGCGTACGTCGGCAGCCAGACCGGTTCGATCCGGGGCCATTGCTTCAGGGCTTCCAGGACCTCCGGATGGGCGTGAATCGACCAGTTGTCCTGCACGACCAGCAACCGTTCGACATTCGGATAGGCTGCATCCAGTTGTTGATAAAACTGGATCACTTTGGCCCGGCCCACGATGTAAGCGTCGAGGAAGTCCACTCGCCCGGTGACGGCGTTGAGCGCGCCGATGATCCGCCAGAGCCGGTTCGGGCCTGCGGCTCGATCGGTCTCCGGCGGCGGTGCGGGGGCCTTGGCCGTCCAGTCGGGCCCCGGCTCGGGCCAACGGGTATAGCCCATTTCGTCGAGGAAAACCAGAGCGACCCGTTCTGGCATCGTGGCTGCCTGATTCAAGCACCTTATAAGATTGTCATATTTTGTCAAATATTCATGGTCGGGGCTGTAGTGCTGCACGGCGGCGGACCGCAGGGCGATGCCGAGCGGCCCTTGCAGGGCCCGCCAGACCCCGCTGAGGGTCATGCCGCTGAAGAGGCCGAAGGTCGCGCGGATGGTCCGCAGGGTCCAGCGGCTCGGCGGAGGGGAGCTGTCGGTGACAGCCATCTCGCGTCGGGCCTCCTCGCCGGGCCCCTGTCGGAGCCGGTCGAGGATCGCCTGGGGGTCGCTAAAGATGCCTCCTGCGTCGGCCGCCCTGGGGACGGGCGATCAGCCCGGCGATCCCCTCGGCCTCGAACTGGTCGAGCCACGCATAGATGGTATCTGGATCGCGTGGTTTCAGGAGTCCGGACCTGGCCACGCGATGGGGGGAAAGCCCCTCGGCGATCTTCAGGATGGCCGCGCCTCGCTCTCGCACGTAGGGACGCGGGTCGTGGTCACGTAACTGAACCAGTTCCTGGCGTTGCTCTTCGGTCAAGGTGAGGCGCCGGACCATGGACAGCTCCTTCGCTGCTATGCACGCATTGAATGA
>DAIDKV010000056.1 GCA_027449865.1 Planctomycetales bacterium
ATGACGTGGAGCGTGACGCGAAGGCAGAGAAGAAGCGACATGGGTTGGACCACGAGGCGTTCGTGACGCTGCGGCACGAGATGAGGGCGGAGCGATCGCGGCCGATCTTCGAGACGTTGGGGGCCTGGCTGGAGGCGGAGGCGTCGAAGGTGCTGCCGAAGAGCCCGATCGGCGAGGCGATCTCGTATGCGCGGAACCACTGGTCGGCGCTGGTGCGACCGCTGGAGGCGGGTTTTTTGGAGTTGGACAACGGGGCGTGCGAGCGGGCGTTCAAGCCGGTGGCGCTGGGACGGAAGAACTGGCTGTTCGCCGGGAGCGACGAGGGGGCCCGAAGAGCGGCGGTGCTGATGAGCCTCTGCACGACGTGCAAGGAACTGGAGATCGACCCGCAAGCGTACCTCCGCGATGTGCTGGAGCGGGTGAGCACACATCCGGCGAGCCGGATCGAGGAGCTGCTACCCGATCGCTGGAAGGAACTGCGCCAGGTCGCCGACGCCGCCCGGGCCTGAGGGCTGTTGACCGCAGTTGAGGCCGGGGGACTCCTCGCTGAGGAGGATGTCGGACCGGGCACTCTCGCCCGCTCAGGCCGGCACGGTCATCGCGTCGGGCCAACGCGGCCCGATCGCTAAAATCGACCTGGGACGACGCGTCCAGACCGTTCGCCGGCGCATCATCTCATGCCGAGCGGCGTCCTTGAAGATGTGGTTCACCGGACGGACACAGATCGCTCGCGAGAACGCCGCAGCCCGCCATTACGAAAACAGGGTTTCGCCGCTGTACTGGGCGGTGAACGGCGAGAAGCAAATCCGGGTTCTCGTGCAGCTTGTCCGAGACAGGCCAACCAGTTTTGATGCTGACTTCGGCGCTCCAGTCGCCACGGTTCGCCACGAGATCTGGCAATACACGCGCAGTTATAGCAGCTGGACAAAAGACCGAAAAACCGAGGTTCTCGATCGAACTCTGCTACTGCGGGAGGAATTCCAGCGCTGGACATGGATCTGGGAGCCAAGGCTCGGCGGGATTGAGGTCAATCGGAAGCCGGTGACGATCGTGTACCGGCTTCCGACGAAGTTCGACCCGCGGAGTTCGCGAGGATGGTTTCCGAATCGCTGAGGTCCGTATGGAGAGTAGTCCACTGGAGGCGACATCGACGATCGACGTGCTCAGGTGAAGTAACGCACGGCCCTTGCCGCAATCTCTGGATAGTCGATGCCGAAGGCACAACCGTCGCGAAGGGTGACGAGGTCGGCCTTCGATACGTCTCGTGCTGTGGCCGGGAGCGAGCGGTACAAGATTCTGGCTTCGGGATTGCCATCCTGCTCGTAATACGTGACATAGCGGGCAATGTCGCGGAATGCGAAGGATGTCGTGTTCGATTGGGCATCGCAGGACGGGCAGCCGGGACAGAACGTACGTCGGCAGGCGAGCACGACGTGCCTGAGCTGGTCGATAATGGAGAGATCGAGCGGCCTCGTGTAGTTGCGGGCGGCATCCAGGCTGGAGCGCATTTGATCCAGGTTCTTCACCGAATTACAAACGGCGGTGATGCGAGGATCGCTCCAGACCGCTTGAAGAAGGGCCTGATGGGTGCTCAATCCAAGCGCATCGAACTGGGGCAGGCGACGAGGGACGTTGCCCGCATGGCGAAGCGTCTTCATGGCGATCAGGCCGATTCCACGCTCGTGGCAGGCAGTTAGCGCGCGGTCGAAGACGCCCCCTCGCTCATAGAAAGGGGTGTATTGCACCATGACCGCGTCGAGGAAGCCACCATCGGCAGCGGCTTGAATATATTCTGGCCCCCCATGGCAAGAGAAGCCGACCATGCGGCACTTGCCGGAACGCTTGAGCGCCTCGGTCACTTTTCGGAACCGATCGCTCCGGGGCCACTCGACCGAGTCCTTCCCGTATACCTCGGGACAAAGCTGGTGGATAAAATACAGGTCGAGGTAGTCGGTCCCCAGCGCTGCGAGCCGGCGGTCGATCATGTCTAGAAGCTGTTCGGGCCCCTGACGCGGATAATCCTTGGAGACGAGGAAGAGTTGCTCACGCCGGCCGGGATTCTGTGCAAACCACTGGCGATAGGTTTCCTCCTCTTTCCCGTGCCCGTATTTCTGGGCGGTGTCGAAGTAGCGGTAGCCAAGGGACCAGGCGCGGGCAATGAGCCTCTGAGCACTATCGAGGTTCATGTCTCCGCCCATCGCAAGCATCGAAACGTTTGGGCCGTTCCGACCGAGCCGGCGTGTCGGCAGCAGGGCGGTACTCGCCGCCCCATCCTCCTCGACGTCGGATGACTCAGCATGGACGCCGGAGGAGAGCTTCCCAATACCGAGCGTGACCCCGCTCGCGACTCCAACGCCTTTCACGAAAGCTCGGCGGTTCCACGGCGTGCCTGGTTCCATGATCGCTTTGTCTCCGAAAGAATGATCGTGGGGGGGAGAAAAGACCCCGAACGAGATTCTCAACGAGGAGTTTGATCCAAACTAGCCCCTCAAATTTAACGGATCATGCGATGTTTCACAATAGAGGAGTCTGATGAAAGGTGAGGCAAATGTCCGAAGCGAATTTGGACGCCGCAAGGAACGGGTTCCGTTCGCCCGTCATGGCCGCAGAGAGATTGCGTTCGGGGTAGGGAAATCTGGGGGAGTGGTCTTACCAGGATCTCGCCCGGCCAGCCATTTGAGAGCGCGAACCAGGATCGTCTGAAATGCGGCGCAGTGCATCCCCTTCGGATCGGCCTGGTTATACCAAACATGACCATACGTAGAAACGAAAACATGCCCCTTACCGTATTGCACCGTCCATTCGATAGGAAATTGCAGTTTTGTCTGCGGATCTTTTGCATAGGCAAGCGCAGTGAGGTGTTCGGCAGGCCCGCGAGCATATCGGTAGATTTCGATATCCGCAGCCATCCACGACATGGGCAGTCCGAAATGAATGGGATGCATACCGATCTGATGAACGGTAACATCAAGACGGGGCCCATGCCCGGTCCCGGCACCCTCTCCAGGTGCAACGAAGCGCAAGGTTTCGTCCGGCTCTACGATGATGGCATTGCCAAAGCTCTTACCTCGCCAGCCGAGACCGATCATCCTATTGTATTCGGGCCACTCAGCGAACGCGTTGTTGGCTTCGTGGTAGCAGTAGAAACCGCCACCGTCGTGGATGAATTTCTCAAAGGATTTGCGCACCGGTTCGGGCCATCCGGGCTTGCCTCCCAGATTGTTGTAGCCAGAGAGCACCACATCGTACTTTGAGAAATCTGGGCGCCAGTTTTCCCACGCAGGATCACCGGCTTTCGATGGTGTGACCGTCACGTCCACCTCAAAGGCTCCGTCTCGGGCAAGGATTTGCCTCACCAAACCGAGGCGGTGACGCCAGTCGTGATTGCTCACGCCCTCCACGATCAGGAGGCGAATCTTGCCTGACACCTCGTCGGTTTTCGTAGTGGACGTTGACTTTGCCTTCGACAGTTCGTCGAGCTCACGAAGTGTGAACCGGACACTCACGATGTATGGTGGATCTCCCTCAGTCCAGTGCCCATAGGTCGTGGCGACGAAAGTGCCGTCTGGCAATACTTCGAGGCCAGGATAGGCACAATCCGAGGCCTTATGGTTGTTCATTAGGCGAATCCGATACTGTCCCTCACGACCGGCGACAATGTCATCGTAGGTGCCAACCCAGCCGATCCAATCGCCCCTTGTTGGGCTTTCGTGAAGTGTGTCGCGGAACGAGACAAAAAGGCGTCCGTCCGTCCCATACTTGCCAACATGCCGGTCGCCGGTCAGCGAGCCCGGAAGCTCTCTCGGCCTGGTCCAGGTTCGGCCCTCATCGTCGGAGAAGATCACGAAGGAATGAAACTTGCGGCTGTTCTCCCGGAGTAGGACGGCGAGTTGGCGACCGTTCGGGGAACGGATCAGGCCCGGCTCGCAGAGTTGAGCCGAGGGATGTTCGGCGATGACTTCCGGCTGACTCCAGGTCAGGCCACCGTCGGCCGAGATGGTCTTGTAGACTCGGAATCGGTCGCGACCGCTCTCTGGATGGAGATATCGGCCATCGTCGTGAAAGAGGGCCAGATACGAGCCGGTTTTCAGACGCTCGACGCTAGCCATGGCTACGATGCCGCCAAAGTCCCCGATTGGCTCGAGTGGGGTCCAGGTCTGGCCGTCGTCTCCGGAGATTGCCCGTCGAATCGGGCTGAGACCTGAGAAGAGGACAAGCCGATTCTGGCCCTGGGGATCGATCAGCCGATGGATTGTCGGTGTCTCCTTTGAAGTGGACCAGTTCTCCGGTACCGGAAGCCGGTCGGACCACGTGAGGCCGCCATCGTCGCTTCTCTTCATCACGATTGGACCCCGGCCATGCCCCTTGGGATAGACGATGAAAATCGTCTTGCCGTCTTCAAGAAGGACGGTGGTGGGATGGCCGAGATACTGGCCTTTCTCTCGGTCGACGATAACCTGACGATGGCTCTGCTCGGCCAAATCGATCAAGGGGATCGTATGACCGGGACGGATCGGCGAGGACTGAGCCTCGGCGAGCCGCGCCGGGAGGAGGGTTAGACAAACGAGTGTGAAAATCCGAAAGCAGCCGCTCATGATGCTCCCTCCGCAGGTGCCGATCGCACTTGAGGCCGGATCGCTCGATTTCTGGTTCGGCCGTCGAATAGGTTAAACGAGGATGTCTCTGGATTCCATGGATCAGGCGATTCGGGCATTTTGCCGTTGCCCTGGGGTCCGTCTCAAGCTCCCTGTCTCACCTGGGATACCGATTTCGTTGCCAATCTCCCCGCTATCCCCCCGCTAATGAAGGGTCTCGAACTTCCACTTGATTCGCTTGAATGAAGGAGTGAGGATCTTGGCTGGCCGGGACCCGCCGGTAGTCAAGGCTTGATGCACGAGGCAAGGGGCGTAAGAATCGGGACGTTGCCCAGTCGGTGTAGACTCAGCGTGATAGAACCGGAACCCGCCTGGAGGCCTGCCCGTGTCCCGACGATTGCTTGCGACTCCGCTTCTAGCTCTGGCTCTCCTGATCGACCCAGGGCACCGAGGTTTCGCTGAAGAGGCTTCCGCTCCGACACCGCCCGAGGGTTTCCAGTCGGTCTTCAACGGCCAGGACCTGACCGGCTGGGAGGGGAGCTCGAAATACTGGTCGGTCGAGGATGGCTGCCTCACCGGTAAGGCCGACGGCACGCTGAAGTTCAACCGCTTCCTCATCTGGCGAGGCGGTACACTTCGGAATTTCGAGTTGCGGGTGAAGGTCAAGGTATCCTCCAGGGGCAACAGCGGACTGCAATACCGGGGCAGAGAGCGGCCTGATCTCGGCGAGTCGGTCGTTACTGGGTATCAGTGTGATGTCGTCGCCACCCGTCCCGATTACAACGGGATGCTCTACGAAGAGCGAGGCCGCCGGATTCTGGCTCACACCGGGGAGAAGGTCGTGATCGATCCGAAGGGCCAGCCCTGGGTGGTGGGTCAATTCCCACTGATGGCATTCCCGCCCGAGATCTGGCACGAGTACCGAGTCGTCGTTGAAGGGAACCCTCATCGACACTGGATCGATGGCCATCCCACAGTGGAAGTCATCGACCTGGATGAGAAGGGAAGGATGCTCGAAGGCGTCCTCGCGGTACAGGTCCACGTTGGGCCGCCGATGACGATACAGTACCGGGACTTCTTCCTGAAGTCGCTCTCAAACGACCTGCCGATGGTCGCGCCTGAGCAGGCGACCATCCCGAAGAATGCCCGAATGGTCGAAACGCAGGGCCACGATGGTCCAAGAAAACCGAACGCGAGCTGAGTACTGGTTTCTCGCATGGGGCCGGGTAGAAACGTGAGTCCGGCATGAAGAAGCGAGCTTGCCTGGCGATATGGGGGAGTAAGCTAACCGCCAGGGACCAGCGGTGATTTCTGGGAGCAACCCCATGGGCGATCAAGATCAAGCCGAGCACGACCACCGCCATGCCTTCAACAATTTGAATCCGCTGACGAGAGAAGGACTGGTGATTCCCAGCCGTCGGAACATGCTCAAGGCCGGAATGGCGGGTCTTGCCGGACTGAGCCTGCCCGACCTCCTCCGCCACCGTGCCCGCGCGATCGAGACGGGTACTTCTCGGCCTGGCAACAAAGCCGTCATCCTGCTCTGGATGGCCGGAGGACCCAGCCAGATCGACACATGGGATCCTAAGCCTGATCGCCCGCTTCAGAATCGGGGGCCCTTCGCTGTCATTTCCACCAAAATCACAGGTGTTCATATATGCGAGCATTTGCCAAGGCAAGCGGCGATGCTCGACCAGTTCACGATCATCCGCTCCGTTGATGCCCGCCACAGCAATCACGAGCCGAACAAGGTCTTCCAGACAGGCAACCTCGAAGCAGCGCCACGCATCAATCCCAATGGAGAAATGTACCCAGCGATCGGATCCGTGGTGGCCAAATACCATGGTGCGAATCAGGCAGGACTTCCGCCTTATGTGGCTTTCCAGACGTCGCGCACTCACGTTGCACACGCCGGCTACCTGGGACGGCGCTACGATCCGTTCATCGCCAACCGGGCCTCCCGGTTGCCGATTTACTCGAACATTGGTGTGGACACCGGCCGGACGACCGACGCCGACTTTTTTCAACTTCCAAAGGGACTGACCCACGAGCGACTGGCCGACCGCCGGTCGTTACTAGAGGGCCTTGACCGGCTGCGTCGCGAGCTCGACCGCACTGGAGAGGTCGAGGCGATGGATCGGTATGGTCAGCAGGCGGTGGAAATGCTGATCGGGCAGCGAGCGCAGGCGGCCTTCGACCTGTCGAGGGAGCCGCAGGGCGTCCGTGACCGCTTCGGTACTCACCTTTGGTGCCAGCAGGCGCTACTGGCCCGTCGGCTGGTTGAGGCGGGTGTGGCTTTCGTAACGATCGACCTGAGCTACCACCCAGCTTCAGGCACCTGGGATAACCACGGTGATAACATTCCCCCTTATGGAGGTATCAGCAAAGGCTTAAGGCCGCTGTTGCCGATTTTTGACCGACTGATCACCACCCTGGTATCGGATCTGTCCGAACGTGGCCTTCTGGACGACGTGTTAGTCATCGCCATGGGAGAGTTTGGTCGGACACCCATCATGGGCACTCAGGGAAGCACCGACGGACGCAATCACTGGCCGATGGTAATGTCCATGGCGATGGCCGGCGGAGGCTTGCAGCATGGGCAGGTCATCGGGGCGACGGAGCCCGATGGCGGATTCATCAAGGATCGCCCGGTGACGCCGGGAGACCTCGCGGCGACAATCTACCGTCATATGGGCGTTCCGCTCGACGCCACATACCAGGACAGAGCTGGACGTCCCCGATTCATCGTCGAGCGCGGAAGCCCGATTTCGGAGCTCTTCTAGGCTCTTTCAGTTCGCCTACAAGATTCTCTTTCTCGCATATCAGACTTTTCTAAAATTAGGCGGGATCTACCAAGCATCGGCCTTGTGCTTCACTTGGTGTGCTTATTTTGCTTATGTGCGGCCCGAGTATGTCTGCCTTTGGAGCATCACCAACGTGTGCTGGTTCAGCGTGAAATGGAGAAACGAGGATCGGGAGACAAGGCAAACCGTACATTTGAACATATCGAGTCGATTTGACGCCTTCGTGCCAATCTCGAAGGGGAAAGACAGAGCGGCATCGTGCCGCGCCCCTTCGGTCCTGGCCCCTGGGTCGGCGCTCGGGTCGTGTCGCCACGGAGCCCTATCCTCCGCCCGGGCCACGCTCATTCTAAGGCCCTCCCATGGGCCGGGCAACAAAAGGATCGGAATCCGTCGTCGCAGCGGCTCGAATCGCTGCACGGGCGGCCTTCCTCCGCTGGCGCGCCGTTTCCAGTTTGCGGTCCCTCTCGGCGATGATCTGCCGGTCACGACCGGCCAGTTTGTCGGCCGGCGCGACGTAGCCGCTCGCGCTGTGCAGGCGGACCCTGTTGTAAGGCGCCACGAAATCCTCGACGATCCGCCGCTCATCGGCCAGGGATAACGGCGTCTTGACTCGGATGCACTCTCCCTTGAGGGTCTTGTACCACCACTCCATCTTGCCGTTGCTCTGCGGATAGCATTGTGAATTTCTCATGCGAATCATGCCGCAGATGCTGTTGAACTCCTTGAACTCCCGGGCGATGAACTGCGGCCCGCTATCCGAGACGACCCGGGGCCGCTCGCCGGGGAAGCGCTCGCGGGCCTGCTGGATGATCATCTCGACGTCGAGTTCGGTCATGCTCTTGCAGATCTCCCAGTGGACGATGAACCGGCTGAAGCCATCCAGCAGGCTGCAGAGGTAGAAGAACGTGCCGGCGACGTGGATCTAGGTGATATCGACGTGCCAGTGCTCTTGGGCACACAGGGGTTGCTGGAAGCCCCTCCCCTTGAGCTAGGGCTTGTGATGCCGCGGCCTGATCGCCCCGGCCTGGAGCAGGACGCGGTAGACGCTCGATGGGCTGGCGGCGACGACGTCGGCATCGAGCATCATGAAGGCGCGCCGTCTGTAACCCTCCAGGGGGTGGGCCTGGTGGAACTCGAGGATGGCCGTATTCTCCCACGTTTCGAGCCAACAGTCGCGAGGGACCAGGGCGTTGTGCTCGTTGGCCAGGCCGTAGTGTGCCCTCCAGTCGTGGAACTCCTCGTTCTTGCGCTGGAGCTTGTCGCGCAGCGCTACGATGGTCCGCTGAAGGTGACTGTCAGGCGTTCTTGCGCTCGAAGGCCGCCGGGCCGTTCTCGAAGAACTGCTTCTGCCTGAGGTAGAAGAGCGTGGGCGAGAGCCGATGCTCATCGCGGAGGCGGAGACAGGGACGTGGTCGATCAGATGACGCCGGAGGATGGCGGCCTTCTATACAGACGCATAGTTATTCCGAGGCTTCCGCATGGGAGAGACTCCTTCCGAGTTCTATTTTAACTAAGCTCGGCGCGGTCTCGCATGGTGCAACGCTAGGAAGCTTGCTCCCCATGATGTGACTTGGCCCGGTAGCTGACGCACGTCCACCGAACGGTTTGAAAGGTTCGAGATCAGAATTCGCGTGACCGCGTGCCCCTGGCCCTGATCAGCGTCTGGTACGCACTTGGATCTCGCCGAGGTTCAAGATCCACCCGGAGATGGTCAGCCACACCAGGATGATCGATCCGACAACCGGCCATCCCTTTCCCGAGCAATCGGACCGTTCCACCCCGAGGTTTTCATCCAGTTCGAGTCTTTACGGCCTGCCGATCCGAGACAGTCGAATCGATGGAATGGTCAGCCTGAGAGAGTCCGAAGACATACGCGAAAAAGCAATTATAACATCATGCTTATATTTCTCAATGGATTTTTCGTCCCATTCGTATAGCCATTTGCTCCGTTTTTTCTCCGCGTGACCAACGGCGTTTCGTCATGGTGGTGGGTTCTCCTGGGCCTCATGCAAAAGGAGCAAGAAGTCGGGCCAGGCCTCGGGGCGTGAGACGCCTCCGGTGGACGTCCGAGAACAGAGTGCCTCCGACCGCTCGATCCACTTTCGGGCTTCCTCGGGTCGGCCGAGGGAAGCGGCGATCTGTGCGAGCAAGGGCCAGTTGACGAAGCCCTCGGAGGGATGCTCCGCCAGTCCAAGGGCTCGATCGTAGGCTTCCCTGAGGCGACCCGCTCGCAGGTCGGCGAGAGCCTGGGTCGAGGCGGTGCTCCTGTCCTGATCCGCGGAGGGAGGGAGGTCTTTGGCCATGACCACGACGGTCGAAGGATCAGCCTTACCTCGACGCGAGAGGATCAACGAGCGGACCAGCGGCCAGCTCGGCGGCTGGCGTCGAGCTGGACCATCGTCGGCCATCATTCGAGCGCATAGGTCACGATAACCCTGATCATCACCCGTGATCAGGAGGGCTCGGGCATGGCCCAGCCAACCGACGCCCTCGTCGGTCTCGCCGGATTCGGCCCATTTTCGGTAATCGGCGAGGGCCGCCTGCCAGTCCTCGACCCGCTGGAGCAGCGCCGCTCGGCGGAGCAGGGTGCGGGTATCGGGCGGTTCGGCGGCTCGGATCTTCGCGAAGTGGAACGAAAATCCCGCGAAATCCGAAGCAATCAGGGCGGATTCGGCGGCGTCGAGGTGGTAGAGGAAGGCGCGCGCGCCGGCCTCGGCCACGCGCTGGCTCGGGTCGAGAGCAGGAGAAGCGCCGTCCCAGACCGCAACGCTTCCGTCCCAGTTGGTTGAGGCCAGGCGACGGCCATCGAGGCTCCAGGCGACTCTGGGATTGTAGCCGTCATCACTCTGGCGTCGGCCCCGAATTCGGAGCACGATTAACTCCTCGCCAGTATTCATGTCCCAGACCATGACCTTCTCGCGGTCGGCACCGGCGAGGCGGCTGCCATCGGGACTGAAGGCTAGTTGGAAGACGGCGAACCGTCCGCTCGATGGTTTCTGGACCAAACGCTCGCCGGATCGCGCGGACCAGACCGAGACCAGCCCCTGCAAGTCCGAGGCGGCGATCTTCGTCCCATCGGGGCTAAACGCTATCGCGAGAGCCATCTCCTGATCGAAGGGAAGTCGGAGCCGGTCCGACCCGCCCCCCGTTATCGGTCGGACCCGAAGAGAGACGCGCCAGGGTTCCTCAGCCGATCGAGGGGCCTCGTAATCGTCGAAGGCGACCTCGGAACCATCGGGCGAGAAGGCAATCGTCCCCTGCCGGAAGGGTGTCGGGAGTCGTCCGAGGGTCCACGACCCCAGCCTCCGGCCGGTCTCGACATCCCAGGCCCAGGCACATCGGCGATCAGGGTCGTCCCGAGGCGATGCCATCCCGATCGCGGCGAGGCGCTTGCCGTCGGGACTGAGTGCGATCGCATGAGACGAACGGCTGAGCCCTTCCAGGCGAAAATCCCGGCCTGACTCCCGCTCGCGGATCAGGACCGATCGGAGATCGGAACCGAGCGTCGCCAACCGGCTAGCCTTCTGGTCGAACGCAGCCGTGACCGCGGGAGAGAGAAACGCCTGAGTGACCTCGACGAACGGTTCCGACCGCGTCACCCCGAGAACTGGATCCCAGCGGACGATCTGTCCCGAAAAGGCCGCGGCTCGCAGGTGAATTCCGTCGGGCTCGAAGGCGATTGCGTGGGCACGGACTGCCGGCAGCGACTGGTATTCCGGATCGCGCGTGAGGTCCCATACCTTGATGTCACCGATCCGGCGGCCACCGGAGGCGAGAAATCGACCCTGGGGATCGAAGGCGAGGCAGGCGGCCCGCTCGACGTGGCCTCGAAGGATCAAACGGGCCGCGCCCGTCTGAGCGTCCCAAAGGCGGATGGTGGAGTCGCGGCCGGCGGTGGCGACGACCCGGCCGTCGGGGCAGAACGCAACACCGAGCACCGGTCCCTCATGTCCGACGAGATCCCGGGGCGACCGCGCTGAGCCGGGTGTCCAGATCCTCGGCGGATCGGTCGCCATGACCAGGGAGGCCCCGTCGGGCGAGAAGGCCAGGTTGGGCAATTCACTCTGAAAGTAGTCGGCCCAGTGCCCGTTCCCCGGTCCGTAGGGCAGTTCGGCGATCGTCGCGCCCGTCTGGGTATCCATCATCGCGACGGACGAGGGTCCGACCACGGCGAAGCGTCGGCCGAGTGGACTAGGGGTGGCGCGCCCGCCCGGCGAAGGAAAGCTTCGAAGTTCGGATCGATCCTCGAGCCGAACCCAGGCCACCGAGGCTTTTCGGCCGACGATCAAGGCTCGACCGTCCGGGGTAAAGGCGGCCGTTCCCCCGGCGCTCCATCGGACCGTCTCCCGGCCGGCCTCGACGTCGACCAGCATGACCTCACCGCCGGCCGAACTCACGGCGAGTCGTCGACCGTCGGGAGAGAAGGAGAGCCGGCAGGCGGCCACCGGACCAGCCAGCCGGACCGTTCGGCGGAAGCCCGGCATCTCGTGGAGATCCACTTGCGAGGCCGCCTGCGCGGGGTTGCCCCCCGGATTGTTAAACGGATTGATCCGAAGAGCGGCCAGGCGAGATCCATCGGGGCTGAAGACCAAGTCGATCAGCTCCGTGTACCGGGAATCCTTCTCCTCGAAAAGCGCCGAGTGATTGAGGTTCTGAAGGTAACCCCACTCCCATCCGCGACGGTCAGGCTCAGTCAGGCGGAGTAGCTCGTCGACATGGTCGACGGCCGAGGCCCGCCACTCCAGTCGGGCGCGGGCGATCCGGCTCACGTAGAGGCTGTCGTGAGCCTCGGCGGCCCTGGCCTCGGCCCGCCGCCACAGAACGATCGTCGCGGCGAGGCCAAGAGCGACCACCAGAAGAAGCGCGCCGGCGAGCGCGGCCTTGACCGGCTCGCGCCGACACCACTTTCCGGCCAGGCCGAACCACGAGAGCCGGCGGGCCTGGATGGGCAGGCCCTCGGCGAATCTCCGGAGATCCTCGGCCAGGTCCTCGGCCGAGGCGTAGCGACGCGCCGGCGCCTTCTCCAGGCACTTCAGGCAGATCGTCTCCAGATCGCGCGGAAGTCGGCGGAGCCGGCCGGGCGGGATCGGGTCGTGGTGCGCGACCTGTTCGAGTGTGGAGAGCGGAGTCTCGCCGAGGAACGGCGGCCGACCCGTGAGCGCGGTGTAAAGGATCGCCCCGAGAGCATAAACATCGGTCCACGGCCCGATCGCGTTTCCCGTTCGCGGGCCGGTCTGCTCGGGTGCCATGAAACTGGGGGTGCCGAGGATCATCCCGGTCCGGGTCAGGCCGCCATCCTCGCCGAGGAGCTTGGCCAGGCCGAAGTCGGTGATCTTGGGCTGACCATCTGAGCCGATGACGACGTTGGCCGGCTTGAGATCGCGATGGACCACCCCGCGAGCATGGGCGAAGTGTGCGGCCCTCGCCAGTGTCTCGACCAGATTCGCGGCCTCCGCCGGAGGAATCGGTCCACCGGCGATCCGCTCCTGCAAGCTGCCGCCCGGGACGAACTCCAGCGCGAGGAAGCCGCGGCCCCCGTGCTCGCCGACCTGATAGAGCGGAACCAGATTCGGATGCTGGAACCGCGCGGCGACCTCGGCTTCGGCCCAGAACCGCGCGGCGACCTCGGCGTCGGCGAAGAGTCCCGGTCGAATCACCTTCAGCGCCACGAGCCGGTTCAGACCGACCTCTCGGGCTCGATAAACGACTCCCATCCCCCCTCGGCCGATCTCTTCCAGGACCTCGAAGCCAGGAATCTCGGGAGGCGACTCGATTTCGGCGCCGAAAAACTGCGGAAGCTCCTGAGGATCGAGACGCGTGGACTCGGTTCCCTGAAGCGCTCGATGCATCTCGATCTGACGGCCGAGCCGGTCGGCCAGATCGGGGAACCGGCAGGCCAGGTCGTGGCCCGCGTCCCGGTCGCCGAGTGACTCGCGGACGAGGAATTCGTTGTAGACCAGCTCGAAGAGCGCCTCGTCGTTTTCCGAGAGTTGAGGATGAAGGTCCAGGTAGCCCTCGACCCGCGCAGGTTTCCCCTCGCGCCACTGCTCGATCAGGTTGGCGCAGAGGCGATCGCTGAGGGTGGAGGTCTCCTGGCCGGGTATCTGGGGATCGTCCGTCGGGTCGATCACGGTGGCCGGTTCCTCCGGCGAGTCGCTCATGGAAGATCCCTCGGGGCGGTTACGCGGGCGCGGAGTCTCATTCTTCTGAATGGCCGCCGAGGGGGTGACCCGGACAAAAAGATCCGCCGGTCAGCCGGCGGCCAGGTCGAGCCCCAGCTCCTTGCCGACCCGGGCGACGGCGCGCGTGAATTGCTTCCGGCGGGCCTCGGGGGAATTCCCCATCGTGGCCGAGACGCCCACCCAGTCGAGGCCCTGCGACCTGAGCTCGGCGATCCTGCGCTCCTCGTCGGAGAGGCGCGCACGAAAAGCATCCAGCAGATCGCGGCGGGCAACGACCTGGCTGGGCGTTTCGTCGGAGCCCGATGGCCGCTCGTGGGCCGGGTCGGTTCCCTCAACCCGCCGAACGTCGCGACGTTCACGCTGGTGGAATCGGACCTGCTCGGCCAGCTTGTTTCGGGCCATCCCGACCAGCAGCGGAAGGAGCTGTCGCGGGTCATCCATATCAAACTCGCCCACGGCGGCACGGACAAAGAAACTGGCAAGAACCGCCTGGCAAATATCCATGGAATCAAAAACGCGACGAAGCTTCGGGTTGCGAAGTCGGAGCCATCCCCGGACTTCCAGGCGGATTTCCGGCTCGTATCGGCGAACGAGCTCCTCGGCAGCCTGGTCGTCGCCCGCCCGGACTCGGCGGATCAGCTCGGTGAAGTTTTCTTGATCCTGCGGCTCCCTGGCCGGCATGAAGGCCCTCCGCACAGCGGTCGGCACAATCGGGAACATCAGAGTCTTCCGATCACTGCCATCGTTCGATCTTAAGCCGGCCGACAGGTGGTGTCCATCAGGCTCCTCATCGGTTCCGCGGTGCAGGACGAACAAAGACCGCTTCCCGGAAGGTCGACCGTCCGAATCCACCAGGTTCGGCGTCTGAACCTCGAAGCCAACTCCAGCTCTCCCAGAAAAACCCGAGTCGAGACCACATTCCGCCTCACGCCTCTCATCCGAATTTCCGCTCGTTTCCGAAGCATGAAGTAGTCAGGAGTTTCCTCCCGATTCGCCCAGGTCGCGCCCGGTGTCGTTCACCCCTCCCGCGAGACCGGCCCAGACTGGACCTTTCCGTGGCCGTCGAGCCATCCCGAAATGCGGACTAAGAAAACATTACAAGAAACATGGAGACATTGCTCGCTTCCTGCATCGGACAAATCCATCGAGATTGCGGGATGCAACTCTCGAGCGGCTGATTTCCAGGGATTTCCTGGTTCCATCTCAGTAGGACGAGTCTCCAACGACACGATGATCCCATCCTCGCCTCTCAGACTGCCTCGCACGAGAAAGCGATTTCGCGTCGTCTTAGGCACACGCCAAGCGTTTTTTAAGAAATCCGATTTGTTCGCATGTTTCTTTCGGAGGACATCCTTGAGAAGCCACTAGATTCCGGGTGGGCGACACGATATCTATTAGAAAAACTTCAAAAGAGCCATGATGGCGATCGAAGGGTTCAACGAGGCCGTCTAGATCGCTGGGTGTCCGTCGTCTTTGACCGATTCGGCGCGTCTGGAAGTCGCGGTTTCCTGGCCGGGGTAGGGCCGTGCGCCTTTTGGATCCGATTCGGAGACCGTGTGGGACCCCTCGATGATTTAGCGAGAGTCTGGTTCGCGATCCGTTTGACACCGTGCCGAGCCGAGCCGCGTCGCGTCGCGGTCGGCCTATCAGCGAGCGGGTTTTTCCAGAGAGAGCGTTCCCACGGAACGGAACGGGGCCGGGAACGGCGGCCCGATAAGTGAACTTAGAAGCATAGCGTTCGACTTAATCCGATCCTGCCTCGCCCCAAATCGGGGCCTGGAGACCGCCACCCATGGATCGAACACCGGAGAAGAAGTCGAGAAATGCATCTCGGAAGGGAGGGCTCCCGCGCCGAGGCCGGGGCCTGTCTCGCCGCCTCGCTGTGGAGGCCCTGGAGCCTCGCTTGCTGCTCTCCATCTCCAATCTTGCCCTCGCGACGCTGGCGCCCGTGGAGGGTCAGACCTTCCTGGCCTTCGACGGTTCGCCCGGGTCGCTCCTCGCCACGTTCTCGGATGCCGCTGGGCTCGGACCGAATGACTTCGCGGCCACGCTTCAATGGGGAGATGGCCGCTTCGATATCGATCTGGATCACGGTGGTAATATTTTCATCATGGAGGACGCCGCCGTCCCCACACAGTACGACGTCTACGACCTCGTCGGGCATATCTACGCCGAGGAAGGAACGCCGGGGAACCTCGCGCTTTCCGTCACCGAGACCACCACGACCCCCAAGAGCGCGGCCACGGTGAGTCAGCCGATCACGGTCGCCGATGCGCCGCTCTCGGCTTCTGCTGTCTCGACGATCCATCCGATCGAGGGAGTTTCCTTCACCGGAACACTCGCCACATTCGCCGACACGGATCCGGGCGGTCGGCTCGGTGAATACTCGGCGACGATCGACTGGGGGGATGGCACGACGTCGGCCGGCATCGTGACCCAGCCGGCTGGTCCCGGACATTCCTTCGCCGTGACCGGGTCGCATGCTTATGCGGAATCCGGTTCGGGTTCGAGCGGCAAGAATCCCTCGTTTCCGGTGACGGTGACCCTCGTCGATACCGACGGCCTGAGCCCGCCGGGTGGAACCCGGGCAACGGCGACCGTCCAGGATACGGCCGTGCTGGGGGACGCGAGCCTCACGGCGATCCCGCTGATTGTCCCGTTCACGGCGAGCGAAGGAGTGAACGCCGCGGGCGTGGTCGCGACCTTTAGCGATGCCAACCCGGGCAGCACAACGGCCGACTTTTCCGGGACCATCCAGTGGGGCGATGGCACCACCTCGGCGTTTGACTCCTCGATGATCCGGCCGGCCTCGCAGTCAGCCAGCTCGGCCAGCTTCAATGTCTTCGGGGCCCATGTCTACGCCGCGGCGGGAGCCCTTCCGCTCTCGGTGACGATCAACGACGCCGAGGGCTCGTCGGTGGTGGCGAACAGCACGGCAACGGTGGCCGATGCTCCGCTCTCCGCGCCCACCTTCGCGATCTCGGCGACACAAAGTCTCGCGTTTACGGGAACCGTGGCCACCTTCTCGGATGCGAATCCGGCGGGGCAGGTGGGGGATTACTCGGGGACCATTCACTGGGGCGATGGGACCACCTCGGCGTTGACCTCAGCCGATTTCAGCCTCGTCTCGCGGACCCCGTCGCAGGCGCGATTCGCGATCTCGGCGACACACACCTACACCCGGGACGGGATCTTCTCGTCGGCCAATGGAGATCCGGTGCAGGTCACGGTCAATGACCAGGGCGGGGCGTCTCTCTCGATCACGGGGACGGCAACCGTCGCCGATGCCCCGATCACCCTCGCAACGTCGACCGTTTCACCCGCGCCGGTCGAGGGCGCCTCGTTCACCGCGACTGTGGCGACGTTTACGACTCCCAACGCCCTGGCCGTACCCGCCGGATTCGCCGCGATGATCAGTTGGGGCGACGGCACGCCGCCGACCGCCGGAGTCATCTTGCAGCCAGGCGGCGCCGGGACGCCGTTTGAGGTTGTGGGGACGCACATCGATGGCGAGGAAACCAAGCCCGGCTCGCCGGAGAGCGCCGTGGTCACGGTGATCGATATCGGCGGCAGCCCACAGGTTCCCCCGTCAACCGGAACCGTCGTCACGGCGATCGCCGCGGTCGATGCACCTTTGAGCGGCTCCGTGGCCGCGATCACGGGCAGTTCCGGGCTCCCCCTGAGTGGAATCGTCGCGACCTTCCAGGATGGAAATCCCCTGGCTCCGCTCTCGGATTATCCGGCCGGCTCCGTGAGCATCGACTGGGGCGACGGAACCACCTCCGCCGGAAGCGTGACCCAGCCGGGCGGGGTCGGGACGCCGTTCGAAGTTTCCGGGGCCCACACCTACATCGCGCCCGGGGTTTACAACGTGCGGGTCACGGTCGAGGATGCGGGCGGGGCCCAGGTTGTTTTGGAGGACTCCGCCCAGATCGCGGTCTCGCCGCTGCTGGCGACCCCGATCGATGCATCGGGGGTCGAGGGCGCCTCGCTCTCCTCGATCGTGGCGAGCTTCGTCAATGCCAACCCGTTCTTCGCACCCGGCGATCCGGCCGGCTCGGCCTACTCGGCGACGATCGATTGGGGCGATGGGACCACGTCGAGCGGGACCATCCAGCCCGATCCGAAGAACCTGGGCCGGTACGAAGTCGTCGGGCAGCATCTCTATACGGAGGACGGCGTCTACACCGACCGGATCGCGATCACCGACACACAGGGCGCCCGACCGACCGGCCCGGTCGTTGGGACGGTGACCGTGCAGGATGCGCCCCTCTCCGGGACATCGGTGACATTTTCGCCGACCGAGGGGCTCGCGTTCACCGGAACGGTGGCCACCTTCACCGACGCCAACCCCGGCGCCCAGGCCGGCGATTATGCGGTCTCCATCGACTGGGGCGATGGTACGCCCGGCCACCCGGATCTCAGCCCCGGGACGGTGAGCCAGCCGGGTGGTCCTGGGACGCCGTTCGCCGTTTCCGGGACACATACTTATGCTCAGGAAGGGACGTATCTTCCCGTTTCGGTGACGATCACAGACGGCGGTTCGAGCGCAGGCACCGTGACCGCGATTCCGCGCTCGGTCGCGGTCGTAGCAAGCCGGGCGGTGGTTCAGGACGCGCCGTTGACCGTCGTCACCAACCCTTATCCCGTGGTTTCGGTCGAGGGTTTGCCCTTCGCGGATACCTTCCCGCGGCAGTATCCGGGGGCCGGCGTGGTGGTCGCGACGTTCACGGATGCCGACCCACTGCCCTATGCGAGCGGCAACCTCTCGGGCTACAACGCCACGATCCTCTGGGCGCCTGGTGCCGCGACGGCGGGAACCATCGTCGCGGATCCGACGATTCCGGGCCGATTCGATGTGCTGGGCCAGTACACCTACAGCGCTCCGGGGAGGGAGCCGATCCAGGTTTTCCTCGGGGATATTGGAGGGAGCACGGCCCTGGCGTCGAACACCGCCACGGTGAACGACGCGCCACTCTCGTCGAGTCCGGCCGGGTCGGCGGCCTCGCCGCTGCTCTCGGTGGAGGGCTCGACCTTCACCGGGATCGTCGCACGGTTTCAGGACGCCTCGCCGATGGGGACGATCGGCGACTACTCGACCGCGATCGACTGGGGCGACGGAACCACCTCGACAGGGAAGGTTGTCTCCGACCCGAGCCTGGGCGGCTTCGCGGTGGTCGGGTCGCATGCGTATGCCGAGGATGGGAATTTCACGATCGCGGCGACAATTTTGGCCACCGATGTCCCCGCGCCGCTGAGCCCGGCGTCGACCTCGACGTCGACGCCGGTACGCGTTCTCGATGCGGCGATGACGGCCAGTCCGGCGGTGCCGCCGGCCTGGACCGAGGGGATCGCGCCGGCGTCGCCGGTGGTTCTCGCGACCTTCACCGACGCCGATCCCAACGCAGTGCCCGGCGACTACTCGACCACGATCGACTGGGGTGACGGGACGACCTCCGCCGGAACGGTCGTGGCGGCGAGCACACCGGGCGAGTTCGAGGTACTGGGGAGCCACACCTACGCCGAGGACGGAACGCCGACGGCCAGCGTCCAGATTGTGGATACCGACGCGGAACAGTCGGCGCCCCGGCCATCGACGATCCCAGCCTCCGAGGCCGCTGTTTCCGTCCCGCTCTCGGTCATCGACGCGACGCTGACCGCCTGGCGTCCGTCCGCGCCCACGCCCGAGGTTGCGGGGCAAGCCTTCACCGACCTGCAGGTGGCGATGTTCTCCGACGCCGATCCGGGAGCCGTCGCGGGGGATTATACCGTGACCATCGACTGGGGCGACGGCACGACGCCGACACCGGGTCGAGTGGTTCCCGCCGGCGCCGGCAACACGTTCGAGGTTCTCGGATCCCACACGTACGCCGAGGGATCTCCGGTCGGGTCGCCTTATCGTGTCACGGTCCAGATTGCCGATACCGATGGGGAACTCGCGAGCCCTCCGCCGGTTGGACGCTCGTCGGCCGCGGTCGTCGATCCGATCGCCGTGTCCGGCCCGACGATTCAGTTGAAGGCCGCGACCGTCGTGGGCGGCGTCGAGGGGATCGCTGGACCGATTGTCCTGGCGACGCTCACAGCCGCCGACCCGAAAGCGGCGGCGGGGGATTACTCCGGAACGATCCACTGGGGCGACGGCACCATCTCGCCCCTGACCGTCGCCAACTTCGTTCCCGCGGCCAGTACGCCTGGATCGTTCCTTGTGGTCGGGACGCATGGCTACGCCCAGGCAGGAACGTACTCCGCCGTCGTCCAGGTCTCCGAAGCAGCCGGGAACGAGCCGGCATCCAGCTCGAGTGCCACGTTAACGGCCACAATCCCCGTGGCCGCTTCGCGTCTGGCCGCGTCTGGAGTGGCCGAGGCCGCGTACGTGGGATTTAGCGAGATCGGTCCGGTCGCCACCTTCTCGGTAGACGGAGCCCCGACACTCGCCTCGGAATACAGCGCTGAGATCCAGTGGGGAGACGGGACATCCTCAATGGGGACCGTCACCGAAAACCCGGCGACCGGGACATTCTCTGTTGTCGGAACGCATCCGTACAGCCAGGCAGGTACTTATGCCGATCAGGTCATTATTCAGGCGCCTGGAGGATTGACAACAACCGTCCGCGACCTGATCATCGTCATCACTCCTCCACCCGCGCCGGAGCCGACGGGCCAGATTTCGCCCGCCTCGGATCCGCCCGCCGGAGGTGCGAGTGGGTCCGGTGGGAGATCGATCCCGGCCGGACTGGTCGTGCAGGGGCTGGGACTCTCGTCGGCTCGGTCGCATGTTTTCGGCGGAGTCGTCGCGACGTTCACGGACGGAATCGATCCGGCTGCCTCGTCGACGTTCGTCGCCACCATCTGGTGGGGAGACGGTCGACACTCCAGGGGGAGTCTCGCTGGGCCATTCGGCTCGGATGGGATTTTTGTGGTGCGGGGACACCACTACTATACCCATCGGCATGAATTCACGGTGAGGATCACCATCGAGACCGGCGATGGGGCCCGTCGGGCCCTCGCCGAGAGTGACCTGAACTGGCGGCCACGGCACAGTCCGAAGGTATCGGGCGGGGTGGCCTCTCTGTCGGGCTGGAAGCGAGACTTCTTCTGGCGTCCAGCCTCGAAAACGATCCGATGAGCCGTGACCGGCCCCAGGGAAAGGGCCGACTCAACACACCCGCGCGATCCCGAATGGGGTGACAGCCGCGGAGTCGTCGTGCGTGACCGTGTCTCGGGGCCGTCGGGATTTCTCCCGTCGATTCTCGAAAACCGGGGAAAAGCGCTCATGTCGCCGCCAGGCGTGGGCCAACCACGGTTTTTTTCATGATGATGTTCTGAGAAGGGAAACCTGAGCTTATCACGAGCCGCCCGAGGTCCCGGAAGCCTCGGGCTGGCACGCAGCTCGAAAAAAGCCGGTGGTATTTCGTCGAAACGGCCCGCGACCCGGCTACTTCGACGGCCGTGGACGGTGCGCGCATCGCTACAATGTAACATTTCGTGGCGAACAAGCGGCCATTTTATTTGATTCACACTGAATGTGCGCCTGAGACCGCGTACGTCCGGAGATTCCACGTATTTTCTCCCGGTTTTCGAATAGCATGTACACCGAGATTAATCAGAGACAAATCCGAGTACAGCCATTCGAAATCTGTTCGAAACTGATATTGACGAGAAGAGGCCGGCGCGGTTCTATAGGCGAGCGCGTTTAGTTCCGAACCACGCGGTATGACCGAAACGTCCACCAGAGGTGTTGTCGAGGTGGCCGCCCGGGAGACAGAGGGGCGATCATCGCGGCGACTATAAGACGTGTCGAGGTGACGTCGCGAGAGATCCGGGGAGCGAACATCAGGGACGATGACCACGGTTTGGCGGGGCTCTTGCCATCGGCCCTGTCACCGAGGGCTTCGCCGTCGCCCGGTAGGTTGATTCCAGGAAGAAGAAAGCTGAATCCTGGGATCGAGGAGCGGCGTGCCTCGCGCTGGACCATGACAAGGAGTGAACCCGGCTCAAGGGGGCGGCCGGACCCACACTGATCGGCACTGGCCAGGGTGTGGAAGGTGAGGATCGCCGCGCAGGAAGCGCACGCGGGCCCCGTCGGATTGGTCGAAAATCGGTCGGTCGGATTGAAAATCCATCTGAGGCGATGGCCGTGGATTGTACGCGCCGGGCTTACCGGCCGGGCGTTCGCGGCCTCACAACCGAGGGTCAGTCACATGCGTCAGAACAAGAATTCGCGGGCGAATTTCTTCGATTCTCGCCGGCGCCGCGGCACGCGCCCCAGGCGAGACATGATTCGCGTCGATGCGATCGAGCCGCTCGAGACGCGGTCGCTGATGACCATTACCAACCTCGCGTTCACACCGCCGCTTAATCCCGTGGAAGGGCAGAATTTCGGCAACGTTTCGCCGATCGCTACCTTTACGGACTCCGCCGGTCTGAATCTGTCCAATTTCTCGGCCGTGCTCCAGTGGGGCGACGGCGGGATCGATACAGATGTCCTCAACGGTGGGACCGTCCTCATCATGGAGGACACCTTAATCCCCACGCAGTACGACGTCTACGACCTGACCGGGCACACCTACCAGGAGGAGGGGACGCCAGGGAACATCGCTCTTTCGGTGACGGAGACTTCTTCGATCGGCTCCGCCCCCAACTCGGCCTCGATCAGCCAGCCGATCACGATCACCGATGCGCCTCTGAGCGCTACCAACGTGGGGACCATCCATCCCACCGAGGGGCAAGCCTTCACGGGTACACTCGCGACGTTTACCGACACGGACCCGAACGGTGTTCTGGGAGAGTACGCGGCGAACATCAACTGGGGCGACGGCCAGTCCTCGGTCGGCGTGATCACTCAGCCGGGCGGAGCGGGACACGCCTTCGTCGTGACGGGAACGCACACGTTCGCCGAGGAAGGGACGTTCAGCGCGAGCAATACGCCGCCGAACCCGGTCTCGGTCACGATTGTGGATACCGACGGACACAACCCGCCGGCCGGAACCCGCGCGACGGCCACGGTGACCGACACGGCGATCGTGGGCGACGCCACCCTGACGCCGCTCCCCCTGACAACGCCGTTCACGTCAACGGAGGGCTCGGCGGGCACGGGCGTGGTCGCGACCTTTAGCGACGCGAACCCGAGCGCGCCCGTGACGGACTTCTCGGGGACGGTCAACTGGGGCGACGGCCAGACCTCGGCGTTCTCCTCGGCCAACATTCAGGTTGTCTCGCGATCGGCGACACAGGCGATTTTCAACGTCCAGGGGCTCACCCATACGTATGCCGAGGCAGGCAGCCCAACGATCAGCGTGAAGATCAACGACATCGGCGGCAGCTCGACCACGTCGACGAGCCAGGCCACGGTGAACGACGCGAAGCTGCTCGCCTCGGGAACGACAATCAGTGGCGCGGTCGAGGGGACCAACGGCACCTTCAAGGTGGCGACCCTCATCGACTACAATCCGAACGCGCCGACCTCCGACTTCTCCGGGACGATTAACTGGGGCGACGGTCAGACCTCGGCGTTCGGGCCAGGTGACGTCACGCTGGTGGCGCGAGGCACGTCGGTCTCGGTTTTCACGATCAGCGGTTCGCATGCGTTCGTCGAGGATGGGGATTACAACACGGCCAACGGCAATCCCATTAGTGTGTCGATCAACGACGTGGACGGTTCCACAACGTCGGCCACTTCCTCGGCGACCGTCGCGGATGCCGCGCTTCACGCATCTTCGACCATCGGTAGCACGGTCGAGCAGGGGACGTTCAGCGGGACCGTAGCGACCTTCACCGACGCCGATCAGTTCGGTCAGATCGGCGACTACACGGTTTCGATCAACTGGGGCGACAGCTCCACACCGACGGCGGGGGTGGTTACCCAGCCGGGTGGTCCTGGGCATGCGTTTGTTGTCAGCGGCTCGCACCTCTACGCCGAGGAGGGCTCGTACAACGTCACGGTGCAGATCACCGATACCGATCAGCACCTGCCGGCTGTCCCGGGCGTGGCGCGTTCGAGCGCCACGCTGACCACGCCGACGGTGATCACGGTCAGCGACGCGCCTCTGTCGCCGGGCCCGGCCGTTTCCCCGCAGCCGATCATCGCCTACGCGGGCCTGCCCGCGGGCTCGCCGCCCAACGGCCAGCTCATGGCGATCTTCAACGACACGAATGCCAAGGGAACGCTCAGCGACTTCCCGCTCGGCAGCCAGATCATCAACTGGGGCGACGGGACGACCTCAACGGCGACCGACGTCACCCAGCCGGGCGGGGTCGGTACAGCGTTCTATGTCTACGGGATGCACACCTACAACCCGACCATGGCGCTCCCCGTGACGTACAACGCCAGCGTCTCGATCAACGATGTGGGCGGGCAATCGCTCAGCATCTCCGACCAGGTGAAGGTCGAGGTGGCCCCGCTGCTGGCGACGCCCATTCCGATCAACACGACCGAGGGCGTGGCGCTCACGAATGTGGAGGTGGCGACGTTCGTCAATGCCAACCCGAATCCTCCGGCCGGAACGACCTATTCCGGGACGATCAACTGGGGCGATCCCTACAATGGATTCAGCTCGGCAGCGTCGATCGTGGCCGATCCGTACGTCGCGGGACAGTACGACGTCTACGGGACCTACACGCACGGCTACACCGAGGCCGGGATCTTCTCGGCGACGGTCTCGCTCAGCTCCTCGCAGGGCGCGACGGGTTCGGCGAACGTGAAGGCCACCGTACAGGATGCAGCCCTGACCGGCTCTCCGGTCACATTCAAGCCGACCGAGGGTCTCTCGTTCACCGGGACCGTGGGCACGTTCACCGATGCCGATCCTTACAGCGCGGCCTCGGACTACGCGATCACGATTCACTGGGGAGACGGTCAGACCTCCAGCGGGACCGCGGTTCCCGACCCGAATCCGGCGGTCGGATACGACATCACCGGCACCCATACCTACGCCGAGGAAGGGACGTATACCGGTGTCACGATCAGTATCTCCGAGAACGACCTGCCGACCCCGCCGCCGGTGACCCCGGCCAGCACCACGATCTACAACAGCACGGCGATCGTTCAGGACGCCCCGCTGACGATCACCAGCATGCCCTCGATGTCGACGGTCGAGGGGAAGGCTTTCCCCGACGCCTTCCCGACGCAGTACCCGGGTCTCGGAGCGCTGGTTGCAACCTTCACCGACGCGAATCCGATTCCGGGAAATGCCACGCCGCCGGACGCCTCCGATTACAACGCGACGGTCGTCTGGAGCGGGACACTCAGCAACCCCATCATCGCGACTCCTGGAACGGTGGTCGCCGATCCGAATGTTCCAGGCCAGTTCGACGTGCTCGCCAATTACACTTATCCCGAGGACGGTGTTTATTCACCGACCGTACTGATCGGTGATATTGGCGGCAGCACGGCGATTCAGACCGGCAGCAACGAGGTCACCGTCAAGGACGCCGCGCTGCATCCGGTGAGCACGCCCGCGAATCTCTCGGTTGAGGGCGCGACCTTCACCGGAGTGGTGGGCTCGTTCACCGACGATGACCCGCACGGCCTGCCGGGCGCGAACGGCGACTACACGGCCGTCATCAATTGGGGCGACGGCCAGACCTCGGACGGAACGATCACCCAGCCCGGTGGGCCGGGTACCGCGTTCCAGGTCATCGGTACTCACGCCTATACCGAGGATGGCGTCTTCAACCAGCCGAATGGGAATGCGGTCACGGTGACGGTCACCGACACCGATCAGCACCTGACCTCGACGCCGGCTGTTCCCCGCTCGACAGTCACGCTACACTCGGCGATGACCGTGAGCGATGCCCCGCTCATGGCCGTGGCGAACCCGTCGCTCCCGGCCGCGACCGAGGGGGCGCTTTATGCCCCGGTCGCTCCTCTGGCGACTTTCACCGACGCGGATCCCAACGGGCAGACTGGCGACTACACCGCGACGATCACCTGGGGCGACGGCCAGACCTCGACGGGGACCGTCGCGGCCGATCCGAACATCGCCGGCCAGTTCGACGTCACCGGGAGCCACCTCTTCGTTGAGGACGGTGTCTTCAGCGGCACCAGCACCCCGCCGTTCTCGGTGACGATCACGGATACGGATCAGCACCTGTCATCGACTCCGGCCGTGCCGCGGGCCACGGTGACGGTCAATCCGACAGTGGTGGTCAACGACGCGCCGCTCTCCTCGACCGCGACGACCATCGCCGCGCAGACCGAGGGCAATACCTTCACGGTCGAGATCGGCACGTTCACCGACGCCGATCCCAACGGCCAATTTGGCGACTACACGGTGACGATTTCCTGGGGCGACGGCGCGACCTCGACGGGCAGCCTCACGCAGCCCGGCGGGCCCAACACGCCGTTCGTCGTTTCGGGAACGCACACCTACGCCGAGGAGCGCCCGAACGGCTCGCTGAGCGGCCCGGGCAGCCTGCCTTACCAGGTGACCGCCCAGATCACCGACACCGATCAGCACCTCGGCACCCCGCCGTCGGTGCCTCGGTCGACGACCAGCATCGTCAATACGATCGCGGTCAACGACGCCGCCATCTCGCTCACCCCGACCACCGGCACCACCGTGACCGAGGGCAGCTCGTCCAGCATCACGCTGGCGACGCTGGTCGACGGCGACAAAGGCGGCAATCCGGGCGATTACGCCGGGACCGTCACATGGGGCGACGGATCGACCTCGGCGCTGAGCGCGTCGAACTTCGTTCCGGTCCTCGATGGGAACGGCCATCCAATCCCTGGCCACTTCTATGTCGAGGCGACTCACAATTACACCGAGGAGAGCCTGCACCAGCCCACGGGCAAGTTCGTGGCCTCGGTTCAGGTGTGGGACACCGACGGAATCCGGCCGACCTCCGGCTCGACCGTGACCGCGACGGCAAGCCCGGCGATCCTGGTGAACGACGCGGCTCTGACCTCGACCGGCACGGCCCAGACCTTCACGAGCACCGAAGGCGCCTCGACCGGCAGCATCGGGGTCGCGACGTTCCAGGACGCCAATACGTCCGCTCTCAACGAGGTCCCGCCGTCTCCGGGCGCGGACTACACGGCCGTCATCAACTGGGGCGACGGCAGCACGTCGGCGGGCTCGGTCCAGCCGGCGAACAACGCCGGGCTCTTCAACGTCTATGGTACCCACACGTATACTGGCGAGAATACGGCGGGTTACCAGGTCTCGGTGACGATCACCGACGACGGCGGTCAGAGCACCGTCGCGAACAACACGACCGTTATCGTCAAGGACGCGTCGCTGACGGGTCTCAACCCGCCGACCTACCCCTCGACGAATATCCCGCTGACGACCGGGGTCAACTCGAACGCGATCTCTGTCGGACAGTTCGTCGATGCGGATCCGAACGGCGGGGTCTCGGATTACACGGCGACGATCTACTGGGGAGACGGCTCGTCGTCCGCGGCGTCGAACTTCGTGACGTCGCCCTCGCCGATCGGGGATCCTCCGGGAACCCTGGTGAACGTGATCGGGAGCCATACGTACGCCCGCAAGGGTTCGTACCGAATCCTGGTTCTCGCCTACGACTCCGACGGCGGACCGACCGCGGGCACTCCGTTCGCGGTGATTTACAACTCAACGGCGATCGTCACCGATCCGCCGAGCGGCACCACCTCGATCTCGCTGACGAGCCGGACGATCGGCGTTTCGCCTCTCGTCCAGACAACCGCCAGCACCACGCCAAGGACGACCACGACATCCCCGACGGCCGTGGTCGACGCCGCCCTCAGCGCGATCGTCGCCCAGGGAACGACCGTGGGCCAGGACGGCTCCTCAGCGCTTGGCGTGCAGAAGAAATCACTGGCGCTCATCGGCTGATTCGATGATCGCTGGCCGGGGCGGGAAGCGATTGGCTTTCCGCCCCGGTAAGAAATGAGCCGGAGCCCTGGACCAGGATGTCCCGTCAACTCCGATACCGTATCCCGGGGCGAAACGACGAGCAGGTTCCCAGGCGGCCCCCCCACCTGGCCCCCGCGCGTGGCGTCGCCCCGGGCGCCCACAAAGCGAATTCGGTCCAATGGACCGAGTTCCCACGAGCGACGGCCCTGGGGGCGATCGCTCGAATCCTCCCGTGACTCAGCGAGGCACGTTGGTCCCACAAGGGGCGAGCCATGAGATCCGACGTCTCTCTGACGATGATCGTGAAGGATGAAGAAGCCAATCTGGCGACCTGCCTCCGATCGGTCGCGGATCTGGTGGGAGAGATCGTCATCATCGATACCGGCTCGGTCGATCGAACGCGTGAGATCGCGCTGGAATTTGGAGCCCGAGTTCACGATTTCCAGTGGATCGACGACTTCTCGGCAGCCCGGAACGAGGCGCTCGATCGGGCTCGAGGCCGCTGGATCCTCTGGCTCGACGCCGACGAGCGATTCGACGCCGATGGACGACGTCGGCTCGCCTCCCTGCTCGAAAGCCTGGGCGACGAGTCGGCCGGTTACATCATGAATCAGGTCTGCCTCAGGCAATCGACGCTAACCGGCCCGATCCGCCACGATGACAAGCTCGTTCCGCAGGTTCGGCTGTTCCCGCGCTTGCCGGGGATTCGATGGGAGCACCGCGTCTACGAGCAGATCTCGCTCTCGATCCGCCGTGTTGGAGGCCGCCTGCGCGAGACCGACATCGAGATTCAGCACCCGGGTTATGAGGATCCAGAGCTTCATCGCCGGAAGATCGAGCGGAATCTGCGTCTGGCGAGGATGGAGTCACTGGAGCGGCCCGTCGACCCGTACGTCCAGTACACGCTCGGCCTCTTCCTTGAGATGCTCGGCGACGACGAGGCCGCACTCTCTCCACTCCGGCGATCGCTCGGACTGGTCAGCGTGGGAGCCTCGTACGGGCCGAAGCTCTTCGCGATCACGACCCAGGCCCTCCTTCGGACCGCCGGGCCCCACGAGGCCCTCGCCGTCTGCCGAGCGGGCCGCGAACGGTATCCCGAGAATGAGGAGCTGCGGGGCCAGGAAGCTTACCTCCTCCCCGAAGCTCATGACCTGCCCGGAGCCGAGGTCCTCCTGCGTCGGCTTGCAACCCGGCCAGGGATCTACCCGGCCTCGCTGGAGGCGGATCTCACGCGATTCGCCCGCCATCACCTGGCGATTCTCTGTCGAAATCTTCGACGGTACTCCGACGCCGAGGTCCACTGGCGCCAACTTCTCGATGAGGCGCCTGGTTTCGCCCGAGGTTGGCTTGAACTGGGAGAGCTGTATCTGTCGATCGGACGATGGCCCGACCTGGAGCGCGTCGCCCGGCACGTCGACTCTCACCTTGGAAGGCCGGAGGACGCGGCGGTTCTCCGGTCGCGCGGGATGCTGGCTCGCCACGAATTCGACCAGGCCCGAGAACTGCTGCTCCGGCTCATCGACATGGTCCCTCAGGCGCTGCGGCCCCGACAGGCCCTCAGCCACGTTCTTCTCCTGGAGGGGCGCGACCCGGCCGCCGCCGAACGGGCCCTACTGGATGTTCTGAAGATCGAGCCCAACGACGCTCAGGCGGCCCGGAACCTGGAAATCCTCCGGGATCGACTGCGCGACCGCCGGCGCGATGTCATCATGGCCGAAGGCGCCGAGTCCCGAGGATGATCGACCCATGGAGATCCTTTTCGTTCATAAAGAGTATCCCGGGCAGTACGGCCAGATCGCACACTCGCTGGCCGAAAGTCATGGGCATACCTGTACCTTCGCCTATTCGCGGATCGCCGACCGGCACCAGAAGGCGCTCACGGACGGCCGACCGGTGAATCTGCCGCTCGGGGGCCTCGAGCGGTCGGAGATACCAGCGCATGTTGGGGCAAACGGCGACCTGGTTTATCGGGGAGTCCGGCTAATTCCCTATCGTGCGCGGGGAGCCTCCGGGCAGACGCATTCCTGCGGGCTTCACTTCGAGATCTCGATGTGGAACAACCAGGGTGCGCTCGATGCGGTCCGGGCTCGGCCGGAGATCCAGCCCGACCTGATCGTCGGCCACTCGTTCTTCGGCAATGCGCTGTTCCTGGCAGACCATTTCCAGTGTCCGATGCTCACCTATTGCGAGTATTTTTACCGCCCGCGAGGCTCGGAACTGGACTTCCGCCCCGAGTTCCCACCGACGGACCACGATCGTCGGATGCACCGGACCTACAATGCCACGACCCTACTGAACCTCGAAGCGGCCAGGGCCGGACTCAGTCCGACCGAGTGGCAGCGGAGCACATTTCCCGCCGAGTACCGGCCGAAAATCCGGACCATCTTTGATGGAATTGATCGGACATTCTGGTATCGCCGAAAGGCTCCATTGCGCTCCATCGCCGGGCGTCCGATCCCCCCCACGACACCGGTCGTGACCTATGTCGCGTACGGATTCGAGCCGACGCGAGGCTTCGATATTTTCATGCGAGTTGCCGCCCAGATCTCCGCGGCTCGCGACGATGTGATTTTTGTCGTCGTGGGTGCCGATCGGACGTATTACGGGCGAGCCTCCAACGACCCCTCCGCGCCGACATTCCGCGAGCAGGTTCTCGCCGAGCGCCCCTACGACCTGAACCGCTTCCTCTTCACCGGCCAGGTGCTGGAGGAGGACCTGGTGCGAATCCTTGGTCGGAGCGATCTCCATATTTACCTGACAACGCCGTTCGTCCTGAGCTGGTCGATGATGAACGCCCTGGCCTGTGGCTGCACCGTTCTGGCGTCGGCAACTCCCCCGGTTCTGGAGATGATCGCGCATGGAGAGAACGGCCTGCTCGCCGCGTTCGACGACGTGGATGGACTCGCCGAGGAAGCGCTCCGCGTTCTGGACAACCCCGAAGCCTTTCGTCACCTCGGCCAGGCCGCGGAACGAATGATCGACGAGCGGTACAGCGTCAACGCCGTCTTGCCACGAATCGCCTCACTCTACGAGGAGATCGCCCGATCGGCCTGAGAGGCGGATCGCCCGCCGACCGTGGCGATGGGTCGCATTTTCTCGGATGACTCATTCTGATTCCGCGGCCATCCGAGTTCTCTCAATTTGAAAGCGATGCCCGCATGAAACACATAACTTATATGTCGATTATGGCAATATTTACCTTGGTGGCGAGATCCGCACGAATCGCGGGCGATTTCTCGCCACGGGAACTGGCTTCGATCGGGGAATCTCATCCGACTGGGGCCTTCTCGATGGCAAGAGAGCATCTTGACCGGCTGGGTGAGACAATGGCCTCGCGTCAGGCGATACCCTACAAAAAGCATCGCGATCTTCCCGACTATCGAGGCACACAGGACGACGTTAGAATCCACCCATTCTCCGATTGGCAACGAGTGCGGGCGGCGAATCCGGCAAGATTCCGCGGACCATCGCTGTCGTGTTCCATCGGTTTTGGGGACAGGACCGACACCGCCGTTCACCAGCCGCGGAGTCAGGGGATAGGAAATCTCCTGGCAGGGAATGGTCCGGAACGGTCCTGGGGCCAGAATGGCCCCGAGCACGACCGATCGCCTGGATTCTCGAGGGATGACGGCCCGAGGACCCACCAGGAAGGGATGGTCCTCCCGCCACTGGTTCTTTGGTGTTTCGGGCCCTCGGCGTGCCCTGGACGACCCTAGTCGCAAGCCAGGCCGGTGCGGTGGAGGTATAGGCGGCTCTACCGGCACCAAGGGAAACATCCCACACGTTTCGACCGGGACTTCCCTCCTGGAGGCACATCGGCCGGTGATCTCCCGGCCCAGAATCCATCGCAACGGGCCATGTCCGCCCCATTCGGAGAGGACACGAGCCTTAAAGTGAAACCAACAGTCCAGACCCTGGAAACCGTCTCGATGTCGCGTTGAGAATCGCCTCGTTGCAAGGACTCTCAAAGCCGGTGCAAAGCTCGGCGCCGGTTTTATCGAGCGGCGGTGGATCATCGCGTCTCTGCGGATTTCCAGTGGTTTCTGCTCGTCGTTTACATCATTGGGCGATGAGACGACCCGGATCGATTCACGGATTCGGCCGAAACACATCGGGTCTGGATATTTGATGCGTGCCACGATCGCCGGGGCCCCGGCACTGAAAGAGCCGCGCCGGCAGGTCGATGGAACGGGGGGATCATCATGAAACCAGAACATATGACGACGATTTCGTCGGCAAATCAGGTCTTCTTCCGCGATCATCGCGATGCGGGCCGTCAGTTGGCTCGAAAGCTCCAGAGTTACGCGGACCGGAAAGATCTCCTGGTGCTGGCGCTGCCCAGGGGTGGAGTACCGGTTGCCTTCGAGGTCGCGCTGGCATTGAACGCGCCACTGGATGTCTGCGTCGTCCGCAGGCTGGGGGCGCCTGGGCTGGAATCGGTCACTCTGGGAGCGGTCGCGGCGGGAGGGGCGTGGATTCTCGACGAGTCGGTGATCCGGGAATTTCGGATTAGCGATCGGGTCCTCCGCGAGATCGCCGAGCAAGGGTTCCGCGAGCTGCGCGAGCTCGAGCTGAGTTATCGGGGAGAGCGGCCGGCGGCCGTGATCCGGGGCCGCACAGTGATCCTCGTCGATGAGGGCGCGACCACCGGACACACCCTCTCTCAGGCAGCGGCGGCCCTCCGTCGGCACGATCCGGCCAGGATTATCGTGGCCGTGCCGACCGCCTCCGCCGCGGCCCGAGCCCACGCGAGCCGCGGTGTGGACGAATGGGTGGCCCTCCACGAGCCCGATCCCTTCGTCTCAATTGGTCTCGCTTACGACGAGTTCACCCGGCCGAGCATGGAACTCGTTCGGAACCTGATTCGGCTGGCCGCGGGAAACCCGACCAGGCACTGGGCGTGAGTGGAGAAGAGCATCGGGACGCGGCGAGGCACCCGATGCTCGCCGCGGCCCGCTCTCTCATGACCCATGGAAAGCTCAAGAACGCATGTCTCTGACGATCACTTTTTCCTCGCAGGCCGCGCCGGTGGGTATGGGACCACATCCGATCGCTTCGCCCAGGCTTCCCAGCGGGCCGCCAGTTCTGTGACCTTCTCAGGGTTGCGCGAGGAGACGTCCTCGTGCTCGACCCGGTCGGTTTCCATGTTGTAAAGTTCCCAGGGTTGGCCCTTCCGGGCGACGAGTTTCCACGACCCGGCGAGGACGGCCCGGTTTCCCTCGTGCTCCCAGAAGATGGCGTCGCGGGGGATTGGACGTCCGGCGAACGAGGGGACAAGGCTTCGGCCCGGGAGCGGTCTGGCATTGGCCGGATACGTCGCGCCGGCCAGTTCGACGCAGGTTGCCATGATGTCGATGATGTGGCCGGGTTCGCGGCGTAGCTCGCCTCGGCCCGCGATTCCCGCTGGCCAGTGGGCGATGAGAGGCGTGCTGATTCCGCCCTCGTGAACCCAGTGCTTGTAACGGCGGAACGGTGTGTTGGAGACATTCGCCCACCCCTCGCCATAGGCGACATAGGTATCCGCGGGACCGGGGAAGACGCGATCCCCCATCCGGATAGGATAGCCATCCCTCGTCTGTGCGGGGACGCTTCCGGCCGCCGCGAAATCGGTCGGCTTCATCGGAGGGAGCGTCGGTCGGTCCTCTCGCGGAAGATTCGGGTGGATTTTTTCCGGACGGCGGCCCATGTCCTCAGCGCAGCCGCCGTTATCCTGGAGGAACAGGATCAGGGTGTTCTCGAACTGGCCGTTGCGTTTCAACTCCTCGACCAGCTTGCCGATCCCTCGGTCCATCCGCTCGACCATCGCCGCGTAGACCTCCATCCCGGCGGCTTCCCACTTCTGATCGGCGACGGCTTTCCAGTCCTTCGCGGTTGGGCTCATCGGCTGGTGCGGGTCGATCAGGCCGAGCCGGGAGGCCTTCTCGAACCGGGCCCGGCGGATCGGCTCATAACCGGCATCATATTTTCCGCGATACTTCGCGATGTCTTCGGGGAGGGCCTGCATCGGCCAGTGGGCCGCCGTGAAGGCAACGTAGAGAAAGAACGGTTGCTTCGGGTAATCGCGCGCTTGCTCGCCGACGAACCGGACGGCGTGGTCGGCAATGGCATCGGTGTAGTAATACCGATCGGGATGGTACTCAGGGTCGGCGTGGGCCGAGATCATCGTATTATCCCGGATCAGCGACGAGGGATCGTAATAGCTGCCGGCCCCGTGGATCGTTCCGTAAAACCGGTCGAAACCGCGGCCAAGGGGCCAGTTGTGCCTTGGACCGTCGGGCGCCGTGAACCGGGTCACGTGCCACTTACCGACGGCCAGGGTACGGTATCCGGCGGGACGGAGCACCTCGGCGATCGTCCGGCACCGCGTATTCAGATCGCCTCGGTATCCGTCGACACCGCGGTCATCCATCATGTGGCCGATGCCGGTCTGATGCGGATAGAGCCCGGTCAGAAGGCTGGCGCGCGTGGGGCAGCATCGGGCGTTGTTATAAAACCGGGTGAATCGCAGGCCGTTCGCGGCGAGAAAGTCCAGGTTCGGCGTGGCGATCTCGCTGCCGTAGCAGCCGATATCGGAGAAGCCCATGTCGTCGCCCAGGATCACGACGATGTTCGGCGGCGCGGCGGTCGCGGTGGAACAGGCGAGCGTCATCGCCGCGATCACGGCGAGGATTCGTGGGATCATCTTGAGGTCTCTCCCGGGTGGTCAGGCGCTGGCGGAATCGAGCCGATCGATGGCGGCCTGGTCGAGTTCGAGCTGCGTTCCGGCGATCAGATCGTGGAACTGCTCAACGCTTGTGGCACTGGCGATCGGGGCCGTGACGACGGGTCGAGTCAGGAGCCAGGCAATCGCGACGCGGGCCGGCGTGGAGGAGTATCGGGCCGAGACCTCATCGAGCGCTGAGAGGATACGAAATCCACGATCGTTCAGATACTTCTTGACGCCCGCACTCCGCGCCTTGCCGGCGGCATCGTCCTCGGAGCGATACTTCCCGGTGAGGAATCCGCTGGCGAGCGAGTAGTAGGGGATGACGCCGAGGCTGGACGCTCGGCAGACCGGTTCCAGGTCGCGCTCGAAATCGGCTCGCTCGGCCAGATTGTAGTGTGGCTGGAGGCACTGGTAGGCCGGTAGCTGGTTTTCCTTGCTGATTCGGAGCGCCTCGGCCAGTCGAGCGCCTGAGTAGTTGGAGGCACCGATCGCGCGCACCTTCCCTTGCCGGATCAACGCGCCGAAGGCGCCAAGGGTCTCTTCCAGGGGGGTCGAGGGGTCGTCCTTGTGCGCCTGGTAGAGGTCGATATGATCGATCTTCAGGCTGCGAAGCGATTCCTCGACGGCCTCCTGAATGCGAGCCGCGGAGAGTCCGCTCTTTCCCGGTCCCATCTCCATGCCAACCTTGGTGGCGATGAGGACTCGGTTGCGATTGCCGCTCTTTTCAAGCCACCGGCCGATGATCGTCTCCGACTCTCCGCCCTGATTGCCGGGGGCCCATCGAGAATAGACATCGGCGGTGTCGATCAGGTTGAGCCCAGCGTCGACGAAGGCGTCGAGCAGCCGGAATGAGGTCGCCTCGTCGGCCGTCCAGCCGAACACGTTCCCACCGAAGGCCAGTGGACCGGCTTCCAGGCCGGAATTACCAATCGGACGCATCTTCATGATTGGAGACTCCTCGGTACTCGGGGCGTGGTCGATTTCCTGTGCTGGGGATTCCGAGAAGGATAGGGGAGCCGGGCCCCGACGACAACCTCCTGGCGGCCCCGAGTTGTCGGAGCCAGGAGGAGAAACGGCCTCGCGCGCTGGACCCGGCCGGTGGCTTCCTCCGGCTCGTTTCCTGTGGATAATGGGAGACAGCCGCCCAGAATTTCCGAGGACCCGACCATCATGAAGCGCATCATCGGCATCGTGCTCTGTCACCCGCTCCTCGCGGCGACCCTTTTCGGAGCGCCCCTCAAGGTCCGGATCGATCCCGGCCTCGTTCACCAGTCCATCGACGGCTTCGGCGCTTCCGATGCCTGGCAGTGCGATATTGTCGGCCGGGACTGGCCGGAAGCGAAACGGCGGCGGATTGCCGAACGACTCTTTAGCCAGGAGTCCGACTCCGAGGGAAACCCGAAAGGTATTGGTCTTTCGATCTGGCGATTCAACATCGGGGCGGGGACCGCCGAGCAGGGAGACGCGTCGGAGATCCGGAATCCCTGGCGACGCGGGGAGTGCTTCCAGCGCCCGGATGGGACGTACAATTGGTCCCGAGCGGCTGGGCAGCGATGGTTCCTGGAGTCGGCCCGTCGAAATGGTGTCGAGTCGTTTCTGGCGTTCTCCAACTCGCCGCCCGTCCACATGACGCGTAACGGCAAGGGATTCGCAACCCGGGGCGTTCCCGACCTGAACCTCAAGCCAGGGAAGTATCCCGCGTTCGCGGCGTTCCTGGCCGACGTCGCCGAGCATTTCCATCAGGCCGGGCTCCCTTTCGATTATCTGAGCCCGATCAACGAGCCGCAGTGGGACTGGGACAAACCGAACCAGGAGGGCACACCGGCCTCGAACATCGAGATTGAAGCCCTGGTCCGCCTGCTCTCGAAGGAACTCGCTCGCCGAAAGCTCTCGACGAGGATCGTCATCGGCGAGGCCGGCTCGTTCGCGCACGTTTTCGGGAAGGTCAAGGACGACGGCCGGGACGATCAGGCGCGGTTCTTCTTCGACCCGGCTTCGGCGTTCTACCTCGGCAATCTGCCGAACGTCGCTCCGATCCTTGCGGCGCACGGCTACTTCTCCGTCTGGCCGCTGAAGGTCCAGGTCGAGAACCGCCAGAAGCTTCACCGGGCGTTTCAGTCGACAAATCCCCGGCTCGGCTTCTGGCAGAGCGAATACTGCATTCTCGAGCCTCCAAACGACGAGATTAAAGGCGGCTCTGGCCGGGACCTCGGTATGGACCTTGCGCTCTACGTCGCCCGGATCATCCACAACGATCTGACCATCGCCCAGGCACGGTCGTGGCAGTGGTGGACTGCGGTCAGCCAGGTGGATTACAAGGATGGCCTGATCTATCTGGATGATGGATCGAAGGGCAAGACGGGCCGGATGGGACCGGAGACGACCAGCCTACTGAAAAACGGATTCGTGCGTGAGAGCAAGTTGCTCTGGGCATTCGGGAACTACGCTCGATTTATCCGGCCGGGCATGGTTCGCATCGAGTGTCGAGTGGAACCCGACTCCTCGAACAGCGAGAGAATGCTGGCCTCGGCCTACAGCGGAACCAACGGTCAGAAAACCATCGTGCTGGTGAACCTCTCGCGGGAGGATCTAACCGCCGATCTGGGGAGGCCGGGCCAGGTCGATGTCTACACCACGTCGAGCGATTCCGACCTGCGAAGGAGCCGGCAAGACGCCGGATCGATCCGGATTCCGGCCCGCGCGCTGGCGACCTGCGTCTCAAGGTAAAACCGTCCTGAGTCGGCGAAGAGTCTCACCGCGTGACCAGGGCTCCCTGGCAGCTCGACCCGCTTCCCGCCGTGCAACCGTAGCAATGCGGGCCGGTGACGATACCTCGGGTGCGTAGCAAGGATTCGTCGAAATCGCGGATGTGCTTCGGTCGACCCGCTTCGAGGCCAAGTTCGAGCATCTGGTTGAAGTCGCAGTCGTAAAGCCGGCCGTCCCAGCCGACCGAGAGGGTTGTTCGACACATCACCCCGGCCGTCGCCGCGGGGTTGTAGGCATGGACAAGTTTCTGCATGTAGGAGTCCAACTGGCCGGTTTGGAGAAGGTCGTCCAGGAATCGGCTGATCGGCATGTTGGTGATGGTGTACAGTCGGGTGAAGACGACGCCGTGACGAGCGGAAAGCTCGCGGCGGTAAGCTTCCTCCAGCTCCCACTGCGCCCCCGGCAGCGAGGGGCCGACGGGATTGTAGACCAGCGTGAGCACCAGGCCGCTCTTCGGATCGCCGTAGCCGACCTCGTTCAAACGTCTCAGGGCCTTGATGGATTTTTCGAAGACGCCGTCGCCACGCTGCCTGTCGGTGTTTGCTGGCTGGTAACAGGGAAGCGAGGCCACGATCTCCACTTGCTGACGAGCCAGGAAATTGTGGAGGTCATCGTGGCCTGGGGCCAGGAGGATGGTCAGGTTGCACCGGTCGATCACATGACGGCCGCGGGATCGGGCCGTTTCGACCAGCCATCGAAAATCCGGGTTCATCTCGGGCGCGCCGCCGGTGATGTCGAGCGTGGGGATCTCGCCCGCTTCCAGAGCGTCGAGGCAAAATTGCATCGTCTCCCGACTCATGATCTCGCGACGATCGGGCCCGGCATCGACGTGACAATGACGGCAGGTTTGATTGCAGATCTTACCGACGTTCACCTGTAAAACATGAATGCTGGTTGATTGCAAGGGACGAAGTCCGCTGTCGGCCAGGGTCGCCTCGAACGGGCGATACGCTCCGCCGGAGAGAATGCGAAGCTGGTTCGCGGGCGAAGAGAGCGGATTCCGATCACGTAGAAGCGTGAGGATTGGCAAGGAAGTCAAGCTCCTGTCGTGGACGTCCGCGGAAACCCTCAGCCGGGCCGCGACAATTTTAACGCTCGCAAGGATGTGGATACGTGGTTTCAAAACCATCGGACGAGCGGACGACGTCGAGAGTCACCCGCTTCAACGATTCCGAGTGAGACGGTCGGTTCCGGCGATGGGAAACGCGATCGCGCCAGGCGGCGAGGCGAGCCGGAGAAACTCCCAGGAAATGACCGGTCAGACAGGCCAGATTGATGGCGGTCATCCGAAGGGCGCCCGCTTCCTCCCATCGGCGGCCGGACGTGATCACGGCTTCCGGGAGAACCTGAATCGTGCCGAGGGTCCGGGCGCGGACGACGAGGTCGACGTCTTCCATCAGTGGAATCGCGGCGAAGCCGTGGAGATGGCGGTAGGTTTCCGCGCGAAGAAATAGCGCCTGGTCTCCATAGGGCAGGCCGAGCCAGCTTGATCGGAGACCGACCGCGGCCTCCAGAAGCCGAAGAAGCCTTCCCGGTCGATCGATTCGCAGACGGAAGGCTCCGAGTGCCACGCTCGCGTCGGCCATGGTTCGACGGACGACGTCCAGGTAATCGGCGGGCAAGATCGTATCGGCGTGAAGAAAGATCAGAATCGAGCCATGTGCGGCAACCGCGCCTGCGTCGAGTTGTGTTCCTCGCCCACGCGGGGCGTCGATCACACGTGCTCCGGCGGCCGAGGCGATCTCTCGCGTCGCGTCGGAACTGCCGCCATCTGCGACAAGAACCTCGACACCCGGTCGAAGCGCCCGCCGAATCGTAACCCCAATTCGTTCTTCCTCGTCAAGCGTGGGGATGACGATCGACACCTCGGGCCGAGCGCCGATGCGCGAACGAGCGGCCTCCCAGGCTGGCAGGTCGCCGGGCTCGTCGATATCGTCAAGCACCGGGAGCAGATGAACGGAGAGGCGCAGCCGATCCGCCCGTGTCAGGGTCTCGGCGCGGACCTCTGACGTCCCCCAGGGCATCCGATCGAAAAGCTCCGGGATCGGTCGGCGGAGTCCAATCAGGTAATAACCGCCGTCGCTCGCTGGGCCAATGACGAGATCGTGGTTCTGAAGGGCATCCAGGGCCTCGGCAAGAATCGTCGCGTCGAGGGCCGGGCAATCGGTCCCAATGATCGCGGCCGATCGGGCGACGGCCAGCATGCCCTCGAAGGCGGCGGCCATCCGGTCGCCAAGGTCGCCCTCAGGCTGGGGCCGATAGAGACGCTCGCCGAATTCGGCCCGCATCTGCTCGGCGCTGCCACCCGTGAACCAGACCTCAATGGAGATGGAGCGACTCCCTGCCAGCTCATCGACATGGCTCAGCGTATGCCGAGTCATCTGGGCGTGCAGTTGGGCCGCGCCTTCGGACCCGAGCGCGGGGATGAGCCGGGTCTTGGCGCGGCCAGGCTCGGGAAACCGTGCAAAAACGGCAAGGCATTCTTTTGAGGAACGATCCGTATCGAGGAGCATGAGGAACGGACCATGGAAAAAAGGTCGATGGCTTATCGATTTTCGATCGCCTTCGAGCATCCACGAAGTCGAGGCCCGGTTCAAGCGGAATGGCTGGAAATCGGCTCACCGTCCGCGACGGCCAGTGCGTGAGGCACCTTTGCGGAGGTTCGCAACCGGCGCGGTTTGACTGGAATCCAGACGGATCTCTCGGTCCTTCAGGCCAGCTCTTGGGACATCGATCGTGATGGGAGTGGTTCGCGGACCGGCGTACTTGGCCAGTCTCGGGGAGCTGCCGGCACCCAGCGAGAGAGTGACCCGGTATTTCCCGACCATGGCACCGTCGCCGTGAGGATAGGTCCGAAGACGGAACGAACCGTCCTCGTACAGCATGCTGCTGGAATCGAGAGGATGGGCCCCGTCGGCGGTCTCGGTTCCATCAGCGACGAACCAGATGCTCCCGGGGAAGACGGGACGGCCGTCTGAGTCGAGCACCTTGCCCTGCACAGTGACCAGTTCCGGCCCGTTCCCTCCGCATCCGGCGGCGAGGAGGAGGAGCCAGCCGGGGAGAATGATCCATACAATCGATCGTCGCATGGCGTTCCGTCATCTCCTTAATTTTGCTCAATAGTCCGAGGAAGAGAGCACTCCGCCATCCGTCGGCTGAATGAGCTTCCGCATGACCTGGAAGGCAATACTGTACTTGAACTGAGAGACCGAGCCGTCGGCCTTCAGGAAGAGAACACCGCCGGGGTCGGGCGAGCCCCAGTTACCACCACCGCACGAGCCACCGTCGTTGTAGGGATCGTAGGGGCCAGCGGTCAGCTCGCGAAGCCCGCGCTGGTCCATGTAAAGCTTCCCACCGCAGCGTGCCGCGCCTCCCGCCCCGCCGAGGATGATCGGCTCGTCCCAGAACCAGCTACCGGCATCGATCGCGTCGGGATCCATCGCCTTTTCCCCGGCGATGATGGTGTTTGAGAGGCCATCAGTTATCCCCTGCGCCCCCATCGTGTTGCCGAAGGTGGAAGTGGGTGGCTCCGTCCAGTTCGGTCGGACGATCTGGTCGTTGGCGGCGTAATCCGTGTGTGCCCAGGGATTCAGTCCATCGCCGTTGTACCCCCAGCCGGGATAGATCGGGTCATTCGCGGGGACGTTTGTTGCAATCGGTGGACGCCGAGCAGGAATATAATAGATCGAAAGCGCGGTACGGTAGCTTGCCGCGTTCACGTTCGCGACCGTGGCCGCCCCATTCAACGCGTTGTACAGAGTATTTTGTTCAATATAAGGAAGTAGCCCGAATGCATAAGATCCTGACTGCTGTTTTCCTGCTTTTGAGGGATCTCCCCACCCCCAGGGCCACGACCACGTCGGGGCATTGGTAACAACGGTGGGGGCGTTGATCGTCGGCTGATAATTCGCCTGATAATCCTGCATCGATAGCCAGGGACCGCCGCCGTTATTCGGGAAGAAGTTCCACGTGTTGTGGAAGTTGTACATCGCGATCCCGATTTGCTTGAGGTTGTTGGTCGACTGGGCTCGCCGACCGGCGGCTCGCGCTGCCTGAACGGCCGGCAGAAGCATCGCGATCAGGACCGCGATGATCGCGATGACCACCAACAATTCAATGAGTGTGAAGGCCGAGCGAACCCGAACCCGCGATTTTGAAAGGCCCTGTGCCATTTCCCTGAGAATTCGCATCATCGTCTCCTTCATTCGGGCGGACGAGCCAGCCGCGGGACCCGATCCCGGGACCAATCCACGAACGACCTTTCTCGATCCGTCGTCGAGATCTTACCGGCGGATCCAGCATCGATCTGTGAGCCTCTTCACGATCCGACCATCCGAGATCAAGATCCCTGAGGTTCCGTGACAATGGGGCGCACCGCGATGCACAATGGGGAAGCCTCCGGCGCGGGACGCTGGCGACGAATGGCCTCAAGGTTGAGGTCGATGTCGACGATTCCGCGCTCGGTCCGACCGCCCTGGGCAAGTCGATCAAGGGCATGCTTTGTGAAGAATTCGTCGCACCAAAGGCAGTGATTGCCCAGTTCCCGAGTCCGGCGAAGTCCGTACTCCTCACTGATACCCAATGACTCCCCCATGGCTTCGGGCCGTCCCTGGTTGAGGGCCTGAAGAACCGGATCGTGGGCGCAACGGTCGAGGATCTGGATCAGCGGCTCGTCGAGGAGTCGGCCGATCGGGCGGCAGGTCATCGGGCAGCAAGGGTAGACATCATCAAGCTGGATGTTGACCTCGCTGCCCTCGCTCCGATAATCCAGGAAATTCCGGGCTCCGCTCCACATTCGGCAGAATTCGTGTTCGGGACGAGCGGCGGAAAGCCCTTTTTGACGCGCCCGCCCCCGCGGCCAGAGTGGTCCGATCCACTGGTCCTCGGTCGCTCCCCAGAATCCAAACGTGAGACGATCCTGATCGTCGGCGGTTCCGGTCGCCGGAACCATCCCTCGCGACTCGAAAAGCTGGGTCAAAATCTCGAGGCGATCGAGTGTGCTCCTCGGGTGAAATCGATCCATGCTGGAGACGTCGACGCGTCGAACGTGTTCATCCAGCAATCGATCGAGAGTCGGAGCATCGAGAAGATCGCCATTGGTCTGGACCCAGACGGCGGTTTTGCCAAGATAACGCTCGTGGAGTTGCTGGAGCGTATGAAAGAGCAGGGCGGTCCATGCGAGAACCTCACCGCCCGAGAGGATGATCCGGGAGATGGGAACGTCGTCGGGATCCGGCAAGTGCGCCACGCATCGAGAGATTTCATCGGCCCGCAGGCTGGGTGCGCCCGGCTCGGAATCGTTATAACAATGGGGACATTTCTGGTTGCAGTCGCGCGAGACGACCCAGTAGATCGAATCCATTTCGGTCATCCTTGCCTTGTTCGTGAAGGGGATCAACATCGTCTCGATTCTGATCCTCGGCGATCATGGTAACGGGTGTAACCTCGAATCTCTGTTAGCCGATTCACAGAAAATGGCGGATCTTCCTGTTAGTCTTTTGCCCATCCGGCGCCGAAACCGAGTGACCATCCGGCACGGCCCGCGAATGTGAGCCGGATCACGGAGCAAGGATCGGTTCTAACCGATCAAGAGAAGGAGTGTGGAGTGTTCCGCAGCATCGTGAAGCTACGGGACCGCGCCTCAGGGATCGAGGAGAATCCGATGTTCAAGTCGTCTCGCGTTTTCATGGCCTTGCTGGCTCTCGCCGGCCTCGGCCAGGGATGCCATCGCATGGAGTCGCGTCGTGCCATGTCCGGGCCTTCGAGAGGCGATGCCGGCATGAGCGTACCGTCTTCGCCAGCGCCGATGTACGCCCCCGGGGAGGGTTCGGGCTCGGGGGCCATGCGTGGTTATCGCGCCTCGGAAGGGAGCTGATTCCCATCGAGACCGGCGCGGCCAGTAAAAGACTGCCCGCGCCAGGTTTCAAAGGCGAAAGCCGCAAAAAACGGGGTGTATTCCAGCCAGACGACGCCGTAGTCGAACGATTCAATCGCCTGCTCGACGGCGGGAAGACCTCCCGGGAGTGCCTGGTATTCCATGAAAAATCGCAGATAGTAGATGAAAACGAGACCGGGCAGCAGGAACCAGCTCTGGCGCCCCGCAAAAATCAGGAATGGAAGGCTCCAGGTCAGATACCACGGATGGGGCGTGCTGCTGAGAAGCCAGCCCCAGGCCAGAACCAGGCCGATTCCTCGGAGGAGAATCAACGGTTCGGGTCTACGAAGGACGCGAACGCCCCAGCCAAGGACAATCCAACCGACGATCGCGCCCATCACCCCCTCGGTCAGCAGGAACGCCGGCTCCGCGTCCGGTGAACCGACGAGTCGCGACAGCGGGACCGCCAGATCCTCATCAATCGCACGTCGCAAATTTCCTGGTAACACGACGAACCATCGATCGCGAACGTCCGGAATCGGCGGGCGCAAATTTTCATGAACCAGCATGAATAAGAAATCATTCTTCTGCCAGCGTGCCAGAAACGTGCCGAGCCCTGTCCATGGCGAGTGCGCACGGATTTCGGATGGGCCGGCGCCCCCCACGAACGGGGCGTATCCAGCCGCGACAACCGCAAGAAAGACCGTAGCCGGGAGTAGCGATCGCAGGCCCCTGCGTGAGACGAAATAGCCCGCAATGAGTGGCAGTATCAGGACCGGATAGCCCTTCGCCAGCACGGCCATGCCCAGCCAGACTGCACCGATCACGGCGCCCCGAAGCGGGCAGGGATCGTTGGTGCGCTTGCAGCCGTCAAGAAATCGCTCGACCGCGAGAACCGTAAAAAAGACAGCGATCGCATCGAGATGAGCCGTATTCGCGAACTCCTTGAGGACGAGAGGGCACCAGCCGTAGGCGATCGCGAGGTCTTCCGAGAGGCCAAGGCGGAGGAGGAGGCGAGCCAGGACCAGCAGCGTGCCCAGGTCGAACGAGAGGATCAGGACCTTTAAGACCAGCAGGTGAACCACGACCGGTGCCTCGGGGCGCGTCAGAAGTGCGGCCGCTCCGAAGACGAACTGAGAGGCCGGGGGATAGATCGTGGGAACCTCACGGTGGTGGATACGTCCGAAGATCACCTGGACGGAGTCGGAGCGGCTCCGGAGTTGCCAGAGCTTGCCGAGTTCGGTGTCCAGCGATGCGTTCGGGCCATCGCGATCGATCTCGGCCGGGGCATGGGCGAACGGATTCAGGCCGTTGAGCAGGACTCTACCGTCCCAAAGATATCGATAAAAGTCGATTTCCTGAATCGGTTGGGAGAATAGCAGTATCAGACGGAATGCGATCGCGAAGGAGAGAATCGTTGGCAAGCGTCGGCCGAAGATGGGGCCGAACCGATCGGGCTCTGTCGACGAGTGATCGCCCCGATTCCGTACCGCTACGAGGGCCCAGGCGTAGGCCACCCAGGCAAGAGAGAGCAGGGCGAGCACGGTGAGGATCGGACGATCTCGATGGCCCTCGCCATATCGAAACCGGACGCTCAGCAACGTGACCAGCCCGTAGAGGGGGATCGAGGCGAGGCCGGCGATAACGAGCCGGCGATGGACCGGCTCGTCGCTGGACGATCGGGTCAAGGGCTCGGGCCTCACCGGCACGGGGTCTTCTCCTTGCGGCCACGGGGTTGATGACGGCCGGAGGGGCCGGCCGATCGACTCGGTATCAAATGCAATGGCCACCCGTACCGGGCAATTGTGAGCAGAATCTTCGAGCCAGCCCGGATCGTGCCCCGGATGGTTCCGCTGATTTTGCTGGTACCGATCCGCCGACGATACGAGACGGGGACCTCGCGGTAGCGTAACCCGTGGCGAACTGCCTTGATCTGCATCTCAATCGTCCAGCCGTAGTCGCGATCGCACATCCCGATCCGTTCGAGCGCACTCCAACGTATGGCTCGGAAAGGTCCGAGATCGGAATAATGCGCTCCCAAGAGGTGACGCATCAGAAAGCAGGCAAGGCGGTTGCCCCAGACGCTCTGCGGAGGCATCGCGCCCCGCTCTCGAGACCCAGCCAGTCGCGACCCCAGGACCATGTCGTACCCCTCGCGAAGGATGGGCTCGACAAGGGTTGGCAACTCGTCGGGATGATCGCTGTAATCCGCGTCCAGAAATACGACAATCTCGGGAGGACCTCCCGCGCTCTCGGCAAGTTCGGCAAGACCTCGAAGACAGGCCGACCCGTAGCCTCGGCGGCGTTCCGCGACGACTTCAGCGCCCAGGGATCGGGCGATCTCCGCCGTCCGATCGGTTGATCCATTATCCACGACCACCACACGATCGACCCAGCTCTCGGGCAGATCGCCGAGGACCCGGGCGATTGATCTCTCCTCGTTGAGCGCGGGCATCACAACGGCGATTAGCTCCGAGCGCGACGACGCTACCTTCTGATTCGAGTTCATGTGCATGATCTCCCATCCTGGGATCGGCCACCCGCTCGGATGGACTCCTTCGATCTTCCGATCACCTGCGCATCGGGGTCGCGCGGCGAGGCCAACTCTTCGCGGAGCACCCTCACCTCGGACGGCGCCTCGATCCCGATCCGAACGATCCCGCACCGCGCTGCGAGTACGGTGACGACGACGGACCCACCAACGAACACATGCTCGCCGATCTTGCGGCTCAAGACTAACATGGAGTCCCTCCCAGGTAGGAGACCTGAATCATACTCGGGACGAGACGTCGTCCCTGAGGAGGCCTGGACAATCTTCAGCGTCGAATCGATCGGCGACGGAACATCTCGGCACCTCACGATCGCAGAGTATTTTTGCGGCGCCCGCGTTCGGATTCTGTGACGAGGCTAACCATCGGATCATAGCCACGGAGCGGAAATCGGGTTGTGAGATAGGTTACAGAAAATTTTTTGGCCATAAAATCTTACTCCGTAGGATCTCTGCGATGTGCACGCAACTACTCGGCGAATCACGCCGCGGTGTGCATCGCCGCGGGAATCCCGTGATAATCCAACTGCACGACGGCACCGAGCAGTGGGTGTCCTTTCTTACTGACGTGCCAACGATGGCTATGCGGCACCTTCACGATCAGTCCCCGCACATTCAGCCGCTTGAGCATTCGACCCACCGCGTGATTTCGACGCCGTCACTCCTTGTCATCCTCGGTGTCACCGTACAGGGCCGATCGGATATCGGCGTTGCGAAAGCCGTGCAGCAGGTTGTCGTCGGCCTCCTCGGCTGCTCGCTTGGTTCTCTCGACCCGGGCCTCGGATTGCAGCTCGGCGAAGGCCAGGAAGTCGTAGCGGAGGATCTTGAGGACGTGGTCGACGAAGCCTTCGAGGGCCGGCCCATTGCTGATGGGGAGACAGCCCTCGACCAGTATCGCGTTGCTCGCAAGGTCTTGAACCGATCTTGCGATCGGATTTCTCGACTTCACGGTGACCCTCCGCTTCCTGCGGACTGCTCTCGTGAACCTCTCATTTCGGCGAGGGAATGGATTCTCGAAGCCAGCCGAGCAGGTCGGACGAGTCGAGATATCCGGCGCGGGTCTGTTCAACCCGACCGTCGGGACGCACGATGGCGGAGGTCGGCAGGCCCTCGACCGACAACGCTCTGAGCAAGGCCGCATTCGATGATGAGTCGGCATCGACCCGAATCGGGATTGTCCGGGCGTTCAGTTCCTGAACCACCCTCGGATCGCGAAGCGTCGTGGATTCGAGCTTTCGGCACCATCCGCAGCCGGAAGATGTCACCACCAGGAAAATCGGACGGCTCGACCGTTGGGCCTCGACCCTGGCTGTGGCCAGGCTCGATTGCCACTGGACCTCCTCAGCATTCACATGAATCGGCCAGACGACCGCCACAAGACAGAGCGCCACAATCGACTTGACGAGATCCCCTCGCATGGATCACCCTTTCCAATATCCAGACCCTGAAACCAGGATTGATCACGAAATGATGAGATATCCGCGATCAGCGCGAGGCGCTGCCTCCCTCGGACGACCTTGGGTCCGGGCCTTCCGTCACCGGAACCGCGAACTTCTCAGGATTGGCAAGGAACATCTGACGCGTACCGGCATCGACGAAGTAGTAGCGAAGACCCTTGTAACGTGTCGCGAACTCAGGCTTTCCCGGCACCGATTCCTGCTTGGCAACCCGGCAAACCGCACACTGGCCGTCAAAGGCAAGGTCGGCGTTGACGAATGTGGAGGGAGCCTTCTGGAAGGCGAGTCGCTCCTCCTCACTGGTGAACAGGAATAGCCGTCCGTCGTGAATCAGTGCATACTCCAGCTTACCCGGCACACGCTTATGGGCTTTCACATAACTGACAATCGAATCTCCGTTCAGCACCGTCGCAAAGCGGTCGGGGCTCGCGTCAAACATGGCTTTCTGCTCTCCGCTCGGGAACCGATAGACAAATCCATCATAGACGCTGGTGATATCGGGACGACCGGGCATCCACGCGCTCGAACCGATCACACAGACCGGGCAATAGCCGCGGAGAGCCAGTGTGTGCGAGGCGGTCGCCTGAGGACGAGTGGGGCTCGGACTCCTCGATCCGCTCTGGGCGTGTGCGGATTCGCCGCCGCCCATCACGAACGCCGAGAAAAGTCCGGTCAACACGAGGGACGCAAGGGAAGACTTCATCCAAGATTCCTTTCGTCGGATCACCAGAGAATGCTGTCGTCAAGGCAGACCAGGCTTCTTACCTGGAAGCCCAGTATCACGTCCTTCCACCGAGGACATCCGAATCATCGACGAGATTGCCAAATTGGTCTGTGAGCCATCCCACAAGTGCGTTCGATTCGAGATGGGATGATCTCGGTGGCCTGGTGTCGAGACTCGATCGCACCGTTTTTCCTGAGGTTCGATCCATAGAAGGACCTGAATTTCGATGAGTTCCTCGGTGCAACTTCGCCATGTCGTTCTCTGGGGAATCGGTCACACGAATGCCCTGGTGGTGCGGGCCTGGCGCGATCACCCCATTCCGGGGAGCCGGTTGATTTGTGTCGCCGATGCGTCGATCTCAACCTATTCCGGGATGTTGCCGGGCGTCCTCGCCGGACAGTATTCCCGTCAGGCCATGCAAATCGATCTCGACAGGCTCTCCGAATCGGCCGGAGCCGAGTTCGTACCGGGAGATCTCCGCGGTATCGATCTCGATTCGCGGGTCTTACTCTTCGAAGATCGAGAACGGATCGAATTCGACGTGCTCTCGATCGGAATCGGCTCCGTGCCGTCGCGATCGGGCGTCGTCGGCGCCGATGATGATCGAATTGTCTCCATCAAGCCAATGCTGACTTTTCTCGATCGACTTGCCATTCGTCTCATCGAGGCCAGCAACGCCGCGCGCGTTCGAGCGGTTCGAATCACGATCGTCGGAGGTGGGGCCGGTGGTGCGGAGATTGCGTTTTGCCTTCCGGCCTTCGTGCATCGAATACTCGGCAATGTCCTGATCGAGCGAACCCTGATTCACGAGGGAGAAACGCTCGTCACAGGATCGGTGGCCTCGACCAATATTCGAGTGCAACGCCGGCTTGAACAAACGGGCGTCACGATGGTCATGGGACGTCGAGTGACTCGCGTGGAGCCAGGACACCTGATTCTGAGCGATGGCCAGTCTGTCGAGACGGATCTGACGATCTGGGCGACGGGGGCCGCGGCGCCTCCGATTCTCGCCCGGCTCGGGCTACCCGTCGACGAGCGAGGATTCCTTCTTACTCGGCCCACGTTGCAGGTTGTGGCCGATCGGCCGATTTTCGTGGTGGGCGATTCCGGAACACTCATCGAATCCCCGACGCCAAAGGCCGGGGTCCATGCCGTCCGACAGGGCCCGATTCTGCGGGAGAATCTTGCTCGACTGCTCGATGGCCGGCCGTTACTCGCCTATCAGCCGCAAAAAAGCTTTCTCCGGCTGATCAATACCGGCGATGGCCGGGCGATCGGCGAGTATCGGGGCTATACCTTCGAAGGCCGGTGGTGCTGGTCGCTCAAGGACTGGATCGATCGTCGTTTCATGGAACAGTTTTCTCTGAATCGTCCGTCTCGTTAACGCGTCCACATCAACCATCGCTTGAAGAGAGTTTTCACGAAGGGTGTGAGTCGGGTTCGGTTGTAGGCGTCCGCGATTTTTTTGATGGCCTCGGCCTGGGTCGGATAGGGATGGATGGTTCGGGCCAGATCCTTCAGACCCAGGCCGCCGACCATCGCGAGTGTGATCTCGGAGATCATCTCGCCTGCGTGCCTGCCCACGATTGTCGCACCGACGATGCGATCGGTCCCCTTTCGAACGTGGATTTTCACCAACCCGTCGGTCTCGCCGTCGAGCACCGCACGATCGACGCCGGAAAAGTTCTGGACGAAGGTCTGAACCGGTATGCCCTGTTTGCGTGCTTCTCCCTCGTAGAGCCCGACATGAGCAATCTCTGGATCGGTGTAAGTGCACCAGGGAATTGTGAGAGCACTGACGCGAGCCCGCCCCAGAAACAGTGCATTCTGGATCGCAATCCGGGCCATCGCGTCGGCCGCATGAGTGAACTTGTAGCGGCTACAAACATCGCCGGCGGCAAGAATTCTGGGATTCGTCGTCCGGAGGCGCTCGTCAACCCTCAGGCCGCTCCTGTCGTAACTGACCCCTGCCTTCTCCAATCCCAGACCCTCGACGTTCGCCGCTCGACCGACTGCGACCAGAACTTCGTCCACTCGAAGCGTACTCTCCCCGCGGCCACATTGCAGCGTGAGAACCTTTTCACTGAGCTCACGACGAACCTGTGTGATTTTGCATCCGCAATTCACGGTGATCCGATCCCGGCGAAATGCGCTCGCGACGAGCGACGCGGCCTCCGGATCCTCGTTGCCTAGGATCTGCGGTTGTCCTTCGAGGAGTGTCACCTCTGAACCGAACCGAGCGAAGGCCTGGGCGAGCTCGCAACCGATCGCACCCGCGCCGATGACGGCCAGTCGTCGGGGCTGTTCGACCAGTGAGAAAACGGATTCATTGGTCAGGTAGCCAGCCTCTTCGAGCCCCGGAATGGGTGGCGCGGAAGCTCTTGCACCCGTGGCGATGATCGCCTTCCGGAATCGGAGGGTCTGGCCCTCTACGTCGATGGCATCGATCCCGACGAACCGGCCGGAGCCGAGAAAGACGTCCACGCCGAGCGAGCGGAATCGCGAGGCCGAGTCGTGCGGACTGATCTCGGCTCGAATCCGACGGAGCCGCTCCATCACGTCCGCGCATTCGACACTTGACGGTCCCTGATTCCGGACGCCGAAGTTCGCTCCATCGCGGACAGCCACGGCGGCCCGCGCGGCTCGGATCAGGGCCTTCGACGGCACACAACCGACATTCAGACAGTCGCCTCCCATCAGGTGCTTCTCGATCAGGGCGACCTTCGCACCCAGTCCCGCCGCACCCGCCGCCGCGACCAGCCCAGCCGTCCCCGCGCCGAGGACAACGAGATTGTACCGCCCAGCCGGCTCGGGATTGCACCAGTCGGGCGGGTGGACGTTCGCCAAAAGAGTGAGGTTATGTTCGTCGGTCGGCACGATCAACGGGCCGCCGCCATTTTTGAGGAGGAAGCGATGGGGTTCGCTCAAGGGATTGCCTCCCGATTCTCGATGCGATGGTTGATCCTGGGATCCTCTCGAATCACGCGACGAGCCAGGCGCGTGATGTAGACCGAGACCCCAAGGGTTGCCAGCAGGCCGATGACAATGAGCGTCCACTGCGCCGGGGATCGTGATCGGACGCCCGATGCGACCTCAAGGCCAGCGCGCCCCACGACACCGAGATAGACGTAGAGGACCGTTCCCGGCAGCATGGCAACCCAACTGGTCAGCACCGAGGGCCAGAAACCGATTCGTGTTAAACCGTAGAGGTAGTTCTGAAGGATGAAGGGTACGGCGGGGGAGAGTCGGAGCAGTGCGACGATCCTCCACCCTCCCTCGCCGATCGCCCGGTCGATGGCCTCGAACCTCGGATCACGGCGAGCCCAGCGCGCGACGGCGTCGCGCGCCAGATACCGGGCGATCAGGAAAGCGAGCGCTGCGCCGGCGGTGGAGCCGATCGAGACCGTGATCGTCCCCACCAGGGGCCCGAAGAGGGCGCCCGCGGCCAGAGTCAGTGCCGAGCCCGGTATCATCGCGACCACGGCCGCGGCGTAGATCAGGGCGAAGACAAGTGGTCCCCAGACGCCCAGGCTCTGAATCCAGTTGGAGAGGCCCTCCACCAGATGCGAGATGGGGAGCCGTCGGGTGACCGCGAACAGGATCAGTGCGAGCGCGGCCGCCGCGATCGCGCTGAGGACCGAAGCCCGCCTTGACATGATCCTTCACTCCTGCTGGATCGTTGAGGTCGCTCTCCTCCAGGATCGTTTCTGGATTCTGCTAACGTGTGGGTCGTTGATCGTTCAAGGACCAGTCGTAGTCGAGATAGCGGACCCGAACTCCAGGTTCAGCCACCCATTCCGCTCCGGCCGGCAACATCGGAGAGATGGCCTGCAACTGTGCGGCGGGGCTCGGAGCGAAGTCGGTTCCGTACCACTCAAAGATTCGGGAGAGGGAAACCTGTCTCGATCGACCATCCGCCTGGAAGTTTTCCGGCCGTGAAAGGAATCGCTGGCCATTGGCGGTGAGTTGCGAATCGAGCCCCTCGGCCGAGTACGCTCGGTTCCAGAGCGGCGGGCAACCACGCGAAGCACATACCAGAGCCAGGTGAATTCGAGGCTCTCCCATTTTACGCAAAATCGCATGTTCCATATTGTCGAGCGAGAATTGCCGCCCATCCACCCAGATCAGCAGGTCCTTCCAGATATTGTAGCCGAGCCGCGCGGTGTGGTTGCGAATGCTGCTGGTCGGGTACTCGCGAAGAATACCCTTCAGCGTCACGGCGTTATAAACGTTGATCCAGTAGGCAATCTGGGCCGGCTTCGCCGCGGGCTTTCCCAGGTCCACACATCCCGCCCGAGCCAGGTACTCATCGAGCGCCTGAAGGTCCTGATCGTTGGACTTCCATTGCGCATAGGCGACCAGGCCCTTCTCATCCACATAAGTCTGGAGAAGTCGGTCAAAAATGGAATGATCCACTTCCGCCAGCGACGGCCGATCTCCACTCGAACAGGGGCGTCCGACCGAAACCCGGGGACCAGCCATCGCAAGACGATCCGCGATCGCCCCCAGCCCGGTCAACACCACCGTCACCCCGAACAACCACATCCTTGCACGCATCTGCTCGCTCCCTTCTCGTGGGATCAGGACGTTCTCATGAGGAGACCTTAACCTTATCGCCGAAATGACCGACAAAGTCTGTGTGACAGCCAACAGTTCGCGCAGGAACCGCCTGGCTAACATCGAAGTTGTCGTCCGGAGACAACCGGTCTATTCTGGATGGCCTGTCGTCACCAGATCGTGAAAAGGGGATAGGTCCACGAGCCGACCGGTCATGTCCAGCAAGTTATGGTATCTGAAGCGATGCGACCTGTTTGAGCGGTTGACGCCCGAGCAGGCCGAGCAACTGGAAGGTCGCGCGATCATGCGACGGTTCGGTCGGGGCGACATCATTTACCTTCCCTCGGAGATGGCCCGGAGTGTACTTGTTCTGGCAAGCGGCCGGGTGAAGATCAAGGGGGTGACTCCAGATGGGAAGGAATTCATTTACGCGTTTATCGAGCCGGGTGAGATCTTCGGCGAGTTGGCTCTGGTGGGCGACTCACCCCGTGAGGAGTTCGCCGAGGCTCTTGAAGCCTCCGAGATTCTGGCGATCGATCGCGACGACCTTTTTGCGTTGATGGCGGCGCGACCGGATGTCTCGCTCGGGATCACCAAGCTTCTCGGGCTTCGTCGACGTCGAATCGAGATGCGACTTCGCAATATCATGTTCCGTTCAAACCGCCAGCGGGTTCTGGGCGTACTTCTGGAATTGCTCGATGCTTATGGGGAAAGATCGGGTTCCGACTGGCGAATCCGGCTCCGACTCTCGCATCAGGAACTTGCGAGCCTGATCGGTGCGACGCGAGAAACGGTGACCATCGTGCTGGGACAGCTCCAACTGGAAGGCTTCATCCGGGTCCAGCGGCGCTTGATCACAATCCTCGACCGCGACCGGTTGGTCGCGGAATCGGCTGCGGAATAATGGCGAATGTGTGCGACTTCACGGAGCCCATCCTCCAGCGGCACGATGATGGATCAGGGGTAAGAAATCTCGTGAGCGAATCGGAGCCGATGGGATGAGCGACTCTGCTCGTAACGGCTGGGAAACGTGTCCTCCAGGCGAATTCTCACGCCTCTCAACGCGACTGCGCGCAAGCCATCGCCGACGCGATGCCATCCGCGGCACGGTCGCGGTCGCGGTCGCCGTCGTGATGGGGTCGGTGATGTATCAGTCGTGGTCCAGTTCGTGGAATTACCATTTCGCAGGGCTATCCTGCACACAGGTGATGGCTCTGGCACCCGGCTACGCGATGGGAAAACTCGCCCCGGAGCGCCGGGAACAGGTTCGCGAGCATGTTGATATATGTCCGCATTGCAAGCCCCTTTTTCAGATGATGGGGCTCGCTCACCAGAAAAAGCAGCCTCGGATCGGTGACCGACCGCTCAGGAACCCGGCCATCGAGGAGGGATGAGACCACCACGGTTGGGTCGTATCCATCGCTTGAGGGAGGGATGCGATCCGGGAAATGCAACCGATCACCGCCCCCTGGAAGAGTAGGCCCCGCCTGTCCGAAACCCTGCCTCCATTTCGCGACTCTCATCGAAATCTCTCCGAGAATCGGAAGAATCATCCGATACTGAGTAGGGCATCATCCTGTTGTCGACGCCCGGTCGGGTTGCGGCGGGAGTGAATCGAGGGTGAGACGTCCACCGAATCCCTGGCCACTCGGATTTTTTGGCCTGGCGTTCGGGGTGATCGCGGCTGTTCCCGTGCTGGGAGCCGACGCGATCTCGACTGTGCCCCATCGATCGAGAACCGGCGCCGCGAGGGGGTCGACGGCCGAGGAAAGGCCGTTCGCTTTTCCTCGATGGCCTGAGTTCTCCGAACGTCGGCTCGTTCTGGCCCGGTGGTTCCAGCAGGAAGCAACCGGCGATGTCCCGGCGGGCGATTTGTCGATGCCCGGGCAGGGGGCGCCAGGCGGAATGCCGGCCTCCGTGCGACAACCGGGAACTCCCGGCGCACCCGAATCGAGCCGCGTCCTGACGCCGCCCAGCATCCCCACGCCCTCGGTTCCGCCTGCTCCCACGCCCTTGCTCCTGAACAAGGCACTCTACCTTGAGGACAGGCCCTATCGTCTCTACGGCTGGATTGAGAACAGTTTCACGGGAAATGCCAACGGCCTCCCCGCGAATCGGGTGAATTTCGGGGTCTATCCCAATCATCTGGCTGAACAGTGGGAAGGAAACCAGTATTACCTGGTTTTCGAGAATCCGCTCAACTCGATCGACATGGTGAATTTCGGATTCCGGATGGATGTCCTGTTTGGCTATGACTGGCAGTTTACGAAGATGTATGGACTGTTTGATCGGGCCTGGCCCGATCACTGGTTTCCGGGGCTGGATCTCCCGCAGTTTTACGGAGAGGTCCACCTGCCCATTCTGACACCCCTCGGCCTGGATCTCCGCGCCGGTCGATTTTACTCGCTGACAGGCTTTGAGAGTCCGCAGGCGATCGCCAGGCCCTTGCTCTCGGTTCCGTACTCGATGAATTATACGCCGTTTACCTACCTTGGCGCTTATGCGAAGCTCAATCTTCACGAGCGTCTGAATGTCTTTAGCGGATCGATTCCCGGATTCGATCGACTGCCAAACGAGCCCTACAAATGGGGGTACATCGGCGGTTTTAACTGGACCTCACGCGACCGAAAAACGAACATCGTCATCGGCGGAGCCGATGCCTATGACCAGCTTCCGATTTTTCCTCCCTCGTACGCGCAGGATCTCCCCGTCGGTGTCCCTGGGCCTGGCTTCCTGCCAAGGCGGCCAAACCCTTACTACGACAAGAGTATGCGGGGTTACATCGTCGGCGTGATGACCTATCAATGGACCTCGAAGTTAACCCAGGCCGTCGAGACGGATGACGTTTTCGATCCCCGGATTCTTGGCTACGGGGGTCATCCGTACCGGCCGACTTCGGCCGCCTATCACGGCCTGGTCAACTGGTTCCTCTACGAGATCACACCCAAGTTGACAGGTGTCTGGAGGAGCGAAATCTTCTGGGATCCTTACGGTCTCGCGACCGGTAATGCCGATAATTACCATGAAATCACCCTGGGCCTCCTGTACAAGCCGAAGGACCATCTCTGGATTCGGCCTGAGGTCCGGTACGATTGGGCCCAATTCACCCACCCTTTCAACGATGGCACTCGGAGCAGTCAGCTGACGCTGGGCTTTGATGTCATTGTCCTCTTCTGACAGGTCGGGAGCGAAGGGCAGGCCGGAACGTGGAGGAGCCGCGTTCCGATGTTCTCAGAATCGAGCCGATGGGCGAGGAGGTAGGCCCGATGTCCGCATGGAAGAAGGCGATGGCAGGGGGAGTTTTGAACCTGGCGATGATCGCCACGGCAGGGGCGCAGGCGCCAACGGCCCCTGCGATCCCGGCGAAGCCAGCCGGCCCTCCACCGACCTACACGATTACCTTGCACACCCGAAATGCCTGCGTCGTGCCGAATTCCCAGCATCTGGCCCGGGCCGAGGGTGGGTTCATCGACGTCACGACGCCGTCGCCGAACGTACTCACCGCGACGATGACCGGCACGACCGCAGCCAACAGCTACATCGGCGCAACGGGCCTGGCGTCGGAGAGGTTTCAGCTTGTTCAGGAACTGGACATCACCTGTTCGGATTCCAGCCAGAACACCGTCGCGCTGACGCTCGACACAGCTCTGGTGGGGTTCGTCCGCAGCAAGGGGAACGCCGACGCCGGAGTTCGGGTTGCGCAGGTGACCCTGACGCCGGTGGGCGTTCCGGCCGAGCCGATCACGATCGCCTACCCGCCACTCTGCACTTCAGGTACGAATGGTCAGCTCTGCAACCAGCATCTCCCGCCGCTGGAGGTTCCGGTGATGCCGGTGGGCAAGTACACGCTCGCGGCCACGCTGGTGCTCGACTCCCGCGCTTCAGGGTTCCACAACGCGCACTCGGTTGCCGATTTCTCGCCGGACACCGCGCTGCCGGCGGAGTGGGTTCGCACCAAGGATCCCTTTCAGGGCGTCTCGAAGAAGTCGTTCGGGTTCACGATGACCGTCTCGGCGGCGGCGCCGAACACCGATCTGACCGGAGCCCCGATCGCCTCGCGAGCCATCCCACAGCCCGCGGCTCCGAACGTTCGCCTCGCGGATGCCCGCGCCCGCCGGAATCCGTGAGACGAGAACGCTTCGCAACTTCAGACCGGGTCCGATCGCCGCTGTCGGCGGCGAAAGGGCCCGGTTATGATGTTGGATAGAGATCCGACCGCGTCCGCGTCGTCCCGCAGAACGGGAGTGAGTGAGTGTCCTACCGGGATTTCACCATCCGCGATTTGAAGCAGAGGTTCGGCCTCCAGATCGGGGAGGAGCGTGATCTCTTCTCCGAACTCTCCAGCATCGAGGTTAGCCCGGCTCTGACCGAGACGCTGGCCGAGACGGTTCCCCTCGCTCTGGCAATCTCCACCGAGAAGGCACGATCCGAGCTGATCATCGCGCCGGTGCTACTGGAAGCTCGTCGACGCGCCGATCGCCGCGTCGGCTTCTTCTCAGGGATCGACTTCTCCGTTGATCCACAGCGCGGGCTCAACGGTGTCTGCGACTTCCTCCTGAGCCGCTCCCCCGAGCAGTTGTCAATCGAGGCGCCGGTGATCGCGGTTGTCGAGGCGAAGAACGAGGACATGCGGGCCGGGATCGGGCAGTGCCTCGCGGAGATGCTTGCCGCCAGGGTCTTCAACGAGAAGGACGGACGCGGCGAGGAGATGATCTACGGGGCGGTGACAACCGGTAATACCTGGAGATTTCTCCGCCTGAAAAACGACGAGGCTCAGGTGGATCGAGCCGAGTATTACATCAATGAGGTCGGGCGGATCCTCGGCATCCTCAAGGCAATGCTCGACGGGACGGCCGGATGAGCCGAACGCACGCATGGGAGAACCATCCCTTGGACTGGCACGCGACGACGATTCTCTCGGTGCGGAAGGGCGACCGCGTGGCGATCGGCGGCGACGGCCAGGTCACACTCGGCACCCAGATCATGAAGGCCGACGCCGTGAAGATCCGCAAGCTGCTCGACGGTCAGGTGATCGTCGGGTTCGCCGGATCCGCGGCCGACGGATTCGCGCTCCTGGAACGCTTCGAGGGGAAGCTGAAGGACTACCCCAATAACGTCCCAAGGGCCGCCACCGAACTGGCGAAGCTCTGGCGGACCGACCGAATGCTCCGCCGCCTGGAGGCCGTGCTGGTTGTCGTCGACGCGAAGCACAGCCTGCTTCTGACCGGCTCGGGCGACGTGATCCAGCCGACCGACGGCATCCTCGCCACCGGCTCGGGCGGCGGCTACGCACTCGCCGCGGCCCGGGCTCTGGTCCAGCATTCGAACCTCTCGGCCGGCGAAATCGTCCGCGAATCCCTGGCGATCGCGGGCGGGATCGACATTTACACGAATGGCAACCTGACGGTGGAGGAACTGCCGTGTCCGACCGCGAACAGGAGCCCGGGCGCGAGCGTGAGCTGACGCCCCGGCAGATCGTCGCCGAGCTCGATCGCGACATCGTCGGCCAGGCGGACGCCAAGCGCGCCGTCGCGATCGCCCTGCGGAACCGATGGCGCCGCCGACAGCTTCCCGACGACCTGCGCCGGCAGGTCACGCCCAAGAATATCCTTCTGATTGGATCGACGGGCGTCGGCAAGACCGAGATCGCTCGACGGCTCGCGATGCTCGTCGGTGCCCCATTCATGAAGGCCGAGGCGACCAAGTACACCGAGGTCGGCTACGTCGGTCGCGACGTCGAGGGGCTGATCCGCGACCTCGTCGAGGCCGCGATCGTCCTCGTCCGCAATGCCGAGCGGGCCCGCGTCGAGGAACAGGCCGCCGCACGGGTCGAGCAGCGATTGCTCGACCTGCTCCTGCCCCCATCGTCGCCAGCGCCGCCGTGGCCCGAGGGAGAGGCGCCGCAGTCGAGCGAGGCGGCCGATCGCCGCCAGCGCTCACGCGAGAAACTCCGCGCCCGTCTGGCCGCCGGCGAACTCGATGACCGAGAGGTGGAAATCACCTTCCCTGGTCGTTCGGTGGCCCCGGTCTCGATCCTCGGCGCCGGAAACTTCGAACAGATGGAGATGGATCTCCAGAACATGTTCGAGAGAATCATGCCCAAAGCCTCGCAATCGAGAAAACTCCCAATCCGCCAGGCCCGTCCGATCCTCCTCCAGCAGGAGATTGACGCCCTGCTCGACCCCGAGAAGATCAGCCAGGCCGCCGTCTCGCTGACCGAGGAATCCGGGATCGTCTTCATCGACGAGATCGACAAGATCGCGGGCGAGGACACAGGTTCGGGTCGGGGCCCGGACGTTTCCCGTCAGGGTGTCCAGCGCGACCTCTTGCCGATCGTCGAGGGGACGACCGTTAACACCAAGCACGGCCCGGTCAAGACGGATCACATCCTCTTCGTCGCGGCCGGGGCCTTCCACCGGTCAAAGCCCTCGGACCTGATGCCCGAGTTGCAGGGGCGGTTCCCGATCCGGGTCGAAATGCACGACCTGACCCGCGACGACTTCGCCCGGATTCTCCGCGAGCCCCGGGCCTCGCTGCTCCGGCAATACGAGGCGCTCCTCTCGACCGAGGGCCTTACCCTCGAATTCACCGAGGGAGCCATCGATGTCATGGCCGATCTCGCGTTCCAGGTCAATCAAACGACCCAGAATATCGGCGCGCGTCGATTGCACACGATCCTGGAGCGGGTGCTCGAGGAGATCAGCTTCGACGCCCCCGATCGGGCCGAGAAGAAGGTGGTCATCGACGAACCGATGGTCCGCGGCCGTCTCGAAGAGCTTTCCAGGGACGAGGACCTGAGCCGGTTCATCCTCTGATCTGGGCCCGGATCGTGCGGCATCCGGGCTCGATCGAGGCCAGATCGATCACGATCGCGACTCCACCGGCGCTGTGCCGAGGAGATCGACCTTCAATCGGCGGATGCGGTGGTCCTTAACGTCGACGATGGTGAACTGCACCCCATCGGCGCGAAAGGTTTCGCCAGGATTGGGAACCTTGCCCAGCAGGTGGAACGCCAGGCCGCCGACGGTCAGGTATTCGCCCTCGGTCGGGAGGTTCAGCCCGAGCCGATCGTTGAGCGATTCGACGGGGAGCGTCGCGTCGACCTCGTACGTCGTCTCGCCGAGCGGGCGGACCGGGTCGTCCGGGGTCGGGACATCGTGCTCGTCGTCGATGGCGCCGACCAGCTCTTCGAGCAGGTCTTCCAGCGTAACCAGTCCCACCACGCTCCCGTACTCGTCGAGAACGATCGCGATCTGACGGCGGTCGTTACGCATTTCCTCCAGAAGCTCGAAGGCGTTCTTGGTCTCGGGGACGCAGTAAGCGGGTCGGACAAGCTGGCGGGGGAAGACCGAGCTGAAGTCCTTCACCTCGGCGAGCCGGGCGAAAAGATCCTTCACGTAAAGGATTCCGATGATATCGTCGTGATTGGCGCCGAAGAGCGGCACACGGCTGAGGCCCGTCTGGCGGAAGGTGGCCGCGGCCTGCTCGGCCGTCGCCGTCGAGGGGAGCGAGATGATCATCGGACGCGGAGTCATCAGCTCAGAGACATCCGTTCGGGTCAGTTCGACGGTGCGCTGGAGCATGTCGCGAACCGGCTCGGGGAGGTCGGGCTCCTCGTCGTGATCGGCCTCGTCCTCGTCGTCTCTCTCGATCTCGACCTCCACGCTCGCGGGACGTTGAGAGGATTCGTCGGAGCCGGCCCACCACTCGACCAGCCGCTCGACCTGTCGGATGCCGAAGGTCAACGGCCAGGCGGCGGCCCGGATGGCGCCCGCGGCCGGCCAGGCGGCGTCGATGATGGTCTCGGCGAGAACCTTGCCGATCACGCCGGCCAGCACGTAGCCGAGCAGGCCGATGGTGAGGACGACGAGGATCAGTCCCTCGATTCCGGCGGTCTGGCCGAGCGCGGCGACGCCCAGGCCGCCGATTCCGGCGAGAAGTAATCCGGTGAGGACCGCCAGCGAGCTTGAGGCTCGCTCGGTCCGGACATCGAGGTGAGCGACCTCGTCGGCACGGCCGGGATGACCCTTGCGCTCGCAGTGTTCCTCCAGCAGGGAACGGGAGTAGGCGCGGAGGGCCGTGGTCATCGCGATCGCGAAGAGGTGCAGGGGCAGGAGCAAAAGGGCGGTCGCCATCGGCCCGATGAGGTTTAGCTCGAGCACGGCGAAGGCTCCCTGGAATCGTGAGACGGCTTCGCCGCGTTGAGGTCGAACGGGTTCGAGTAGCCAGCCGCGGCGAGCAGCTCGCCTTCACGGCGACGCATCCGGGCCGCGTCGGGCTCCGTTCGGTCGTCATAACCGCAGAGGTGGAGCAGTCCATGAACGAGGTAGAGCGCCAGTTCGTCGACCGGATTGAGACCGTGCTCGGCGGCCGTGGTCGCGGCCATCTCGGCCGAGACGACCAGCTCGCCTGAAAGGGTTTCGTCCTCGGGCGACGAGAGCGGGAAGCTGATCACGTCGGTTGGCCAGTCGTGGTCCAGGTGAGTTCGGTTGATCGCGTGGATGGCCGCCTGGTCGACGATTGCGATCGAGATCGAGGCCCGCCGCCGACCCTCGGCCGCCATCACGGTCCGAACGATCGACGCCACCTGGGAGGGATCGACCCGCAGATGCCCCTGGGTGTCGCTCAGTTCGACCTCGACGTCGTTCTCGGCCTCGGACCAGTTCATCACGGCCTCCCGGGAAGAACCGGGTCGTGGTGGTGCAGGAATCATGCCGTGCGGTGCTCGGGGTACTTGACCCGTCCGTGGTAGATGCCGATCAGCGACTTGATCAGGCTCTCGCGAATCTCGGCGATCTCGCGGAGAGTCAGGCCGCACTCGTCGAATTGTCCATCTCGGAGCCGCTTGTCGACCAGCACCTCGACGAGCCCCTCAATCCGGGCGGGTGTCGGCTCGGAGAGGGTTCGGCTGGCGCTCTCGACGGCGTCGGCCACCATCAGGATGGCGGCCTCGCGGGTCTGCGGCTTCGGACCGGGGTAGCGGAAGGCACTTTCGGGAACCGCGACGGCGTCGGGATTGTTGCCGTTCCGCCGGTTTGCCTCATAGTAAAAATACTCGACGAGCGTGGTTCCGTGGTGCTGCTCGATCAGGTCGATGATCGGCTCGGGAAGGTGGTGCTGCCGGCCGAGGTCGACGCCATCCTTGACGTGCCCGATGATGATGAGTGTACTCATCGCCGGGGCGAGCTTCGAGTGACGGTTGGTCCCGCCGACCTGGTTCTCGATGAAATAATGGGGCTTGAGCATCTTGCCGATGTCGTGGAAATAGGCACCGATCCGGACGAGCAGCGCATCGGCCCCAATCCGCTCGGCGGCGGCCTCGGCGATCGCGCCGACGGTAATCGAGTGGTTGTGCGTTCCGGGGGCGCGTCGGACCAGTTCCTGGAGCAGGGGGTGGGTGTTGTCGCCCAGCTCAAGCAGGCTGATCCCGGTGACGATCCCGAGCGATCCTTCCAGGAACGGTAGGCTCCCACCCAGGAAGAAACCCGCCATCAGCCCCCAGCCAGCGCGCCAGAAGCTATCGCTCCGGACGAGTTCGATCGGCTGGTCCTGCCAGAGACCGGTGGCCCAGGTCATCAGAAAATAGGTGAGCGCCGCTGTCGCGCCGACCTTGATTAACTTGGTTCGAGTACGGACCTCGTTGAGCGTCAAGGCTCCGGCCGCTGTCCCACCCATCAGCACAAGGAAGTGCGCCAGATCGGTTCCCAGGGTCACACAGGTGAGTAGTGAGATCGTGAACGTGACCATCAGGGCAAAGTTGGGATTGTATGCAATTGCGACGATCATGGCGGCGATGGCGACGGGGACCAGTTCGGCATCCCAGGTGTGCATGTTCAGAAGTCGAACGACGGCCGGCGCCATCAAGACCAGACCGCAGATCAGGGCGATTCGCCTGGGTTCGTGGACGAAGCGGGTCTCGTGGCGATAGGCGTAATAGCCGGTCAGCAGGTAGAGCGCGATGACGAGAGAGAGGATGCCAAGTCCGCGACGAAGGCGGTCGCCCAGGCCGAGCAGTTCCGCGGCTCGCTCGTGTTCGAGCTTGAGCAGGATCAACTGCTCCTCGCCGATGGCTTGCCCCTGCTCGACGAGGACCTCGCCTCGGGTGTAGATGTCGTAATGGTCGGGGACACGGTCGCGGGCGTCTTCCCGGGCACTTGCGGTGGCCTCGGCCTCGAAGGTAAGGGTTGGTGTGCTGTCGAGCTTCTCGGCGATCAGGCCGAAAAGGACCTGGCCGACCTGGGGCGGGGTGAAGGCTCCGCAGAATTCCTGGAAGACAGCGCCATCGGGTTTGGTCATGCGTTCGGGGATGACTCGCTCCAGGGCGACCTGCCGGGCTCGGACGCGGGGCTCTCCCTTCTGTCGAACGGCGAGGATGCGGGCCGACTCCTCGTTGGTCGGCAAGGCACCGGCGCCGAGGATTCCGTCGCGGACAAGGGGTCGAAACGCCGAGGTGATCTGAGCGTGGAGCCGATCACGATCGGCCGGGGCGGCGACGGCCGACTTGATCGCGGCGAAGATCTCGGGGCGGAGCTTCCAGTTGGATCGGACGGCGTCGTGGAGGTCCTCGAACCGGCTGGCTCGTGAGATGGCGACAGTCAGGTCGTCGAGGCGGTCGGCCAGTTCCAGGATGGGCGCGGGGTCGTTGACCATGGCCGGCGGCACCTGATCGGCGGCGGCCTGTCGCTCGTTACTGGTCTTGGTCTGGTTCCGCATCCGGAATTCCTTGACGTTCACCCGAATTTCGCGATCGGCGCGCTGGCCGAGGCGGTAGGTGAACGGTGGGCCGGAGCCGTGAACGACGGCGGCCGTCGCCAGGAGGGAAGCGACGACCAGGGCAAGCCGGCCGGCCCGATGACGCTGGCGGGCCTGCCGGTCTTCCTTGAGCGAGATCGTGGCCGCCGAGGGGCGGAGCTGGGCGCGGGACGGTCGAAGACGCCGCTTGCCGATGCTCATTTCAGGGTCTCGGGACGGCGATCGGGAGGGGGCTCCCCCTCCGTCGCGGGAGTGCGCCGGGGCGACGCAGCCCCAGCTTGGCGGTGTCGGCGGTGAGTTCTCGAGGATCGCATGATCGTCGATGGCCTCTCACGCGGGCCGGGTGGATCCGGCCGGTCTACAACACCGCAACGCCTCACTCCGGGGCGGTCGCACGGGCGGGGATCGGGTCGGTTTTGACGCCGGCCGAGTTCGAGACCGTGGGTCCGGTGCCCGGCCCCAGGTCGCGATCGGCGGGTAGCTCGTCGGATTCGTAGGCGTTGACGATCGCCTGAACCAGTGGATGGCGGACAATATCGGAGCGGTCGAGCAGGACGGTGCCAACCCCTGGAATGCGCCCAAGCCGCTCCAGGGCATCGGCCAGCCCACTGCGAACGCCCGGCGGCAGGTCCACCTGCGTGATATCGCCGGTGACGACGATTCGCGCGTTCTGGCCCATGCGTGTCAGGAACATCTTCATCTGAGGAACCGTCGCGTTCTGGCCTTCGTCGAGGATGACCACGGCGTCATTCATGGTCCGGCCTCGCATGTAGGCCAGCGGGGCGATTTCGATCAGATCGTTATCCATGTAGCGCCGGATCTGCTCGTAGTCCATCAGGTCATGTAGGGCGTCGAGCAAGGGTCGGAGGTAGGGATTGATCTTAGCCTCGAGGTCGCCGGGGAGGAAGCCGAGATGTTCGCCGGCCTCGACGGCGGGGCGGACCAGAACGATTTTCTTGATTCGTCCGCGGCGAAGCAGCGCCACGGCCATGGCGACCGCGAGATAGGTCTTGCCGGTCCCAGCCGGACCACTACAGAAAACCAGCTCGTTCTGGATGAGGGCGCGGATGTAGCGGCCCTGTCCATCGGAGCGTGGCCGAACGGCTCGATTGCCCTCGCGGATCTCGACGGCGCCCGGTTCGTCGGGTGCGTCGGCCTGGAGGGTCATATCGATCAATTCACTCACATCGCTGGAGAGGATCGCCTTTCGGACTCGGTAAATCGAGCGAAGCCCTTCGAAGATCCGGCGGGCCTGCTCGACATGGGAATCCTCGCCCTCGATGCGGACCTCGCCGTGGCGGGCGAGCACCTTGACGCCGACGGCGTCGCGAATTTGACGGAGGAATTGGTCGCGGCTACCGAAGACGGCCAGCTCCTCGGCGTGGCCGTCGAGACTGATGATGACTTCCGCCATGACTCCCCTTTTCGCCGGCTCTCGGGCAGGATAGGCCCGCGATGCCGTCGCCGACATCCCAGCGGCCCTCCCGGTCCGTCAAAACCGACTCGAGCATCTCCTTATTATGAAGACGCTTCCTCCTCGAATGCAACATGGGCGCCGAACACATCCCTATTCTAGTCTTCGGACGGCTCCAGCACCCAGTCGACCGGCGTCCAGCGACGGACGAGGTCGCGCAGCTCCTCAATCCGGCCCAGTTCCTGGCGGCTGGTCCGTCCTGCCCGGGCCATCTCGGCCGCCGCGACGCCTGCCGCGGTCCCGGTCGACCATTCGATCGGGTGCAGCCGGGTCGCCGAGTTGGCCAGGAAGCTCTGCGCCATCGTCTTGCCCGCGACCAGGAGGTTGCCATAGCGGCGGTTGGTCAGCGCCCGAAAGGGGATGCAGAACGGGAGCGTCTCGCGATGGGCCTTCACGTATCCGGGCAGGGAACAGGAGGAGAGCGGATGGATATCGGCCGGATACGCTCCCAGGGCAATCCGGTCGGGGAAGGTTCGACCGGTCGTCTGTCCGATCGGACCGCAGAGATCGTCGATGGTCAGGAGAAAGCCGTCGAGGCCGACGGATCTTCGGGTGTCGCGGATGTAGGGGAGTTTGGCCAGGCCATGACCGGTCCCGAGCGCCCCGCGCTCGAGGGTGACCTGGCCCGGAAGGAACCGATTCGCCGGGGCGTGGTCCCGGAACCAGCGGTGCCAGCCGAACGCCCGGGCCTCGGCCGCGGCCATCACCTTGAGGTCAACACCTCCTCGCCAGTCCTCGCGTTCCCCTTCGGCCTTCGCCCGGGGCAGGAAAAGATAGCCGAAAGGGTAATCGTTTCCCCCTTCCTGGCGGCGCGCCGAGTATCCCCAGTTCTGCAGGCAGAGGTCACCCACGGCCGGCGGGCCGCCCTCGGGACGGCTCCGTATCCGGCGGTAGGTCCAGATTTTATCCCAGGCGTCGGGGCGGCCGGTGTAATCGCCGAAACCCAGCCCGGGGACCTCGCTCGGCCCCCGGGGCTCGTCCGCCGGGGAACCGTTCAGACGCTCAACGAAACAGAAAACGATCGACTGGCCGCAGGTATCGTCCCCCTGATTACCTCCCTCTCGAGCATCGATCCCCTGCAAATAAGGCGCACCGGAGAGAACCAGGACCTCGCCCCACTCGGTCGCGTCGAGAAAGACGGTGTGCCCGTCGCCCCGGGACTTGATGGTCAGCTCGGTCTTGTCGAAGCGATCGGAAGGCGCCGGGTTGTACCAGTCGGGGATGTCCTCGGAGGGGAGCCGATCGTAACCGCCCCAGGTCACTCCGGGCCTCGGCGTGCGTCGGATCGCCACGATCGAGCGGATCAGGCCGGCCTCGGCGTCGGCCTCCACTCGCTTCACGACGGCCTCTCGATAGACGACCAGCCGTCCGGTCTTCCCGAGGCGATCCTCCAGGGGCCGCAATTGAGACGCGAGGAACGAAACAGGCTCGAAGCAGTAGTTGCTGACCCACCCGTGGCCCGGGTTGCCGGTGGCGTCGAGCATGGCCCGGAAGTTCGGGGTCATGTTCTCGCGGCGACGGGCGATCCTGGCGACGTCCACGACGACCCGCCTCGACTTTGGGTCGACCACTCGGTGCCAGGCCTCGTCCACGGCCGGCACACCCGAGGCCGTCAACTGGCCGCCCGGCCAGTCGGTCGGCTCGAGCAGGCAGACGCGGGCGCCCGAATCGACGGCTGAGGCGGCGGCGGCCAGGGCGGCGGTGGTCCCTCCCGCGATGACGACGTCGAAGTCGTCCCGGGTCTCGTGCTGGGCGGCCGTCGAGGCCAGGGCCGGCGCCCCCGCGATCATCGGCAAGATCGCCACCCACGCGGCCCAGAGAGACGCGCTTCGGCTCCGAAGACCGGTTTCCGCGGTCCGATTCGACTCTCGCATCGTCGCCATTCCTTGGGGGCTAGTCGGCCCTGACGCCCCCGGTCGTTCCGGGCCGGATCGCCGGGCGGGACGGGGCCCACGAACTCAGGCCGGTGCCCGCGGGGTATCTCCGATATTTTGAGCGGTCGAGGTCCCGTCCGAGCCGAGAAAACGGCTCGTCCTCCCGGAGACGAGGGAACCGGCCAGGAGAGAACGAGGCTACCGCCGAGCCACGGTCCTCCGCGGAAACGGCTCGCCGGGAGGCTCGCCCTCTCGCTGCCGCGCATCCAGGCCAGTCCAGGCCAGAACCTCGCCCTCCCCGAGCGATCGGACATCATCCGCGACCGCGTCAATCAAGGCGGAGAACGAGGATGGCCGGACGCCGGAGGGATTACGTTCGACTCCACGCCCAAAAATCAGTGCTTTGTCGCCTTCGTCTTCGGCATCTTGAGCATCTCCGGCCCCTCTTCGGGGGCGCCCGGAGGCTGAGGGGCGCCGGGGCCGCCGGGGGCGGGCGGAGCGGAATCGCCGCAGCCGCTCCAGCCGACCAGGCAGGCCGAGATGACCAGGCCGACAAGGACTCTTCGCATGACTCGAAACCCTCCCGGGTGGAAGTCCTCGGTTCGTCGACCGCCTTGGCAGGGCGGCGGAAAAACGAATGACTTGGGGATCAATCAGTATGTATCGGAGCTGATGACCTCGCCGCCGTGCGTGGTGCTGAGCGACCGCCAGGTGTAGAGGTTGATCGTATTCTTGATGAAGTGGACGCTGCCGTCGATGAAAGCGGCGTTCACCCCGCCCGGGTGACGGCTACGGGCCGCGTAGGTGTCGCCGTTGATCGCCGGAGACGTATCGCCCGGGTAGGCCGGTGGTGGCTGCGTCCGGAGCTTGCACGGCGGATTCTGCTGGAAAGGATAGGCGCAGTAGCTCGCCGAGTTCAACAGGTCGGGCTGGGTCGAATTCGGCGCCAGGTAAGCCGCGAAACCGCTCGATGAGCCGTACTGGACGAAGCCCCGCAGGTCGATGGTCCCCCCGTTGTCGAAGCCCTGGACCGTCTCGGAGAAAAAGAGGGTATTGCTCGTTCCATCGGTCACACTGGCGATCGTGTAGGACGTCGCACCCGACTGCACGGGCGATCCGGGCCCCGCCGACACCCACGAAAACGGGGCTCCCATGAAGATCACGCCGTTATAGCCCGGCAGGCCGTTTGTCGTGACCGACGCGCCGAGCTGGAAATACCCCGTCCCGGTGTTCCCGTAATTGCAGACATAGTTCGCCGAGGACATCCCGCCGAACTGGACCTCCTGCTGATCGCTCGGGCATTGCATCGCCGCGATCCGGGTATAGGCGACCGTCGTGTTCTGGCGGCTGGAGTACGTCAGCGAGGGGACGCAGTTCGTACAACCCATGAAGTTATACGAATTCATCAGCGTGCCCTGCTCGATGTAGGGCAATACGAAGTGATACCAGGTTCCCCAGCCATAATACTTGGCCCCCGGCGGAAACGAGCCCATTGTCTCCTGGTAATTGAGGGTCGCCAGGGCGATCTGCTTCAGATTGTTGGTGCACTGGATTCGCCGGGCGGCCTCGCGCGCCGCCTGCACGGCGGGGAGCAGCAGCGCGATCAGGACGGCGATAATCGCGATCACGACGAGCAATTCGATCAGGGTAAATCCACGGCGAGGGGCAGCCATGTTTCTCACTCCGGAGGGCAACCGGGAACAAGTACCAGGGCGAGACAAGCGGCCCGCCTGTTCATGGACACGAGAATCCCCGGGGAGAGCGAGGTTCCGCGACGTCTCGTATCCTTCGAGGAAACGTGTCCCTTCGACACGTACCGTCGGGGCGGATGTCGATGCCAGGACTTTAAGAACGCGCGGATGGGAGCCTGTGGGCCGTGCAGTGAAGCACGTCAGATGGATATTAAATGCTCGATGCAACAAAAGTCAAGCAATCATCATCGTCCGTAGCAGCGGTTCCATCGATCTCGCTCGACCGCTTGTCGTTTTATGACACTCTGAAGTCATGGAACGATTCCGACGGTTCCGGATTTCGCCGCCGACGCGGACTGGAGAGACCGATTCTCGACCCGATTCCCGTGTGTCGGATCGGCGCGGTACGGTCCTCGAGCGGTCGTTCGGGGTGTCCCTTGACTCGAAGTGTCAGGGGCCGAGCGCGATCCAGAAGCCGTAGGCGACCGGACCGGCAAACAGGATCGAGTCGAGAACATCAAGCACGCCGCCGAACCCGGGGACGGCCTGCGAGGCGTCCTTCTGTTCGCAGTCGCGTTTGATCATCGATTCCATCAGGTCGCCGAGCTGAGCGATGACGCCGATGGTGAGCCCGTAAGCCGCGGCGGTTACGTCGTCGAAGGCGGGGATACCAAGCCATCGACGACAGACGAACGCGAGAAAACAGGCCGCCGAAACGGCGAAGATCAGCCCGCCGATCGCTCCCTCCACCGTCTTCTTCGGGCTCAGGCGCGGCCAGAGCTTGTGCCGGCCGGCGAGCCGCCCAAGGGTGTAGGCGCCGGTGTCGGCCCCCTTGGCGGTCGCGAAGAGAAAGACCAGCGCCATCAGACCCTGATGCCGCCCCTCAAACCATCGCATTTGAAGGGTGAAACTACCGAGCAGACCCACGTAGGCGATCGTCAGCAACGTCCCGGAGATCTTCGCCATGGTCCGGCCCGGCCGGGCAAACTGAAGGCTCTGGATGACGAAGCAGGCCATCAGAACGGCGACGAACGTGAGGAACGGCCAGGCGAGGATGTCGATCGGACGGCCCGGATCGTAATAGAGGGCCAGCTCTCCGTCACCCTGATCGGCGAACTCGATCAGGTGCGGCATCCAGTTGGCCACGATGATCGCCATCACTCCGGCCAGGACCGTATTGCCCGACGGCCGGGCGCTGGTCGCCGAGAGCAGGCCATGCACCTCCCAGGCCGCCGCGAGCATCGCCGCCGAGGCCAACAGGAACCAGGTCGGAAACCAGGGGGCCAGCCACTCGTCGACGAGGAGCGCGGTGAGCAGCCCCGCGACCATCAGCACGCCGAAGATCAGGCGGGTGGAGAGCATCGATTGACCCTCGCCGCGGGTGCATCGTGAACCGTCTCGTCCATGGTCATGGTTACGTACTCATCGCAGGGAGTCCACCGAACTTCCGCTCGCGCGCGGCAAAGGCCCGGCACGCCTGCAAGAGGTCGTCTCCTCGGAAGTCGGGCCAGAGTTTTGGCGTGATCCAGAGCTCCGCATAGGAAATCTGCCAGAGCAGAAAGTTACTGATCCGCAACTCACCAGCGGTCCGGATCATCAGGTCGGGATCCGACATCCCGGCCGTGTAAAGATACGACTCGACTGTGGCCTCGTCCACCTGTTCGGGACGGATACGGCCGTCCCGAACGTCCTCGGCGAGCCGTCTGGCGGCGTCGCCAATTTCGGTCCGACCACCGTAGTTGACGGCCAGGCAGAGCGTCATCCCGTCGTTTCGGGCGGTCTGTCGTTCGGTCCGCTCGTACTCGGAGAGCACGTCGGCCGGCAGGCCCTCTCGGCGGCCGATCATCGTCAGGCGGACATTCTGCTCCATCAACTCGGCACGTTCGACGACCAGAAAATGGCGAAGCAGCCGCATCAAAAACGAGAGTTCGCGAGGTGGACGCTTCCAGTTCTCCACCGAGAAGCAGTAGAGCGTCAATTGCTCGAGCCCAAGCCGGCATCCCTCCTCGACGACCGCGCGCACGCTCTGAATTCCCCGACGGTGACCCATGATCCTCGGGAGCCCCTGGCGCTGAGCCCACCGGCCGTTCCCGTCCATGATGATCGCGATATGGCGCGGAAGCTGCTCGGGCCTCAGTCCGGCTTCGGCCAGGCGGGCCAGTCCTTCTTCGGTGATCGCCATGGTTGGTCCTGGTCGGTGGGGACTCGGGACGGGTCGAATCAGGGGACGAGGATTGTCTGCGAGCGGTCGGGACCGACAGAGACGATCCGGACCGGCGCTCCAAGCTGCTTGCCCAGAAACTCAACGTAGTCACGGGCCGGACCCGGCAGATCTTCCCACCGACGAATCCCGTCGATCGGCTCAGGCCAGCCGGGGAGTGTCTCATACACGGGTTGGCACTGTTCGAGGTCGGGCAGGGCGGCGGGAAGCTCGTCCACTCGACGGCCGCCTCGCTCGTAGGCGACCGCGACCTTCAGTTCGTCGATCCCGGCGATCACGTCCAGCAGCATCACAGCCAGCTCGGTCGATCCGCTCACCCGAGCGGCATGGCGAACGGCCACCGCATCGAACCATCCGCAGCGCCTCGGGCGGCCCGTGACCGTCCCATATTCCCGGCCGACTCGCCGAATCCGCTCGCCCAGCTCGTTATCCAGCTCGGTCGGGAACGGTCCGCCACCCACCCGGGTCGTGTACGCCTTGACGACACCGATCCACCGGTCAATGGCACGGGTCGGCATCCCCGAACCGGCCGCGATCCCCGCCGCGCTGCTGTTCGAACTGGTGACGTAGGGATAGCTCCCGTGGTCGATGTCCAGCAGCGACCCCTGCGCCCCTTCAAACAGGAGTCGACGGCCCTCGGAGTGGGCCCGATGCAGCCAGGCCGATGTGTCCGTGACGAAGGGCCGGAGCGTTTCGGCGTACTGGAGATATTCCTCGGCGACGGCCCCGGCATCGAACGGCGAGAAGTTGGGCAGCATCGCCGAGAGGAGCCGGTTCTTGTAATCAACGATCCGAGCCAGCCGCTCCCGGAAGACGGCCGGATGATACAGATCGGCAACGCGTACTCCATGAACCCGGCCGACCTTGTCGCGATAACAGGGCCCGATCCCGCGCCTCGTGGTCCCGATGTGGTCGGCGGAGTCCGACGACTCTTCCGTCAGCCGCTCCTCGGCCAGGTGATACGGCAGGATCACATGGGCGCGATCGCTGATGAAGAGCCGATCGTTGGCAACCACCCCCTGCGCTTGCAGAGTCGCCAGCTCCTTCAACAACGCCGGCGGATGAATCACCACCCCGTTGCCAATCACACAGGCGATCCCCGGCCGGAGAATTCCCGTGGGGACCAGGGAGAGCTTGTAAGTCACCCCCTCGTGGACGACCGTGTGCCCGGCATTCGCACCTCCCTGATACCGGACCACCACGTCGTACCGGTCGCAGAGGAGGTCAACAATCTTTCCCTTAGCCTCGTCTCCCCACTGGAGGCCCACCACACACGTCGAGCCCACGGCGCATCTTCTCCCATCGATCCGGGCGACACGGAGGTCACTTGGTGTCGTAAAGTAGCAGGGTAACGGCGAACCGCGGCGGCGTCAATTGGCCCGGGATGTCAAATCAGACAAACTGGGCCATGACAACCGCACAGGACGGTTCCAACGGCGAGAAAAGAAATCCCGCCGGGAGGCGCTCCACATCGTACAAATGTACTTTGCCATAAAGCGGATCGGATTTGCCATGGAGTGCCACGAGTTGCCTGTTGAGGATTTGGCATCAGGAATCACCGCGAATGAGCCGGCGGAACTCATCGAAGAGGTAAGCGCTGTCGTGGGGCCCGGCCGAAGCCTCGGGGTGATACTGAACGCTGAAGACGGGCAATCGGGTGTGGCGAAGCCCTTCGAGCGTCTGATCGTTGAGGTTGATGTGGCTGGGGACAACCTCGGGTGGAAGAGTCGAGGGATCGACGGCGAAACCATGGTTCTGAGTCGTGATCTCGATCTTGCCGGTCGACTGGTTTCGAACGGGGTGGTTGGCCCCGCGATGCCCGAACTTGAGTTTGAAGGTCTGGGCCCCGAAGGCCTGTCCGAGGAGTTGATGCCCGAGACAGATGCCGAAGATCGGTATACCGCGTGATTCGGCGGCGGTCCGGATCAGGGTGCGGAGGGTATGGGTCGCCTCGGTGAGCGGGCGGGGATCGCCGGGCCCGTTCGAGACGAAGATACCGTCGGGCTCGAATTCAAGGATTTCGTCGGCGCTGGTTGAACCGGGTACGACCGTGACCTTGCAGCCGATGTCGACCAGGTGGCGGGGGATATTCCACTTCATCCCGAAATCAAGGGCGACGACATGAGGGCAGGGGCCCTCCGAGGCGATCTCGCCCGCGCTCGAGGCCATGCGGAACGTCTGGTCGAGACCGCGGTCCCAGGTCGAAATGCCAGCCGGCATGACCTCGCGGGCCAGGTCGCGGCCGATGAGCCCAGGGCTGGATTGCGCCCGAGCCACCAAACTCGCGTCATCGAGATCCTCGGTCGAGAGAATTCCCTTCAGGGCGCCTCGCACGCGCATCAGACGGACGAGAGCGCGGGTGTCGACCCCCTCAATACCAACGATCCCGTTTCGCACCAGGTAGGATTCGAGCGAGCCGTCCGCGCGGAAATTGCTGACGCGCGCGCTCAACTCGCGGACCACAAAACCGCGGACCCAGGGCCGACGGCTCTCGGCGTCTTCTTCATTCACACCGTAGTTGCCGATCTGCGGATAGGTCATTGCCACAATCTGACCGTGGTACGAGGGATCGGTCAGGATCTCCTGGTATCCCGTCATGCTTGTGTTGAAGACGACCTCGCCATCGACCTCTCCCCGAGCGCCAAAAGCGATCCCGGAGAAGACCGTTCCATCCTCGAGCGCCAGCTTCGCGGTAGCCATCTCGGAGCGCCAGCCCCCCCTGTAACCCTTGGAAGAATTCTCGATCGAAATCGAAAAACCAGTGTAGGCTCGATCGACGTCCGGCGTCGAGAGACGCTCGCTCGGATCGGGCTTTACCTGGGCTGCCCAGTCTGTCCACAATGAATGGACGTGAGAACTGGCTGATCGGTCAGGGTCCTGAGAACCGAGAGGGATGGGAAGGTGATCCAGATGGCGGAGCATGGCAATGCAGGTGCGGCAGAGGCGGATCCCCTGAAATCGGTCGCGGATGCCATGGAGACAGCGGTTCAGGCAGCGCGAGACGGGGCAAGCGATGCCCGGGCGGCCGTGGATCGAGCGATCCCGGCGATCTCGCAATTCGTCTCGCGGTTTGTGTACACGACCAGCTACTCGATTTCGTACGGAGTTGTCTTCCCCGCCATGCTGATCGCGAGGGCGGTCCCGAAGAACAACGCGCTTGTCCATGGCCTGGTCGACGGCGCCCGGGCCGCTCGGGAGATGGCCGAGGACTGGCAGGGAGTGAGCGAGGCCACACCGGCCCCGGTGACGGCCTGAGACGCGTTTCGGGCGATCATTCCGGATCCGTTTCCCACTCGGGGGGTGGTGTCGGCGTCAGCCGAGAGGCGGCCAGCGCGACCAGATTCAAAATGATCAGGCCGCAGGCGAGCGCCGCGGCCTGCGGCTGAGCGCCCGGATTGGTCTCGGCGAGAATCAGGAATTCGGGCGCGATCGGCCGAACGCCGGCCCACGGACTGAAGAAAAGCGCGGGGACCAGATTGACCGCCGGGAGCAGAATCGCGAGGCCGAGGACGCCGAGCCATTCGAGGCGATATCGGCGGGCGAGTGATCGCCCTCGCGAGGGCGAGGCGCCAGCCAGGATCGCCGCATCGACGGACGAGCGGGCCTCTTCAAGCCGCCGCCCCTCTGTTCGCCACCCGCTCGCGAGAAGTCGAGTGCCGACCGAGATGCCAACGGCGGACGCCAGGAGAGGCCAGGGATTGCGACCCGCGGAAAGCTCGGCGCCGATTGTCGGCTCGAGCCAATGCGCGAGTAATTCGAGTATGGCCAGGAAACCCACGCCCTGAATCATCGGCGGGGCCAGGGCGAGCCGTCCGAACACCACCGAGAGCCGAGCCCAGGAACCGACCGACGCGGACTTTGGCCGGGCCAGCCAGGCCAGGATCAGGACGGCTGTTCCCACTTCCAGTCCGAGGACCATCGATCGAATCGCCGCCTCGCGCACAGGCTCCGATCCGATGGTTTCCATCAGCGTTTCGTGATTCATTCCCGCTGAATGGAGAAGGGCAAGGCATCCGACCACCGGCAGCCATCCCAATACGGAAGCGAGAACAACGATCGAGGCGGAAACGATCGTGACGACGGGTCTGGTGGAGTGGCTCCGTGAGACGGCCCGCGACCCGGCCAGCGCCGGACCGCCCCAGGATCGGAGAAGCCATTGTCCGACGAACGAAAGGAGAGCGGCCATCGCGGCCCAGATGGCGGTGGCGGGGAAGGGATCGCGACCGGTCGCGGACTCGACAATCTGGAACGCGAGTGTCCTGCGCAATCCGAGAAGGATTGGGACGCCCGGCTCCAGCAGCGCGAGTGCGAAGGCCACCGCCGCGGCTCGAGCGGCGACCGGGCGGACGATCGGCCAGGTCACGCCTCGCCAGGCCGCGAACCGACCCGCCCCGGCGAGCCTTGCGGCGTCCCTCCATTCGGGATCCATGGCGTCGAAGGCCCGGGCTGTCGAGAGGGCGACCAGTGCAATGGCGGGTGGGGCGGTCGAGGCGATCCAGAGCAGCCACGACGGCCAGCCTTCCCAGGTTTCCAGTTGGGGGATTCCCTCGACCGCCTTCCGCATCGCGGATGGCCAGGGGAACGGCAACCCGAGCAACCCGATCCAGCCCAGCGCCAGACAGGCGGGCGGCCCGGCAAGCATCGAGCCAACGGCGAGACGCGTGACGGTTCGTGCTCTCCCGGGGATCGACGCCAGGGCTCGTCCCATCCCGGAACCCAGGAGGAGCGAGACCGCGGCGATCGTTCCCGCGAAAGTCAGGCTGTTGCGTAAGCAGGTCCAGGTGAAATCGGAGGAGAGCTGGAGCGCGATCGGAAAGGCCGAGATGCGTCCCTTGCCGTCGGGGCCGAAGTCGACCACGGCGGAGATGGCCACCGCCCCAATCGGAAGCGCCGCGATCAGCCCCAGAAGGGACCGCAGCGCCCCTCGTAACCATCGAATTCCGAACATCCCGGCGACGTCCCTCGATCAGCATGAAGTCGTCCACCCGACGCAGACTTATCATAACCGGCACGGGCCGCCGGTGGATGGACGTGGGCCGCTCGGCCCGGCAAGATGGAAGGAAAGATGCCGCGAAATCGGGACTCTTGCCCGAATGGATTGCGTCTCGCGACGTGGAGGACCTGCTCGATGAAGGCGTATCGACTGCACGCGTTCGAGGGCCCCAATGCCATCCACCGGGAGGAGCTTCCGACTCCCGAGCCCGGGCCGGGGCAGATTCGCGTCCGCGTTCGCGCGACATCGCTCAACTTTCGCGACCTGATGATCTCGAAGGGCATCTACAACCCAAAACTGAAGCTTCCGCGGATCCCGCTTTCTGACGGCGCCGGCGAGGTCTCGGCGGTCGGCGCCGGCGTGACCGGATTCCAGGTCGGCGACCGCGTGGTCTCGGCGTTCATGCCGGGCTGGGTTGACGGTCCGCCGACCGACGCCAAGGTCCGCTCGGCCCTCGGCGGTGAGGTCGATGGGATGCTGGCGGAGGAGGTCGTCCTGCCCGAGTCGGGCGTGCTTCCAATCCCGGCGCACCTCAGCTTTGAAGAAGCCGCCACGCTTCCCTGCGCTGCCGTGACGGCCTGGAATGCCCTGTTCGAGACGGGCTCGCTCCAGCCCGGTGATTCCGTGCTGGTCCAGGGGACGGGCGGGGTATCGATCTTCGCCCTGCAATTCGCCCGGATGGCCGGGGCGCGGGTGATCGCGACGTCGAGCAGCGACGCCAAGCTTGCTCGCGTCAAGGAGATGGGGGCCTCGGACCTGATCAACTACCGGACCACTCCTGACTGGGATAAGTCGGTCCGTCAGCGCACCGGCGGCGTCGGCGTCGATGCGATCGTCGAGGTCGGCGGCGCGGGGACTCTGCCGCTCTCGACCCGTTGCGTGAAGCTCGGCGGTTACATCGCCCTCATCGGCGTGCTGACCGGCGCCGGCGACTTCAACCCGATCCCGCTGCTGATGCGGCACATCCGGTTGCAGGGTATCTTCGTCGGCTCGGTGCAGATGTTCGCCGGGATGCTCAAGGCCGTGGAGGTCGCTCAGATGCGGCCTGTGATCGACCGCGTCTTCGCCTTCGAAGAAACAGTCGACGCCCTCAAGCACCTCGAAAGCGGCTCCCACTTCGGCAAGGTGGTCATCACGGTCTGAAAAAGCCGGACCGAGGTTATTTCAGGTCAGAGCGAACTTCCCAGGAAGGACGACGACATGCTCGGGCGCGACGGAGAGGGTTAGTCCCTGGCCCTCCCGGATCGACTGAGACTGGCCCTGAAGGACGGAGATCAGGACGGGCCAGTCGCCGGGCGCCCGGGCGTGGACGTGGCGCACGTCGCCTCGAAACACGATCCGCTCCACCGTCGCCGGGAACCGGTTCCAGCCGGGCGGGACGGTCGATGACGGGGTCATGGTCTCGGGGCGAATGGAGATCGTCACCGAGGCTCCGGGTGCCGTGGCGCCTGACGGCGTCCGGGCGACCAGACGGCCGAGCGGCGTCCGGACGATGATCTCGCCGCGAAGATCGCCCGGATGGCTGTCGACCTGCCCCTGGAGCAGGTTGGTCGGGCCGAGCAGGCGGGCGACGAAGACATCGATCGGGGCGTTGTAGAGCTCGTGCGGGCGTCCCGACTGGACGATCCGGCCGAGGTCCATCACGGCCAGGGAATCGGCCATGGCAAGGGCTTCCTCGGGGTCGTCGGTAAGGATGAGGGTCGTCCGGCCTGATTCTCGGTGAAGCTGCCGCAAATCGTCGCGCGCCTCCTCACGCAACCGGGGCTCGAGCAACCGAAATGGGGCGTCGAGAATCAGCAGGTCAGGATCCGCGACGACCGCTCGCGCGAGAGCCGTCCGGAGCCGTTGCGAGGGCGAAAGCATTTCGGGACGACGGCCCGCCAGGCTATCGATTCGCATCGCATTGAGAGCCTCGGCGACCCGCCTTCGACGCTCCGCCGCGGGCGTTCGCTTGCTCTTCAGCGGAAAGGCGACGTGCTCGGCGACCGTTAGACCGGGCCAGAGGCCGAGGTCCTGGAAAACCATTCCGACCCGACGTTCGCGGGCGGGCACCTCCTGCACCATCCGGTCATCGAAGAAGATCTCCCCGTCGTCGGGATGGTCCAGGCCGGCGATCAGCCGTGCGAGCGTCGACTTGCCCGCGCCAGGCGGACCGAGGACAAAGTCCAGTTCGCCTGGTCTCAATTCCAGCGAGACACCGTCGAGCGCGGCCACGCCCGCGTACCGCTTGATCAGACCTTCGATCTGGACACGGAGCATCAGGCCCCCAGCGATCGGTCAAGGAGATGTGGCGGCGACCGAGGCTCGGGCATTCTCGATCACCCGGACCACCCGACGATACCGCTGGCGTGCCCACGCCGTCCACTCAGCGCGGAGCCATTCTCGAAACCTGGGCTCCTGGTAGAGTCTCCCGTCGTTCGCGCGGGAGAGTTCGTCGAGCGTCGAGAAATCGATCGCCCGCCGGGGTGAGAGCCAGCTCCTGACCAGCCAGGTGCGCGAGGCCGGCTCGGTCGCGATCTGGCCGGCGAGGGCCTCGATCATCGCCATGGCCGACTCCCCCTCGCGATCGAGGATCTTCGCGATCGAGGCCGGCGGCCAGGGAGGAGGCTCGGTCAGGGCGTGGAGCGGAGCTGCCGGCGAACCCGCTCTCTCCAGAACGTTCCAGGCCGCGTGCAACTCATCCTGCGAGTCAACAAGAGTGGCCCCGAGGAGGTCGGAGAGAAGTTCAAGGCTCGCGTCGGATCGGCGATCTGGACCAGGAGAGTTTGGCCGCGCGGCTCCCGTCGCGGCCAGAAACTCAACGAAAAGCCGTGCTTCTTTCGGATGGCGAGAACCATCGACGATCGCAACGCCCTCGATCCATCGGATCGTTCCCTTGTCGTCCGGCTCGGATGCGACGGCCGGATCGAGTGGATTTCGGGAGATCGTCGCTGCGGAGAATCGTGGACGTCGGCCGATTCGATGATCCATCCCGGCCTCGCGGACCAGTCGAGCATAGCCGGTCGCGAACCGGCCTTCGATGAGCTGACTCTCAGCCCAGGTAAGCGCGATCGGGTCGTGGCGGGGATCCGCGAACCCGGGACCGTGGACGTCGGGGATCGGTTGGTGGGTTTCCACGCGGGTGATGGTCCAGGCTGGAGCGCCCGTGATCGGAAGAGGAATCAGACTCCCCGAGCGGGCCAGTCGATCGAGATCCCGGGCCGGCGCACCGAGCAACACGTCGGGAGGGTGCCGACGCACCGCCATTGCCGGAAGATCATCACCTGGATCGAGGATCTCCCAGTCGATGCGTACCGTGTTCCGACCGGAAGATGCGAGCCAGTCCTCAAATCCCTGAGCCATCCGGGCGCGATCGTCCGAGGACCACGACGTCGCAATGACGAGATCATTCCGCGAGGTCCGATCGCAGCCCGGAAGAAGGGCGAGGATCGCAGCGAAACCCAGCAACCATCCAGTGTTCGGGGGCGACATCAGGCCGTCCCTCAACGCCCGGAGCGGCTGCCCAGCTTGACACGAAGCTTGACCTCGGCCCCTCCACGTTTCACGACCACTTCAACATCCTCGCCCGGCTTGTGGGCGCCGAGGATCTCCATGTAGTCGTAGATTGTGCCGACCTTTTTGCCCGCCAGTCCGATGATGACGTCGCCGCTCTTCAGGCCGCCCTTTTCCGCCGGACTCCCCTCGCTGACGCCCTGAATCTTCATTCCGGGCTGGTCGCTGGCCTCGTAGTCGGGCATCGTCCCCAGGTAGGTTGACATTCCCGAACGTGCGGGATCCTTCGCATGGTTTGATGGGGCGTGCTCGGCGACGCGGGTGTACGTCGGACGCTCGGGACGTCGAACGATGTCGAGCACGAGCAATTCCAGGTAATCCGCGATCCGAGCCATACCGTTGTAATTGATCAGGTTGGAGTCGTCGCTGGGGCGGTGGTAGTCGCGATGGACACCCGTGAAGGCGAAGAGGACGGGAATCTCGTAACGAGCGAATGACTGGTGATCACTCCCGCCGAAGCCATCCGTCATCCCCTTGACCTTCTTGATCTTCAGGCCCGAGGAACGACCCAGTACGTCCACGAGGTCGTCGAAGCCGGGAGAGGTCCCGGTGCCGATCATGGTCAGTTCGTCCTTTTCGCTGAGCCGCCCCACCATGTCGCAGTTGAACATGGTGACCGTGGTCGAAAGCGGGAAAAGCGGGTGCTTCGTGTAATACTGCGACCCGAGCAGGCCGCGTTCCTCGCCGGAGAACGCGATGAACACGATTCGGCGTGGGGGTGGGTCGCGCCGGGCGCCCAGGCGTCGAGCCAGCTCAAGAACCATCGATGTCCCCGAGGCGTTGTCGTCGGCCCCGTTGTGGATATCGTGGGAGAGCGGCGCCATCGAGCCGGAAAGCAGTCCGCCGTGACCGAGATGGTCGTAATGGCCGCCGATCACCACCGTTTCGTCGGCGTGCGGACCCGCGCCCTCAAGGACTCCCACCACGTTCTTGGTCCGAAGCTCCTCGGTCTCGATCTCAAACCGACCGCCGAGGGTCCATCCCTCCAGGGCTCGCGATCGGGGCTTCCCGTCGGAGTCGATCTGCTTCTCCAGCTCCGCGAGGGCGGGTTGCCCGGCGGCGGCGAGTAATCGGTCGGCCAGATCCCGAGAGAGCATCACGAACGGAATCCTGGCGTAGACTTGCGTTCCGGCATCATCAAACTTCATCAGGTGGTCGGTCCCGCCCTGAACGGCCAGGCGGTCGTTGACCATGAGGACCGCCGCCGCGCCGTGCTGGAAGGCGTTCGTCGCCTTGTGCTGAAAGTTCGCGAATCGCGACATTTGCTTTCCGGTGAATGGACTCGCCTCATCCTCGTCCTGAGGCTCGCGGCGGAGAATCAACACCGCCTTCCCCTTGACGTCGAGGCCGGCATAATCGTCGTAATCGAGCTTTTCCGAGGCGGACTGCGCCGTGATCCCGTAGCCGGCGAAGACAATCGGCAGGCGATCGATCCGGCCTCCGATTCCGATACCGAGCGGCGAGAAATCGGTCGAGTTCTGACCGGTGATCGCCTTCTCGGATGGGCCCCGAAACACCAGTTCCTGCGCATGGCCGGCGCTTCGCGTACCGCCGATCGTGAAGGGCTGGAAATAGCCATCGGCACCTGGAGCGGGCCTGAGGCCGGCTGCCTTGAAGGTCAGTCCGATGTAATCGGCGGCTTCCTCGATCCCGCGGGTTCCGGGCCCTCGTCCGTCTCGCAGGTCCGACGCCAGATAACCGACATCCTCGTGCATCCGGACGGCGGCGGCCGAGACAAATCCTGCCGATTCGGTCGACGACCGGCCCGGCATCGGCCCGTCGAGAGCCCTCGACGTCGCCGAGAGAGCGAACGCCGCGGTGCAGACCCCGATCGTGGTCCAGGCCCGCCGGGCGGGCCGTGTTGTCATCATCCTGAGTCGCATCGGCATGCGAGCCGTCCTTCCGGGGATCGAAGCGTGTCGTTCCACTGGTTGTCTTTCCACGATGATTCTGGGAGATCGGCCGCGCATCGTCAAGCGAGCGTTGACGAGGCGATCCCACTATCATTAATCTGACGGATACGAGACTCGGACATTTGTCTTTCGAGGATGGGAGCAGCGCGGTGCTCAGCGAGGACGGGATTGGGCGGTGGGCGGAGTTGCTGGCGGTTTATTGCCTGGACGTCCGCCCGGGCGAGACGATCGCGATTGGGTCGACGATCGAGGCGGCTCCGCTGGTCGAGGCGGCGGCGAAGTCGGTCATCGAGCGAGGCGGCCATCCCCTGGTGCGGATCGAGCTACCTGGCGTGACCGAGTATTTCCTCCAGCGGGCGAACGAGGAGCAACTGACGCATATTTCGGCCTCGTCCCTCACGGAGGCGGAGGAAGTGGACGGCCGGATTCGGATTGCGGCCGACGAGGATACCACCGCGCTGCGAGGCGTTGACCCGCGCCGGCAGGCGGCGTTCGAGCGATCGCGTGACCGGCTCCGGCGACTTGCTCGCCAGAAGCGATGGGTTCTCACTCAGTATCCGACCGCCGGATACGCACGTGCCGCCGGGATGGGGCTAGCCGAGTACGAGGCGTTCGTGGTCCGTGCGCTTTTCCTCGACCGAACCGACCCGGCCGAGGCCTGGCGCGAGCTTGGGCGTCGACAGGCGGGGCTGGTCGAGTTCATGACCGGCGTCCGCTCGATCCGGATCGAGGGCGAGGGAACGGACTTGCAGCTCTCGGTCGAGGGACGGACGTGGATCAATTCCGACGGACGGCGCAACATGCCCTCCGGGGAGATTTTCACCGGCCCAATCGAGGACTCGGCGAACGGCCGGATACGATGCGGCTTCCCGGTCTGCCGTGATGGACGACAGCTCTCCGGGATCGAGCTCGAATTCCGGGACGGGGAGGTCGTCTCGGCCCACGCCGAGGACGGCGAGGATTACCTCAGGGCCATGCTCAACGTCGACGCCGGCGCCCGGCGTCTCGGTGAGTTGGGGCTCGGCCTCAACTATGGGATCGATCGTTTTACAGGTAGCATCCTCTTCGACGAGAAGATCGGCGGGACGGTGCATCTGGCCGTCGGCCAGAGCTATCCCGAGACAGGAGGTATCAATAACTCCGCCCTCCACTGGGATTTTATCGTCGATACCCGACAAAACGCCCGGATCACCGCGGACGGTCGCGTGGTCATGGAGGAGGGTCGGTGGCAGGTTGGGTAACCCGTTCTTTCGCCCCTGGGTTTCGATTTGGGCTGGTTGAGCACGGAGTTCCTCGTTCCTTCGAGCGATTTCAAAGGGAGCGTTGCGATGCGATGCCGAATAGCCTCGGTTCCTCTCTCTGGCTGGGCTCTGGGCTTGTTCCTGGCTCTGGCTGGAGCGATCTCGGCGCCCGGGCAGGATGCCGGGGACGCTGCTCTGAAGGATCGCGTCACGCAACTCGTCGAACGGCTCGGCGCGGAGAAGGCGGAAGCACGCGATTCGGCGAGCAAGTCGCTCACGAAACTCGGGCCAAGGATCCTCCCGCTGTTGCCCGACCCGGCCGCCATGCCGGCCGGTGTTCGCAGGGATGAAGTTCAGAAGCTTCGCGAGGCTCTTCGGAAGGCTCAGGACGAGGTCAACCCAGGCGCCAGTCGGGTCACGATCGAGGGGAAAGGAATTCGGTTGACCGAGGCGCTCCAGCGGTTGCAGAAACAGACGGGCAATCCGATCACCGACATGCGGGAGCAGCTTGGTGGTGACGTCACCAATCCCGCGCTCGACCTGTCCATCCGCGACCGGACCTTCTTCGAAGCTCTCGCCGAGATCGCGAAGCAGGCCGGGGTCGACCTGGAGTTTTACTCTGGCGACGGATCCATCGGGATCAAGCCCGGGATGACGTCCGCCCCAGGCGGCCCAACCCAGGCCAGCCCGCCGATCGAGTACAACGGCCCTTTCCGGATCGAGTTAAAATCCATGAACCTCGTCCATGACTTCGAGGCCGGCACCAGCCTCGCGAACTTCCAGTTTGAAGCAGCCTGGGAGCCAAGGCTCCGACCGATGCTGCTCAAGCTGAAGGGAGACGAGATCAAGGTGATCGACGACCGGGGCAAGGACGTCAAGCCGCAGATGGCGATGGAATCCGACGAGGTCGTGATCCGCCCCGAGAACCCCGTCTCGGAGATTAACCTCAACCTCCAGGCCCCCGAACGGGCCGCCTCGAAGCTGAAATCGCTCAAGGTCAAGGCCGAGCTGACCATCCCGGCGGGGATCAAGGTGTTCCGCTTCCCCAGCCTGGCGAAGGAGAACACCAAGCTCAAGCAGGGAGATGTCGCTGTCGAGTTGCAGGACGTCGAGGTGGAAGAGCAGACGTGGAAGGTGCACGTCGAGCTGACCTACCCTGGCGAGGGCGAGGCGTTCGAAAGCTATCGCCAGGGGCTGTTTAACAATCGACTCTGGCTCCAGCGCGCGGACGGATCACGATTCGAGCACAACGGCGGCTTCAATTCGACAGGCTCCGACGGCGGCCGGCTCGGTTTCGAATACCTGTTTGTCGACGCCCCCGGCAAGCCCTCCGATTACGGGCTTGTGTACGAGACCCCAAGCCGGGTCATCAAGATTCCCCTGGAGTTCGAATTCAAGGAAATCCCGTTGCCCTGATCCCTCGGAACTCCAAAGCATCGACAAAAAAGCGAAACACAAATACAGAAATCAGGAAACAACGGTTACCGGTTGAAGGTCCGTTGTTTCCTTCGCTTCATGCTCTTCGAGAATCTCGCGACCAATCCGTTTCCGGACGATGGGGGAGCGACGGCGCGAAGGCTTGAACTGGTCACGCTCGAGTGCGTACTTCTGAAGCTTCTGGGTAACGCTCCGCCTGGAGAGCCCGCTGTGCCGGGCGCACCTCGCCACGTTTCCCTTGAACTGGGTCAGGAGCTGCGTGAAATACTCGCGCTCGACCTGCCCAATCAGGTCGGCTGTGACATCCGGTAGCGAGCGGTCGATATCGATCAGAGCCGATCCGCGACGCCTCTCCGCGCTCCGGGGCACGACGGATTCGGGAAGGTCGTCGCGATGGAGCACCCTTCCCATCGAAAGGGCGACCGCGGCCCGAATGGCGTTCTCCAACTCGCGGACATTTCCCGGCCAGGGGTGCCGGAGCAGGGCCTGCATCGCCTCGGGATCGATCTCGGCAATCCGAGAGCCTCCCTCGGTTCGATGCTGCTGGAGAAAGTGGGTGGCGAGCAGGGGGATATCCTCGATCCGATCCCGCAACGGGGGCAGATCAATCCGGATCACGTTGAGACGGTAAAAAAGGTCGGCTCGGAATCGACCCGCTTTCATCTCCTGTTCCAGGATCTTGTGGCTCGCGGCGATGATCCGGACGTCCACCTGAACCGTCTCAGTGCCACCCACACGCTCAAACTGCCCGGTTTGAAGCACGCGGAGCAGTTTCGGTTGGAGGCTCGCCGGGATATCGCCGGCCTCGTCGAGCAGGAGTGTTCCGCCATTCGCCAGCTCGAACCGACCGATCTTTCGCCGCTCGGCCCCGGTGAATGCCCCCTTTTCATGCCCAAACAGTTCCGACTCCAGCAACGCATCATTCAGCACAGCGCAGTTCAGCGCCACAAAAGGGCCGTTCCGGCGTGTGTCGGCCGCGTGAACGGCCCGAGCGACCAGCTCCTTGCCCGTCCCTGTTTCTCCCTGGATCAACACGGTCGAGCCAATCGGTCCAACCTGCTCGATCAGGTCGAAGATTTTTCGCATCCTCGGGCTACGGGAAACCATCGTGTGGAAATGGTAGCTGTCGGATGCCTGCTTGCGCAGCTGCTCCAGTTCGTCGATCAGCTCCCGACGTTCCAGAGTCCGCTTCACCAGAAATCGGAGGCGATCCGGGTCGCAAGGCTTGGCGATAAAATCGTCGGCGCCCGACTTCATCGCGTGGAGGGCGTCCGTCGGCTCGCCGTAGGCGGTCAGCATGATCACACCGACCGGCATCCGTTCGGCACGGACACGACGGAGTAGCTCCAGTCCACTCAGCTCGGGCATCCTCAGATCGGTGATGACGAGATGGAACCGTCCCGAGACGAGCGCCTCCCACGCCGATCGGCCATCCGCGGCATTCTCGACCTCGTACCCCTCGGATTCGAGAATCCTGCGGAGATAATGAAGATTGATCTCGCTGTCATCCACGGCGAGAATTCGAAGTTTCATAGCAGGAACCATCCTTGTTTTCGGGCACCAATCGCGGTGAAAAACATCCTGTTCCGATGAGTGACGCATTGTGCGGAGCGTTTGAGTCAGGGCTCCTGGCGAGTGGAAGGGGCATCAGGAGGCGGTTCCAGGGTTGGCGGGATGACGGTCTCGGGTCGGACCGGTCCGCCAGGCGTTGGCATGGCCCGCGTCCGGACCTTGATCTCCAGCGTGCGTCCCCCCTGTCGGACGATGGAGAGTGTCCGCTCCTGGCCGATCGGTGCGGATTCGATGGCATCCTGCAAGGCCGCGATTCCGTTCACGTCGCGACCGTCGATGGCGAGGATCAGGTCCCCGGGCTCCACCCTGGCCTCGGCCGCGGGGCTATCGGGGCGAACACTCACGACCCGAAGTCCGTGACGCCCCGCCGACGGCTCCGCGGGCTCGACGCTCACGCCCAGATAGCCGCGCCGGACTTCTCCGTATCGGCCCAGATCGTCGGCCACTCGTCGGGCTCGATCGGCCGGGACCGCATGCCCGAGGGCTTCAGAACCGTCGGGACGCCGCCGGATCGGCTGGCCGATTCCGACCACCTCACCTTTCAGGTTGACCAGCACCGCACCACTACCGAGCCGACCGATGGCGTCCGTCTCGAGCCCCTCGAAGCCAGAGATCCGTCGATGCGCACTGAGGATACCGACCGATATCGAGGGATCGCCCGGGACAAAACGCCCGAGGCCAATCAGCCAGTCGCCAAGTTGGAGCTGCGAGGAATCGCCCCACGACGGCCGGGGATGGGGCAGGTCGCGCATGTCGGCGGCGATGAGGGCCAGGCCGCTTCTCCGGTCGCGGCGAATCTCGGCGGTGATCCGCTCGCGGCCATCGGCGAAGGTAACCACGAAGCGGGTCGGGCCTTCGGTGGGAGCCTCAGCCGTGAGGATGTATCCTTTCTCGGGATCCACGATCAGGCCGGTGAACGAGACGACGGGAACGCTCAGATCAGGCGAGAAAGCAGGCGCGGGTCGTGCTCCGAGGATCGGTGGCGGCAGGAGGAATGCGTCGGCGGGACGGATGGCGACCAGTGAAGGTCGGACGCGGAGGGCCGCGGTCCGGAAGGCGGCCGAGAGGGCCGAGGCCGGATCTTCGCCCCGAGATGGGGTGACGCTCAGGGAGGTCAAAGTGAGTCCAACGAGGATCGCCCCGATGGGCCGCCTTGCCCGAGGATTGCCGGTCATCGGGGGTTCCTCCCTGTGCGGGTGCGTCTTTGTCGTGGATCCGTCGGGTGTGGCTCCTGGGGCCGCGCGGGCGCGATGGAAGTTCGCAGCCCCGCGCGGCCTCGAAGAATCCAGTCGTGACTATAACGAGCGGTTGGGTGTCGTCGCAATGGCGACTGACTCGTCGGGGCGTTTCACGACCTCTCGGCCCATAGATTCTTGCGCAAGGTCTCAGGAACCCGGCTTCGCCGCGGCTCGCGGAACATCCTGGCGTCGCGACTTCTTCTTCAGAGGCAAAGACCGTCCCTTGGCCTGGTATTCCAGGCGCCCGGCGAGCGGGTCGATATAGGGGAGCGTCTTCTTGCGGCGGCCGGCTGAGAGATGCACGACGATCGGCCGCTCAATCTGGTCGGGGTGTAACTCCACAACCCGGCGCTCTTCCTGCGGGGTTCCTTCGTGGAGGATCGTCTCCACCTTCAAGCGAATCGTCGGCTTCTTGTCGTCGATGGCAATCGTCCGGATGTGGATCGTGTAGTCGCCGTCGAACCCACGGGGGCAGACGTAAACTTCCTCGGGATGCAAGCCGTAGCCGTTCTTGAGGATCGAGCCGCCGAAGACAGTCCGAGGAAGGTCGTAGGAGGCCGTCACTCCGAGTGGTTCGTCGACGGCCAGGTCGTAGTCCGCATAACCATCCCATGTCAGGCGGATGTAGACATCGCGGCCCAGCGCCTCGCGAAGCCTCTGCTCGAGGTCGGTTGCCTCACGAGCCCGGTCCTCCTCTCGGAGGGTGGCCGCCATCTTTTCGACCTGATTTCGGCACTCGTTGCGGATGTATTCGTCCTCGCCGGGCCAGCCGAGGGCCAGTAGCTGTTCGATGGTTCGCCCCATTCGCGCCGGATCCTTCTGAATCCGGGCAAGGTTGACGGACATCTTCAGCGGCTCGCTGCGATGTGGGACCTTCTCGGCGGCCTCGTCGACCAACACCCCAACGCGGTCGAGTTGACCCATCAGGAACATGGTGTCGGCCACGCTAACCAGGTCATTCGGATTGTGCGACTTCTGGGCCAGATCCGCGGCGTAATTGAGCGCCGTTTTGATGTCGGCCGCCGAACCGTGGTTCACCTGCATCGCCAGGGCCAGAGCACGGTACATCCAGGCCTCGGCGTTGTTTCCACGATTCCAGAGGTAACCCTTCAACGCGGCCTCGACGTCGCGCATGCGCTTCGCATGGCCGAGAAGGCGAACAGCCTCGTGGAGATTTCCTGGCGGGTCGTCGTGCTTCTTGTAGTAATCCATCCAGAAAGCGAACGGATCCTTGTGCTCGCTCGCGCGGATCGCCGACGAAGGATCGCCCCCAATTCGGATCAAACCGCGACCAGCCGGGGCACCTGTCCCCTGCGGCATGACGAGCGGCGGGACACCGCGATCGTTGGTGGTGGATTTGGGCTTCACGATCGGGCCAGCCTGCGAGGGACCATGGCCCAAAGACGAAGGGCCAGCCGGCTTTGCGCCGGACTGGCCCCGTGACCGCGTCATGGACTGGAAGGCTGGATCGTTCCGGAGGACGTCATCTACTTGCTTTTTTTTTGCGAGTAGTCGACGTCCCCGTCACCGGGGATCTGCGGATCGACGGCCGGGATCGACATCATCCCGCCGCCCATCATGCCACCGCCCATACCGCCGCCCATGCCGCCACCCATGCCGCCCATACCGCCGCCCATCATGCCACCGCCCATACCGCCCATGCCGCCGCCCATCATGCCGCCGCCCATACCGCCACCGCCGCCGCCCATCATGAGCGACATTGGGATGATGGCGAGGTCGGCGACCGGATAGACACGGATCTCGGTCTGGGCGTCCTCCGACTCGGCGGAGGTGATCATCAGGAAGCCGTCCTTGACCGTGTAGATCAGACCGAGCTGCTTGAGGATCAGTCGGAGCGTGATCTTCAGGGGGACACCTTCGAGGTCGATCTGCACGGTGGAGTTCAGAGAGCGTTCGGCCTCCTGAAGGCCGATGGGATCGACGTAAATGGGGATGCCGTTGAACGAAGGGGTAGCCGTGGCCTGCTTGATGTACTTCAGCACGTCGTCAAGAGGGGTCTCATTGGCGAACGACATGCTGATCGGCTCGTCGAGCTTTTCGAGGATCTGGCGGGTCTTGGGATCTCGTTCGAACAGGTCGACGGCCTTGCCCCAGCGCTTGATGCGGCGCTCGGACATGGTCCTCCACCAGTCGGCATCGGGGTATTCCATGAACTGGTTATCGGGGAATGGGATCGAAGCCCGGGTGACGTCCTGCATCGTCAGCAAGTAGCGATACTGCTTCAGGCGGACGAAGAGGTATTCCTGGAAGTAGAAGCTCGTGGCGTTGGAGACGAATTCGCCGATGGCGGGAGTGGGGTCGTTGTCGCTGTAGGGGAGCGGACCACCGCGCTGGAGGGCGTAAGCCTTCTGGGCGAGGATACGAGCCTCGTAGAAGGGCTGGGTAGCGGCGCGGATGTCGCCGAGACCGCCGATGAACAGGACGTTATAAACGCCCTCGCTCATCAGGGTATCGAACTGGGTCATCATGGCGCCGATGGTTTCCTTGTTGCTCTGGAAGACGTCGATAGCGCGAGTGCGCTGCTCGCTGGCCGCCTCGATCCGCTGCCGCTCGGCCCGCTCCCCGATGATTCTCTCCTCCTGCTGGACGGTGGAGATCATCTGAGCCTGGATGCGGCGGTCGAGGGTGTTCCGATCGGCCTCGGAAACATTATTGGCCGATCGGACGAGGTTCTGGGCGAGGCGGAGAGCCGCGATCGCGTCCTCGGGCCTGGCCTGGTCGACCATTTGCCGGGCGGCCTGAAGCCGCTGCTCGACGTCGTTGGTGAGTTGCTGCTTGGCCAGAGCCTCGGCAGCCCGGGTCTGCTCAAGGGTGGCGCGAGTATCGGTGGTGGCTGGGGCTGGGGCAGGGGCTCCAGCCTCGGGAGCCGGAGCGCCCGAGGGGACCTGACCGGGATCAGCCACGCCTTCGGCGGCTGGAGCAGTAGCGGCCGGCGGAGCCGGTGGTGTCTGACCAGGCGCGGCTTCCTCTTGCTGCAACGCGGTCGGCACGATCGCGTCGGTCTTCTTTTGCTCGATCTCTCGAAGCCCCAACGACGCGACCTTGTTATTCGGGTCGAGTTTCAGGGCTCGCTGGAAGAAGGTCCGGGCGGCGGTCGCCGAGCCCTGGGCGAGGGCCTGGCGCCCCAGGTCGGCAAGCTGCTGCGAGACCGGGGGTTCGTCAGCGGCGAGGGTCGGGACGACGGGGAGCAGTGTTAAGCTGCCCAGCATCAGGAAACCGGCACCTCGCCTCAGTCGGGCGGTTCGGGACATGTTCGGTGCTCTCCACCAGAAGGATATGACCGGCACCAGGACCGGCTCGGGCGCTCGATGTTCCCTCATTTAACGTACGAAACGGCTCTCAGCCTCTCAAGGCCGTCGGCGTGATGCGGTGAAAGAATTCGTGGTGCAACGGAAGTTCCATGCACGCTCCCGGGTGAGCGACCGCCCCGCGCGAACGTTCGCGATGGGCTCCGTCTCATCGGATTCCATTATGCCACACGCTTCCGGAGTCGGCCAACCAATGGCGCAGGTCGGGCTTCCGCCGTGGGCCTCTGCTTTGACAGCATCACCGTAGTAACCTAGAAAAGCTATAAGAAGGCCTGATCGGGCCGGACCACAGGCGACCGAAGACGAAAGCAGGTCGCTCTCGGCACGACTTGCCTCCAGAAAAGCCACCCAAAGCAGTCTCACGGGAAACCTTCCAAATGGCCGCCGATGATCCTCAGACGAATCCCCCGTCGTCGGAATTCGATTTTTCCCGGTTCCCCGAGAACACCCTCTTTCACGAGCGACGAACCGGCCGCGAACGAAGGCTGAGAGGGGATGCCCCGCAGGCCAGCACCCCGGCGCCCCGCCAGGAGACAGGCGGAGAAAGACGACAGAAGAAGGAACGCCGTCGACGGATCGATCCCACCACTTTTGAGAAGCAATACACCGACGATGAGCTGGAGTTCATGAGCGCCATGCAGCGCTTCAAGGAACTCTCGGGGAAGACCTTCCCCTCGTATGGAGATGTTATCCGGGTGGCCGTGATGCTCGGCTATCGCCGCGCGGTCTTCGAATTTGATGTCCCGCCTGATGGGAACCAGGACTTTGATCCGTCCCTGATCCTGGCGTCCATCGAACACAACTGACGGCTCTGGGGAAAGTATCGATCCCAGGTTCTATCGATTTGTTTGCTTCAGCACGAACGCCGCGCGGTCCAAGCCTTCCGAAAATGCAGGCGAGGGTTTCCTTCCTACGGAAGATCTGGGAAGTTTCGATCGGGTCCATCTCCGCGGCATGGAGGTCTTCGCCAGATATCCAGCCGCCCGAGATTCCCTTCGATTGTGATCTCAACCCGTGGAGAGAGCCCGAAGACGGAGTTGGAAAGCCACACTCTTCGGGCTGTAAAAGAAGAAGAATCGCCCGGGCCAGATCAAATCCCAGTATGTGCCCAGGCGATGGACGATCCCCGATGGAAGCCTCTCAGTAGGAGTCTGCCGAGATCACCTCGCCGAGCCCGCGAGTCCCGAGCGCCCACCATGTCTTCATCGCGATCGTGTTTTTAATAAAGCGGACACTACCGTCGGCAAGCGAAACGTTGACTCCGCCAGGATGGTAGCTCGATGCATTGACGTAGTCGGCGTGGCGGGTCTGGGGGCAGCAATTGTTCCGGCAGGCCCCCCACTTGGCGACCCCGCCACCGTTCGGCGGGATGACCGTGTTGAACATCGTGTAGCCCATCGCCCCGCACGACCATCGATAACCACCACCCTCCCGACCCCCTCCATCATGCTGGTATTTCGCATTGCACGTCTGGATATCCATCATGACGGTAGCGAGCCCCGCGGCGTTGACGTCGTAGAAGTAGACGCCCTTCAAGGTATTCGTACCGCCCGTTCCCTTTCCCGGGATCATCTCAAAGCCGCCAACCTGGTCGTCGGCGATCATCTCGGCGAAGGCGACGGTGTTCGAAGTTCCGTCGGTGACGCTTGCGATGTCGTAGCTGTGCTGGTAGGCGAAGATTCCCGTACTCTGCTGAGCATTGGCGATGTTCGGCGTGGCCTCGGGGTAGCCAACTGTCGTCGTCCCCTGGCTCCCCATGTAGCTGTTATTGGAGCCGAGGGGAGAGTAGGTGCCGCTCAAGGATTGCTTGTTGGCGTTCGGGTCGGACGGGCATCCAAACGAATTGATCTTGGAATTCGTCGCGGTTGAATTGGCCAGGTAGCCGTAATTGTTGGCCCACTCCGGGGCGACACTAAAATTGCACGCGTTGTAGATGGTGCCGCCTTCGAGGTAAGCGAGGAGTTGGGCGTGTGCGCTCCAGTTGCTCCAGTCGGTGGTGGCGGTGCTTCCATTGTACGGCGCCAGGCTCGCCCCGAGCGGGTAGGAGTTGGTCGCCGAGTGGTAATTATGCAGGGAGAGAGAGATCTGCTTGAGGTTGTTGACGCATTGCGCGCGCCGCGCTGCCTCGCGTGCCGCCTGAACCGCGGGGAGGAGCAAGGCGATCAGAACAGCGATGATGGCGATGACCACGAGCAATTCGATCAGCGTGAATCCCCGCCTCGATGAGATGCGCATTGGAGCCTCACTTGAAAGGGAACGAAGGAATCGAGATGAGATGATGCTGCCCGCGGCCGATCCGGAAGCCGAAGGTTTTAGAAGCCATATCACCAGTTCGGCGATGCGATTACTTTTTCTTCGCCGCCTGGGATTTCATGAAGTCTTCCATGTTCTTGTTCGACTGCTGGACGGTTGGAGGAACGGAGACGCCGCCTGTTTCTTTCTGGTCGGCACCATCGCCACACCCAGGAATTCCGGCCGAGAGAAGGCCGAGAACCAGGAGGAAAAGCATGGAGCGCGAGGAAAACTCACGGGAAAGCCCACTCATGGAACCGGCTCCTTCGGATCGTGGAATTCTGGATGACGACGGCTTGGAGGGAAGTACCAGAGATGCGGGCCGAAATCGTCCGAGACAGCTCGTCCCGAAAGAGTTGACTGCGCAGACTCTCAACCCAGAGCTGAGCTCGCAACTCAACTCGGGCTTGAACTTCGCTGTTTTTCCAGGGAGTCCCGGGAAAACCCATCTATCCCGGCACGACATCTACCCGGCCTCTCCGTTGCAGGCTCCAGAATATACTCCCGAATCGAGGGTAATTCCAGACGCCATGCGCATTTATTCCCGATTTTTTGTTTTCTCGGGATTCTCGGTTTCCGAACTCAGTCAGCCGGGAGATAGGATGCCTCGGATGACCGAAAGGACTGGCGCCGGGAGTGCCGTTGGCGTCGCCCTGAGAGTCCGTTAACGAGAACTGATGCGGAGTTCGCCAGGGGCGTTCAGAACTCGAATCCAGGCTTTCAGTGCCTGACTGGTCAGGCCAAGAGCCCGCGTGAACTCGGGCGAAGGGGAAAGCCTGGCTTCATCATAAGAAGTAAGACGCGGAGATGGTTCGGCCGCGAGCGATGATCGGTCTGGGACGACTGGGCCGGCGAACGGAAGACTCTCGAAGACACGCTCCACATCGGTCACGGTTGCGAGTGGGTGACGCCGGGTCGGAGTGAGATCCAGTCCTTCCGCGAATCGATTCAAAACGGTCGCGATGTCGGCCGACGAGTCTGTCGAAGCCTCGATCGGTTCCCAGGGAGGTGTGACCCTGACGGTCGAGAAGAGGCCAGGGGAAAAAGAACAGTGCGACTCACCTCGAGCGGGACAACTGTGTCGCTTTTCCATCGCCAACCTCGACATTGATGTCGCTGGCAAAGCACTTCGTACCAGCATATCTTCAGTATTCGCGACAAAGTTCTCCTCGTTTGTGACAAACGAGAAAACTTTCGATCTACTGAAAGCGGAACGGGCTGTTCCCGAGCTTCGAGGACGTGATGGCAGCGGCGGAACTTCGATTCCATCGGACATCCGATTGAGTTCGTCCACGATTCCGACGACCGTCAGGGTCGGTTCGATCGGCGTGTAATTTCGTCGGGGACGGTTCGGTGTCCAATCCCGGAGGCCAGGAGGCGAGGTTCGATGGGTCGAGGCATCGAGCGAGGCCAGGCCGTTGGCCATCCATTCGTGCAGAACGCCGACGCAGGAGACCAATTCATTGCGGGTCGGGATCGAGATGCCCAGCGTGGCCACGAGTCCAACGAGCACGAATCGCGAAATCATGGTTGATCCTCCACGGTGCGTCTGGTGCATGGTTCCGACCAGCCTCCCTACTTGCTTTCGACAGCCTCTGGGAAAAAGTATCGGATGGCCAAATCCTTTCCTTCAGGCAAAAAGGGAGACTTGCAGAAAAAAGGGGATCTGCGTTGAGCGATCGGCCTGGATTCCGTCGTCTGGGCAAGTGTCTGGTCGAAGAACCGGCGTGGCGGTTGGTCGGAGAAAGAATTACGATCGGACGGGTCTGGTCGATGGGGATGGGATGGTCGGAAGGAAGGAGTCGGGTCCCGATGGGCAAGGCAGTCCTGGTCACGGGGGCAGGGGGATTCATCGGGAGTCATCTGGTCGAACTCCTGGTGTGCGAAGGACACCGGGTTCGAGCCTTCGTCCGGTACAACGGTAGAGATGACCGCGGTCACCTGGAGACGATCCCAGAAGAGATTCGGTCTGAGGTGCGGATTGAGCGGGGCGACCTGAAGGATCCGGCCGCTGTCCGACGTGCGGTTGATGGCCAGGAGTGGGTTTTCCACCTGGGTGCCTCGATCGCGATCCCATACTCCTATCAAAACCCCTACGACGTGGTGCAGACAAACGTCCTGGGGACCGCACACGTCCTGGATGCGGCGAGGGAGAGCGCGAGCATCGAGCGGGTGGTGCTGACCTCGACGTCCGAGGTCTATGGAACGGCGCGGACGGTCCCAATCGACGAGGATCATCCACTTCAAGGACAGTCACCTTACTCCGCATCCAAGATCGGGGCCGATGCCCTGGGGGAGAGCTATTACCGGTCGTTTGGGCTCCCGGTCACGATTCTAAGGCCGTTCAACACATTTGGACCGAGGCAATCAGCGAGGGCGATCATCCCGACGATCATCAGTCAGGCGCTCTCTCGGCCGGTGGTCAGGCTCGGCCGGCTCGATCCCCGGCGAGACCTGACCTATGTCAAGGATACGGCCTCGGGGTTCGTCGCGATCGCCGGCTGCGACGCAGCGCTGGGGAGGGCGGTGAACATCGGGCGCGGCGAGGATATCTCGATCGGCGAGCTGGTTGAACGGATCGGGCGACGGATGGGGCGAGAGATCCGGGTTGAGGCTGACGATCAACGGGTCCGGCCGGCGGCCAGCGAGGTCGAGAGACTTCTGGCCGGCACGGCGCTCGCTCGGCAGCTTTGGGGATGGCAGTCGTCGTACAGCCTAGATCAGGGCCTCGACGAGACGATTGCCTGGGTCGAGCGAAACCTTCACCGATTCCGTATTGATTCCTACACGACCTGAAACCGCGGATATCACAGGAAGGGAAGCGGGTCCGCGCGTTCTCGGCGATTGCCTCATCGGCCAATTCGGGCTAACCTGGATTGGTGCAAGGATCCCCGACCGAGACGCGGAAGCCCCCCCGATGCCCATCGACTGGACCCCGCTAGCTGACCTTATCGAAACACACGATCGATTCCTGGTGACGACGCACGTTCGCCCAGACGGCGATGCGCTGGGGTCCGAGGTCGGCATGGCCGGACTACTTCGGCAGAAGGGGAAAAACGTTCGCGTTGTCAATTCCAGCCCCACGCCACCGAGATACGATTTTCTCGATCCTGAAGGGACTTTCTTCGAGCACTTCCAGACACTCTCCTCGCCCGAGTCGCTGACCGAATGCGAGGTGGCTGTGATCCTGGATTTATCTGCCTGGAATCAACTGGGCGAGATGGCCGGCTTCATCCGCGAATTCTCCGGTCCTCGGGTCGTGATTGACCACCATGTCAGCCAGGACGATCTCGGGGCTATTTTCCTGAAGGACAAGACGGCCGAGGCGACCGGGACGCTCATCCTGGAGGCGGTCCACGCCCTGGGAGGTATGCTCACCCGCGAGGTCGCCACGGGACTGCTCACCGCCATCGCAATGGATACTGGCTGGTTCCGGCACTCCAACACCGACGCCGGAACCCTTCGCGCTGCTGCGGAGTTGATCGACGCCGGCGCCGGCATCGACCGGATCTACCGACTTCTTTTTGAGCGAAACACGCTGGGCCGGCTTCGCCTGATCGGTGAGGCACTCACGCGGCTCCAGGTCGAGATGGACGGCCGGCTTGCGTACGCGGCGGTTGGCCTGGATGACCTCCATCGGACCGGGGCGATACCACCGGATACCGAGGATCTTATCGACTACACAGTCAGCCTTCGTGGTGTTGAGCTTGGCCTGCTCTTCATCGAGCAGGCCAGGGGAGGCGTGAAGGTCTCGTTCCGGACGCGTTCCGGCGTGGATTGTGCGGCGATCGCGGGACGGTTTAGCGGAGGCGGCCACCGGGCCGCGGCCGGAGCGACGATCGCAGGCACGTTACCCGAGGTCGTGGATCGCGTGCTGAGCGAAGTCCGGCAGGCTCTTGAACCGTCGGCCCCGGGCCGTTAATAAAAGATATCCGGGGATGGAGCAGCGACCCCCGGCCACTCTGCGACGCCATGCGGAGAATCATCCCACCGACCACGACCATCGATCAACGGCCCTCCTCCTGATCGGGATGCGGCCGTGCCATCCTTCCCGCGGCCGGACTTCCCTCGATCTCATAACGGGGCCGACCCGCCGCCGCCTCACTCCCGGAGCGACTCCAAGAATGGACCCTGCAAGAATCAACCCGAACGCCGAGATCCGGCCGCCGGATACCCAGCGCCGGAACTTTCTCGGCCTTGCCACTGCCGCGATTGGTGGGCTCGCGGCCATGGTCCTGGCGGTCCCGGGCGCGGCTTTCGTGCTGACGCCGCTCCGTCGCAAGGGGAAGGAAAGCGGCTTCCACTCCATCGCCCGCCTCAGCCAGCTCGAAGTCGGGGTGCCAAGGTCGTTCGCGATCATCGAGGAACGACGGGACTCGTGGGTCAACTACCCCAAGGAGCCCGTCGGCTCGGTCTGGTTAGTCCGACAGCCGGCCGGCAGCGATCCGCCTGTGATCGCGTTTCAGTCGGAATGTCCGCACCTGGGATGTGCCATCAACCTCAAGGCCGACCGAAGCGGCTTCATTTGCCCCTGCCACACCAGCGCCTTCACGCTCGAGGGCCAGCCGACCAACCACGTTCCACCTCGCCCCATGGACCGGCTCGAGATCGAGACGACCACCGGCTCAGACCCAGAAATCCGCGTTCGGTTCCAGCGGTTTCGCACGGCGATCGAGGAGAAGACTCCCCTTGCTTAAGCCACTCTCCGATTGGATCGACGACCGGACCGGACTGTTCTCGCGTCGTCGGGCAGGACTTGAAAGGATTGTCCCCAGCGGCGCCGGTTGGCGATACGTCTCGGGACCCGCGGTCCTCGCTGCCTTTCTCATTCAGGCGTTTACCGGCATCCTCTTGATGACGGCATATAGCCCGTCGTCATCGACGGCCTGGGGAAGCGTCTACTACATCAACCACGAGATGTGGCTCGGCTGGTTCATTCGAGGCGTTCACCACTACTCGGCCCAGGCCACGATGGTTCTCCTGGCGTTCCACCTCTTCCAGACGATCTGGACCGCGGCCTACCGCCGGCCCCGCGAGTTTACCTGGTGGTTCGGCGTGATACTTCTGGTGCTTTGCGTTGCGTTCGGTCACACCGGATACCAGCTTCCCTGGGACCAGAAGGGATACTGGTCGACCAAGGTCGTCACCAACATCATCGGTGGAGCGCCGGTGCTGGGGCCGTACGTCCAGAAGCTTCTCATCGGAGGGACGGAATACGGTAACCAGACGCTCACTCGCTTCTTCGCGCTTCATGTCGCGGTGCTCCCGGCACTCTTCATCGCGACACTCGCCGCGCACATCGCCCTGGCGCGTCGAAAAGGGATGACGCCTCCGCTCCGGCCGGAGAATACCCGTCGCGATGAGCCGTACTGGCCGCACCAGTCGTTCCGGAATACCATCGCGGTCGCCACATTGATGGGCGTTGTGGTGGGCGTCGTCTACTACAACGGTGGGGCTCACCTTGACGCCCCCGCCGACCCCTCCAGCGCCGACTACCCCGCACGGCCCGAGTGGTACTTCCTATCGCTCTATCAGATGCTGAAATACTTCCCCGGGAACCGAGAGGTTATCGGCACGGTCGTGATTCCGTCGACTCTGTTGATGCTCCTGGTGCTGCTTCCGTTCCTCGACCGTATCCTTCCGAGACGCGCCTCGCACGCGATGGCCTGCCTCTTCGCCCTGGTGATGGCTGGAGCCATCACCGGCCTGACGGTGATCGCCATCCGGGAAGATGCGGGCAACAAGCAGTTCCACGAAGCTCGAGCAAAGGCTGACGAGGCTCAACGGCGTGCCTTGCAACTAGCGGCACTCCATGGCGCTGGCATACCCCCAGATGGGGCCTCTTATCTCCTCCGGCGTGATCCCTGGACCCAGGGCCGTGCCGTCCTGGACCGGAAATGCCTCGGGTGCCACGTGATGGAAGGCAAGGGAAGTGGCGAACAATCGGCCCCCGACCTCGCCCGTTTCGGCTCGCGAGCCTGGATACGTGGCCTGCTCGACAAGCCCCAGTCGGCCACCTATTTCGGTAAGGCCCCTGGTTGTGATGGCATGGAAGAATGGAAGAAGTCTTCAAAGTTGAATGCCAGGCAACTCGATGTCGTGGCTGATTTCGTCGCGGGGTTTGCGAAGATACCGGCGGACCTCACGCCTGACGAGTGGCTGAGCCATCCGGAAGTCGCCAAGCATCCCGGGCTGGAGCTATTCCAGAAGGAATGCGGTACCTGCCACGTGGTCGAGGGTTTGAGCGAGGGGGGCACGCGTGATGCTCCCGGTCTCTATCGATGGGGATCGGCCGACTGGTTCGAGCGCATGGTCCGCAAGCCCTCGACCGCCGATCGATATGGGTACATGGACGACGGTCAGAAGATGCCTGCGTTTGGTGACGATCAGGTGAGTGAGAACGACCTGACGATGATCTACCGATATATTCGGGGCGAGTATCCTCCGCCCACGAGCTCGGTCCCGCCCGAGGCCACCGCGGCCAACGCCGCCGCGCCGTTCGCCGCGCACTGATCGCGCAACCCCCGACCCGCGCGCCTCGCCCCGATTTCGGGCAGCGAGGTGCGCGGAATCGATCGAAAACCATGGGTCCATCCTGTCTGCATCACCAACCTTTGCCGGGTGGCCAGCGTCGAAGTATACTTGCCTTCCCGATCGAATTGGGGCGAAAAAAGGCGGAAAAAACCACGGATTTTCCTTGAATCCGGATGACGGGCCTCGGTATGCTTTGACCAACTCGCCGCACGGGCGAGGCGATTGATGGATCAGTCGGATTCGCTTTTCCTACACGACTCACATCCCCTAGCAGGAGCATTCCAGAGCGGTCCTCCCGCGGAGCGGGCAGGGCTGGTGAGGTACGTCGAGAGGTCGGATCGTCTGCGGCCTGTCAGGTCGGAGATGAGAAAGATCCAGGGAAGACCTCTATCCGGGCGGCCTTATGGCCGAGCCGGGCGGCGCTATCGGCGTCGATCGAACGGAATTCGACGAGACCATTTCAAGGAAGGGATGGCTGCCATGAAGTATCGTCCACTCATCGGAATCAACACGGACTACCGCGCCTCGGCCAAGGGTCGGACGCCTCACAGCTACATCCACAGCGGCTACTTCGAGAGCCTGCTGGCTGCGAATGCCTTGCCGGTCATCATCCCCCCACTGACCCGCGAATCAGACCTCACACCGATTCTCGACCGGCTTGACGGCGTGATGCTCACCGGTGGCGATGACCTGGACCCTCGGAAGATGGGTCTCTCGCCCCACCCGGCTGTCACGATGATCACCGAGCGGAGAGAGCTGGCCGATCGGCTGCTCTGCAAGCTGGTCCAGCAGCGCCGGATGCCCGTCCTGGGAATCGGCCTGGGGATGCAGGAGCTGAATGTCGTCTGCGGAGGTGGACTCTTCCTGCACCTGCCGGAGGACATGCCCAAGGGGATTCCGCACCGTGACCCACTCGGCGGGGCGCACCGACACACGGTCGTGATGCAGCCCGGCACCCGGCTCGAAGAAATCTACGGGCCCGGCGAGATCCGGGTGAACAGCTACCACCACCAGGGCATTCGCAAGCTCGCCCCAAATTTCCGGACGGCCGCGCTGGCGCCCGACGGCCTCATCGAGGCCTTCGAGGGGAAGGAAGCCGGGTGGTGGGTTACCGGTGTGCAGTGGCACCCGGAGAACGAGGGGAACATCTCCCTCGACATGCAGCTCATCGAGGCCTTCGTCGCCGCCTCGGCCTCGATGCGAAGCGCCCCGGCGCTCGCAAAGGTCGGCTGATTCGGCGATCCTCCCAGAGAGGCACAGAGGCACAGAGATCGGTAAAGTCCAGGTTATTGGCTCCGATCTCTGTGCCACCATGGTTGAATTCGACCTGCAGGCAGCCCATTCCAAGCTGGCTGTCATCGCAAGGCTTTACATGGCCACGGCGGCCTTATCTTGTGGTCGAGTGTAAACTCTTGCGCGACCGACTCCTCTTTCTGGACGATACAATGACATCGTCGGTTCCTTGAATGTCCTCGGCCCGTACCAGGGAGAGTTTCGGCTCGTTCTCCTCAGACACTTGCGCGTCGAAGAGGATCATCGTCACATCGTTGGTGAGATCGACCAGGCACCAGATTGAGCAATCTTCACAGGTGCCCAGCAAGCGTTCCGGCCGCCCCGCATCGGGCTGGTGGATCTCCATGTAGCCGTTGCAGATCGGGCATTCGGTGCCCCGGAAATCGCCGAGCTCCAGGGATCGGCGAAACGAGCAGGGTGGGATCGGGATAGGCTTCATCGACGAAGTCCCCTCATCCGAAAATCGGCGTCGAGCGAAACAAAAAAAGCCCTCCGACGCACACCTAACGACGGAAGGCCCTCTGGACCCAAAGTTAAGCCGACCCCTCGCGAGCCGACGCTTCCTTATGGTCTAATAGACCACAAGTAGACTTAGAAGTCAAGATCTCCTGAACAGATTTTTTTATTTAAAGCAAATGGGTCCCTCGGCAACCTTCCGAATTACGCGTCATGGTACTCAGGAAGGCTGGCAAAGTGGGTGAAATTCCCAGGGAGAGAGCGAGACCCAGCCTCGGAAAGGTCTGAGGCTACGACTCGGCCTTTTCTGTCCTGACGGATGATTGAAACTCACGGGCGGCCGATCCCAAACTGATCGCCGGCACGGACCGGTTCGGCGCCTCGGAAATCGATTTCCAGCAGCTTTTCACTCTGAACCTCACGGTTTTCCTCGTCGCGCAGGCCAGCGATGATCTTCCTTGAGCGAACATCGATCACGTCGCCGGTTGACGGATAGGCGAGTCGTCCGTCGATGCTAAAGGTAATCCAGCCGGGCTCGTCGCGGAGCTCAATGGATTCGAGCTGTTTGGGCGGCATCGAGGTCGCGTCGAAGATGTGCATTCGGCGATTGTGGGCGTCGGTCACCCAGATTTCGCGGCCGTCGGGCGTCATCCCGATTCCGTGGCTCGGGCAGCCGTGCCGCTTGGTTGGGCCGGTCGGATATCCCGAAACCTCCACCCGGTAGAGCTTCTTACCAGTTTGAAGGTCGCCGACCTCGAAGCCCAGCAGCTTGTTGACATTCACGAAGCAGAGGGTCTGGTCAGCGTTGATGGTGAACGGCCGGATGCTCGCGGCGAAGGAACCGCAGCGACCCACGATCTTTTTTGAGGCGATGTCGATGATCGTCAGGTCAGGTGAGTTCAGCCCGGCCAGATACGCCTTCTTGCCATCCGGGCCGACGATCGTGTTGTGCGCGCCCGATCTCGGCTCGACCCGCCCCATTTCCTCGCCATCGCTGGCGCGAAGAATGTACCAGATCGGCCCCTCGAAGCTTGGCTGAACAATCGTCTCGCCGTCGGGCGTGATCGACATTCGATCGCAACCCTTTTCGTAGGTTCGCTCCCAGAGGACCTTCTCCGTGACAAGGTCAAGGCACATCAACTGCTTGATGGTACTGATGTAGAGGCGCTTCGTCCGTGCGCTGGCGCAGATTCCCTTCACGTTGATCGGCTTTCCCTGGGCGTCCAGTCCCTTGGTCGGGATGCGGCGGAGGAAACGATGGCCATGATCGATGTCGTAGACGATCACGCCGTGGCCTCCGTATTCCAGGTAGTTCCGGATGCCAGGCTCGGCGACATAAAGGCGTCGGGTGATCGCAGCCGAGGCGGGCTCGTCGGCAGCGGCAGCGGCGCCGAGGATTGACCAGGACAAGGCCGCCAGCAAGAGCGGCCGGAAGGAGCGTTGCAGAGGGTCGCGGGTTCTCACGGGACGGCTTCTCCAGGGAGGGCGATCGAGATGGGTTTTGCGACCCCGTCGAGATCCGGCCCAATCACGGACGCTGGCCTCTCGGCGAGGGACGCCACGAACCCCATGATGATGCGGCGGCGGGCGCCCACGAGCAAGTGGGCGAAGCCGAAGGCGAACAGAAGGATCGAAATCAGCGCGGTCGCCTGTACCCCGAAGGCCAATTCTCGCTGGATGGCGTAGATCATTCCAATGCCGGCCACAGGGCTAAGCGCGAAAATCGGAGCGGCCATTCGCTCGCTATTCTGCCCCGTCTCCGAGGCTGCGAGTATCCACCCTCCGAGTATCGGAAGGAGCCAGGCGACGAAGAGAAAGAGGCTGAAGTAGACCGAAGCCCGCCGACCGAACTTTAGCTGGAAATATTGCAACCCGAAAGCATGATAGGCGACCGTCAGTACCGCGGCGGCCAGCGCCAGGGAATACGCGTTGGAGGATCCCGGCGCCCCGAATTGGGGATCGGGAGTGCCGGTCGCGATTGTGTCGACCACCGTTCCCGCGACCAGTACGATCGCGGGCAGAATCATCAGACCCGGAACGCTCACCGAAAGGTCGTTCCACCAGGGGAGACGCGGATGACCCTGTTTCTGAGCCCGGTGCAGGCCCTTGATGTACTCGGCCTGGGAGGGCACGATCATGGTCCCCAGAAGGAGGGCTGGAACGACCAGCAGGTAGAGCGAGGCGATCTGAAAATATTGATAATTCTCCTGCCGCCAGATCCCGCCGAGGGTGAGCATGGCGAAGGTTAGCATGGCCGCGATCGCCTGAGGCTTCGAGAGGGAATGCAGCCGTTGCGACTCGATTTTTCGTGTCGCGGCCAGCAGCAGGAAGAAGAGCATCGGCACTTCGTAGAGAAGAATGACCGGAAGCCAGGGGAGCGGAATCCCGAAGAATCGCAGCCGATATTCCGATTCCACCGCATAGACCGATTGCGTGGCTCCCAGGACGATGTACGCAAAGAAGAATAGCAAGAACACAATCATCCCCAGCGCGTTTCCCGACGGGTTTTTTGAGTTCGAGATCAGGGCACTGATCATCGAGATCGCGTGGAGAATCCACGCGCTGATCAGGACTAGAAGCATCAGTTGCACGATGCCGCGGAAGGTCGGGATGCCGAACGCCATGCAGAAGATCGTGAAGGGAATCGTCGAGGCGAACAGAGCATATTCCCGGATCGGAGCGCCGAGGAAGAAGCCGAACATCAGCTCTCTTGGAGACATTGGCGTGACCCGGTGAAAGTCGAGGACGCCAGAGGCCCGAGCGCCGTTCACCGCGGCGTTCACCTGGGCCGATCCCATGATGCCGAGGATCACGATCTGCATCGCCATGATCCCACCGGCGACGTAGCCGTGCTGATACCAGTCGAGCTGGTATCCGGCGAAGGCCAGGCAGAGGTTGAGCATGATCACGACAGCCAGGGCGCTGAAGGCCGACTGGGGACGGAGCCGCGACCGGGCATGTTTTACCAGAATCGGGTTGGAAAAGAATCGGCGGATGTCGTCCCGCATCAGGAGAGCTCCTTCGATCCGACCTTGAGAAAGAGGTCTTCGAGGTTGTCTCGCCGGCGAGCAAAGCCGGCGATGGGGACCCCCTGGCGAACCAGTGCGGTCAGCAGTTCGCTGGCCGCGCGTGCATCGCCGCGGAACCGGAATTCAAAAGTCAGCTCGCCTCGCGGTTCGATGGAGTCGGCGCGGTCGTCGGATCCGACGATCCACTGGAAAAGCTCGACCTCGCCCAGCACCTCGACTGTCAGATAGGAGTCGCCCATCACGCGACGGTTGACCTCTTCGATCCGGCCGGCGACGACCAACTGTCCCCCTTCCATCACGACGATCGAGGTACAAAACTCGTCCATCTCGGTGAGGATGTGCGACGAGATCAGGACGGTTTTCTTTCGTTCGGCGAGTTGCTTCAACACGTTCTTGAGCTGGATCCGGCCCTGAGGGTCGATCCCGCTGGCCGGCTCGTCGAGCAGGAGGACGCTGGGATTGGGGATGAGGGTCTTCGCGAGCATCATCCGCTGCCGCATCCCGCGAGAGAGTTCGCCAACCATTGCCTCACGCTTCTCGGTGAGCCCAACCATGTCGAGGTGATCCGCGATCGCGTGCCGCCGCTCGCCCGGGGAGAGACCGTAGCTGGCGGCGAAGAGGTCCAGGAACTCCCAGACCATCAGGTCTTCATAGACTGGAGGGAAGTCGGGCATGAACCCCATGATTCGGCAGACGTCTCTGGGACGCTCGCGGACATCGACGCCGCAGACCTCGATCTCGCCGTAGGTCGGTTCGAGCAGACCGAGCATGGCGCGCATCGTGGTTGTCTTGCCGGCGCCGTTAGGTCCGATGAGACCACAGACCTCGCCCGGCCCGACTTCCAGGCTGAGGTCTTTCACGGCGCAAAGATCGTCGTAATCGACGCGCAGGTCCTTGATCCGGATCATCGGTGTCTCCTGTCGTGCGTCGTCGGGCGGTACGCGTCGCGATCGCTACCGTCCCCGCTCTCGACTCAGCCGCCCGCTCAGATGTGACATTTCATCTCGCGCCTGGCGCGCCTCGGCCTCGTCGAGGATCGACTCCAGGTTGTTCGTCTGTCGGGCGAGTTCCTTTTGGAGGCTGGCTTCGGGTTTATCCGCTTTCGCGAGCGAGTCGAGCCGCTCGTGGGCCTCCTGCTCCAGCGGGACCGCCAGATCGATGAGGGCGAGGAGCCGCTTTCCCTGATCGGAGGTTGGCCACGGACTCCTGAGATCTCGCTCCATGGCTTCGACCTTCGCCTTTTGTAGCTCCCAGGCTGCCTGTTTGGAGAGCTCCTCGGCATGAGCCTTTTTGGCATCAGCTTCCAGCTCTTTCGTCCGCTTGTCCCGGGTGTACTTGACCAGCACTTCCTTCTCCGATTCGGCCTGTTCGAGGACGAATTTACTGACCAGGGCCTCTCGCCTGGCCAGGGAATGAATCTCACCGACCTGGAGGACCGCGGCCAGATCGCTTGCGGACTTGAAATTATTCATCTTTGATATCATATCCCAGGCTTCTTGCACGCGTTTGGCCTTGGCCTGGCTCAGTTCCATCTCGGATTTGGCCTGGGCAATTTTACCTTCGGCGACCTGGAGATCCTTGGGGAAGGTTCCCTGCTTGTACTCAAAGGCGGCAATCTCGGCGATTTCGCGCGCGAACTTGGCATTGAGATAAGCCGCCTCGGCCCTCTTCGCTGCGAACCGCAGATCCATGAGCTGTTCGCGGAGCTTTCGGGGCGAGTTGGGCTCGTCCAGCACCCGGCGGACCAGGCCGCTCAGCCGATGATCGAGGTCCTTCATGGCGCGCTGCGTCTGCCGGACGAAATCCGAGGTGGACCGCTCCCTGCCATCGGCCCCGCCGGCCCTTAGCGGACGCTCCGGCAGGATTATCGCGACCGCACCGAGCAAGAGCGCGAAGGAAAAGCTGGTCAGCAGCCTGGACCACAAGAAAAAGCGAGGCGAGCGATCGTATTCGTGGACCGACATGGTCATCCCCTGTCCTGGCTCATGGAAGTGGTTTGAAGACGCCGAAACGTGGGCGTCGGGCTCACGCCGTCAAGAAAGGACGATTGGAATCGATCATCAGGGTACGCCGGAACGCGGCGACTCGCAAGGATGAGGTAGGTCATCCGCGGGGATCGTGTTAAAGTGTCGGGATCAGGCGCGCAACAGGGTGGTTTGCGCGATTCGGAGAATGGAGGAAGGATCTCACGGGCGGCGAGGGATCGGGTCGAGGGAGCGACACGGGATGAGTACGGCGACGCAAATCCCAGCGGTCATCGACTATCCGGGCGTGATCTCCGCGAGACACAGGCCCCTGGTAAATCGCCGGATGGTTGTCCGTGCGACCGTCGCCGTGCTGATGATTGGTCTCGCGTGGCGAGGCATCCGATACGCGACCGATCAACCTCTTTGGGGCGATGAAGCTTATGTCGCCGCAACCGTTCTGGAACGCGACTTTACCGGGCTGATCCAGCCGCCCGAGTTTTATCAAATCGTCCCGCCTGCTTTCCTCGGTGTCGAGTGGGCGGCGGTCCGATGGCTGGGACCCGGCGAGTGGGCGCTTCGCCTGGTCCCGTTTCTGGCGGGTCTGGCCTCGCTGATGCTCCTGGCCCGGTTTGGTCGTGAGGTCACGACCTCGCGGACAACCCTGCTGGCGGTTGCCATCCTGGCCGCCTCGTTTTATCCGGTCCGACATTCCGTCGAGGTCAAGCCCTACTCCACCGACCTGCTCCTCTCGCTCCTCCTCACGATGGCCGGATGGTCCGTCTTCCGTCGGATCGAGTCGCGGAAACGATGGGCCGTGCTGATCGCCACGGCAATCGTGGGAGTCTGGCTTTCGTATCCGTCGGTCTTTCCGGCCGGATCGGTGGCGATGCTGCTTGGACTTCGCGCGCTACGCGAACCGAACCGCCGGGCCCGGATCATGTGGGCGGCGTACGTCCTTCTACTCGGCGTGAACTGGCTGATCGTCTACTTGCTCTTCGCTGGACCACAGGCCGAAGCAGCCCCCTTCTTGACGAAACTCATCACATGGCGCCGATCGTTCCCGCCGATCGAGAAGCCGTGGCAACTCCCTCGATGGCTCGTCGAGGTCCACACCGGGATGATGGTCGCCTATCCCCAGGGAGGCAACAACTTTGGAAGTACCGCGACGGCGTTGTTCGTGCTGGCTGGAATCGTTCGGATGGTTCGGCGTCCACCGCGTCGGGCGTTACTGATGCTTCTTCTCGGTCCGCTACCGATCGCTCTGCTGGCCGCTGCGCTTCGTCGCTACCCATATGGAACCAGCACCCGGGTCATGCTCTACATGGCCCCGGCTTTTTGCCTGCTGGCCGCCGAAGGGCTCATGGCATTCCTCTTACGTTTGAGGCGGGCCCAACGTGGGCCAATCGTGGTCGCCTCGGTACTCGGCGTGCTGGCAATCTTTGGGACGTTGCGCGATCTGCACCTGCCCTATTTCGGATTCGACAACGTCGTCCAGCGCAGAACGGCCGAAAGAGTCGCCAGCCTTCCCTCGGCGGGCGATCTCTGCGTCGTCTACAATGGGGTAACTCCACCGCCAGCGATCCCAGACCTGATGATTACACGGTGGCTCCAGAGGGTCGCGGTCGCCCGGTATTACCTCCGGCGCGACCTGCCCATTCCGGCCACCTGGCATCCGGACCCAAAGAGCGTGAGGCCGGATCCCGGGGGTCGGGTCTGGCTGATCGCACAGCGGCACGGCGACGAACGTTTCTTCTCCGAGGCACAATGCGCGGAACTGCAGAAGGCACTCACGTTGCGCTTTGGCACACCCCAGTTCGTCGGCCGGTTCGATTTACCGAACCGCGAGAGTTGGACTGTGTGGGCTTATCCGCGAACTCAGCGGAGGGACGCCGGAATGACGGTTCAATGATGACCGCCGCCACCCATCCCGCCCATGTGCCCCCCTCC